>NC_014958.1:80000-380000 GCF_000186385.1 Deinococcus maricopensis DSM 21211
GGCCGCCTCGCCGGACTCGCCGTTGCGGCGCCCATCGCCGTATACCGCCTGCTGCTGGGCGGCGCCGGCGCCATCCCCGCGTTGGCGCAACTCCTGATCATCGCGATCTTCGCCGCGCCGCGCGGCACCTGGCTGAACCTCAGCGCCACCCCGGGCATCTCCCTGACCCGCACACCCTGGGTGGCGCTCGTCCTGTTCGCCTGGGCGACCCTTCCGCTGTTCGTTGCCTTTGAAGTGGCAGACCAGCCATTCGCGTACGCCTTCGCCGCCTACGCGGCCCTGACCGTCCTGAGCGCCATCGGCCTGATCCTCGGACAACTGGCGGGACAGACGCGCCTCAAAGCTCTCGCGCAGGCGCACCGCCTACGCTCCCTGGCCTTCACGGACGCCCTTACCGGCGCGTACAACCGGCGCCAGTTCGAGCTGGACTTCCCCCGCGCGGACGAGGCCTGTCTGCTGCTGCTGGACCTCGACCACTTCAAGCGCGTGAACGACACCCACGGGCATGACGTTGGCGACCGGGTCCTGCAGGCCTTCGTGACGATCCTCCGCGAGGCCACGCGCCCAGGCGATGACGTGTACCGCCTGGGCGGTGAGGAATTCGTGGTGCTCCTCCGTGACTGTCCACCAACAAAAGCGGTAAGCGTCGCCGAACGCATTCGCGCGCACGTCGAGTCCTCCCTCGCACTGTACGCTGCTCTCCCAGGACCGGCCCTCACCATGTCCGGAGGGCTCGTGCCCGTTGGGGAACAAGCCCTGCGACGCGCGGATGAACTGCTGTACCAAGCCAAAGCGAATGGCCGCAACCGGGTCATGGATGACACCAATGCCCAACGTATTCCTCAATGGCCCTCAGGTTGATGGTTGGCCTCATGTGGTCCCGGATGACTTGAGGGCGATACCAAACGTGCAGCCCAGATGTTCGCTGATGCGGCTCGCAAGAGGCCGTTTCAGCCTCGTGTGATTTTCCAACTGTGCAGCTGACGCCCAGCGGGATAGGCTGCCCCATGACTGGCGCGCCACTCCCACCCGACGAATCCGCCCGACTGCTGGACCTCGCCCGGTACCAGGTGCTCGACACGCCGCCCGAGGAGTTGTTCGACCGCATCACCCGGCTCACCGCCCGGTTGTTCCGCACGCCGGTCGCAGCCATCAATTTCGTGGCGGTGGACCGCCAGTGGGCGAAATCGTACGTGGGCCTGCCCGGCCCGGAAGCCGACCGATCGCACTCCTTCTGCGCGTGGACGGTCCTGCAGGATCAACCGCTGGTCGTGCCGGACGCGCAGCTGGACCCGCGCTTCGAAACGAACCCGATGGTGCAGGGCGACCCGCATATCCGCCTGTACGCCGGGGCGCCCCTGTGCACGCCGGGCGGCCACCGCATTGGCACGCTGTGCGTCACGGATGTGGCGCCGCGCACCCTGACCGATGAGGACCTGCAGAACCTGCAGGACCTCGCGGCGTTCACCGTCACGGAACTGGAGTTGCGAGCTGAGCTGGCCCGGCTACGTCGGACTGTGGACGCGCACACCCTGCAACATGCCGAGCAGCGACGCATGGTGCAGTACGCGCGCACGCTCGACGGCGTGCGGGACCTGCTGTCGTTGCCCCTCGAGCCCGAAGAGCAACTGCAGCAGATCGGCATGCTGCTGGCCGGAGCCCTGGGCGCCGCGTGGGCAGGGCTGGTCGCGGATCATGGCGTGGCGGTCCACACGGCGGAGCTGCGCACCACCACGACGCCCCCTGATGCGCTTCAGGATTTTGCTTCGGCTCTGGACCGCACCCGTCACACGCTGAACGCGGACCGCACGCCCCTCGGGCGGCCCGTGTACTACGAGGACTACCGCCAGCACCCAGACCCTGCCGCGGAAGCGCTGGATGCGGGATGGCGGGCTGCCGCGTGGGTACCGTTCGGGACGTGGGGAGGCGTAACGTACCTTCTGGCACTGTTCCGCACACCCGAACCTGGCCGTGTGACCTGGCGAGAAAGCGACCGTGCCCTGCTGGACACCGCCGCGCAGGTCATCCGCGCCCACCTCAACACGGCTGGCAGCTCCTGACCCCCGATGGGCGTGACGGAACGGAGACGGCTGCGCCCATCAGCAGGACTTCAAACGCCCGGAACGGAAAGGTCAGCCGCTGACTGCACCCCAGAAAATCAGCGGCGCCGTCAGTGTTTGAGCCCGACCTGCATGATTAAACCTCAGCATCAGGCGCGAGCATACAGGTGCGCCCGCTCACGGGTGCGTAGTCAATCGCAAGCGCGACAGGAGACATAGTGGAACGTCACGGCGGGCACGACGTGTCGCTGCATACCCTCCTGCGGTGTCGGTCTGGGTGCAGGCCATGAGAAAGCGCACCGCCCCTGCTTGAGGATGCGGGTGCCCACACCCGGGGGCGTTAGGGGCGCTCCTGGCGGAGCACGAAGAAGTACGGCGCGGCGAACCCGCGCGCGTCCATGGCGCCCAACACCGTCCGGTCGTTCACGCGGCGGAACACGTCGTGGATCGGCTGACGGTCGTAGATCATGGTGGCGCTCACGCGTCCGCGGTACAACGTCATGCGCAGCCGGGCCGTGTACCGCGGCGTTTGCAGCAGGGGCCGCGCGGCGGTGATCAGTGCGCGGTACGGCAGGTGCCGGGGCACGCGGACGCTGAAGGGCACGCGTGCCGGGTCGATGGGGAAGATGTCTTCGGCGTGCGCGCCGCGGAACAGCAGCGGGTGCACGGATTCGTCATCGTGGAAGGCCTTGCCGTACCAGCCGGTGGCGCTCAGCAGGCCGTCCATGGGGTGCCCGGTGGGGAATTCCGCGCCGCGCCACGTGCCGCGCAGCGCGGTGGTGTCCAGGGGTGGCAGGGCGTCGAAAATGCGGAGGGCCACTTCGGGGCTCACGCAGCCCAGGTGCAGCGCGTCGTCGAAGGTCAGCATGCTTCACCTTAAGCCCGGCGGGTTCGTGGGATGCGCCGAGTGCGGACGCTGCAGCGCGGGCGGAGACGCACGTGCGTCTCCGCCCGCCGGGTAGGCCGGGTGGATCGCCGGTTACTTGTCCTCGCTGAGGGCGAAGCCGCGGCTGAATTGCCGTTGGAGGGCGGTGAAGACGATCAGGGGGGGCAGGATGGTGATGATCGCGCCGGCCATGACGGCGCCCCAGTCGGTCTGGCCGCCCACGTCGATGAGGCGGCGCAGGCCGACCTGCACGACCTGCCGTTCGTCCTGCTGCATGATGACGAGCGGCCAGAGGTACTGGTCCCAGGCGGACACGAACTGAATGACGGCGAGCGCCCCGATGGTGTTCCAGCTCATGGGGATGAGTACGCGCGAGAGGTAGCGCAGGGGACCGCAGCCGTCGATGCGGGCGGCGTCCGCGAGGCTCGCCGGGATGTTCATGAAGTGCTGCCGGAACAGGAACGTGCCGGTGGCGCTCGCGAGGAACGGCACGATGATCGCCGCGAAGCTGTTCGCCCACTTCAGGTCGCGGCTGACGAGGTCGAACAGGGCGACGATCAGCACTTCGGTGGGGAGCATCAGGGAGAGCAGCACGAGCGTGAACGCGGCGTTCTTGAGGGGGAAACGGAAGTGCACGAACGCGAGCGCGGCGAGCAGCGCGAGGGCGGTCTTGCCGACGGTGACGCTCACGGCGACGATCAGGCTGTTGAGCAGGTACCGGCCGAGGTGCGCGCCGTTCCAGACGCTCCCGAGGTTCTCCAGGAAGGCGGTGCCGGGCCGCAGGCTGGGGCTGAGGACGGCGTTGGATTCCTGCGTGGCCTTCACGAGCGCGAACAGCAGGGGCGCACCAACCAGCAGCACCGCCACGATCAGGGTGAGGTGGATCAGCCACGCGTTCGGGACGCGGCGGCTGGGCGTGTCAGGCGCCATAGTGCACCCGCCGTTCCCCGAAGCGGAACTGCAGCCACGTGAGGCCGCCCACGAGCGCGAGGAGCAGCACGGCCTGCGCGGCGGCGGCGCCCGCGCGGAAGTTCACGAAGCCGTCCTGGTACAGCTGGTACACCAGGAACGTCGTGACGCCCGCGTGCCCGGCGTAGGGGCCGCCGCGCGTGAGGATGTCGGTGAGGGCGAACGCGTCGAACAGTGCGGCGACGATGTTCGTGAACACCAGGAAGAACGTGACGGGCGTCAGCAGCGGGAACACGACGCGCCAGAACACCTGGGTGGGGGTGGCGCCGTCGATTTCGGCCGCTTCGAGGACGTCGCGGGGGAGGTTCTGGATGCTGGCGAGGTAGAAGACGACGTTGTACGCGAGGCCCTTCCAGATGGCGGCGAGCGTGACGAGGCCGAACGCGAGGAGGGGTGTGTCGAGCCAGCGGGGGCGGACGCCGACGAGCGCGCCGAGCAGCTGGTTCACGACGCCGATTTCGGGGTTGAACAGGAACAGCCACAGTGTCCCCGCGATGGCGGGACTCAGGGCGTACGGGTAGATGAGCAGCAGGCGGTACACGCCCGCGCCGCGGATGGGGCGGCTGGCGAGCCACGCGAGGCCCAGCGCGAGCAGCAGCCCGAGCGTGACGGTGAGCGCCGTGAAGATCAGCGTCTGCAGGGCGACCTGCTGGTACGTGGGGCTGAGCAGCAGCTCCGTGAAGTTCGCGAGGCCCACGAACCGTTCCGTGCCGAGAATGACGTTCGCGCGGTACGCGGCGAGCCGCAGGGTCTGCAGGGCGGGCAGGTAGATGAACACGCCCAGCACCAGCAGGCTGGGCAGCAGGAACAGCCACGGGAGCGCCGCGCCGCGGAACACGGCGCGTTCCTCGTGGGGCAGGGCGGCGCGGGCGCGTTTCGGGCGGCGCGCGGGCCGCGGCGCGCGTCGGCGTTTCAGGGTGAGCACACGTGACCTCCGGGGGGTTCGGCGCGCGGCCCGCCCCGGGGTGGGGCGGGCCGCGGCGCGGAGCGGGGTTTACTTGAAGTTCGCGTTGTACTCGGCGAGGGCGGCGTCTGCGCGCGCCTTGGTGTCCTGCAGGGCCGCGTCGACGCTCTGGCCGCCGAGGACCTTCTGAAGGCCTTCCTCGATGATCTTGCGCGTCTGGATGGCCGCGCCGTTCAGGCCGCCGGCGGTGGCGGCGTTCGTTACGGTTTTGGTGAGCTGGTTGAACGCGACAGTCTGCAGAGGCGTCTGCGTGAACCAGCCCTGCTTGCGGAGCGTGTCGATGCTGCTCTGACGCACGGGGTAGTAGCCGGTGAGTTTATGCCAGTCGGCCATGTTGCGGGTGTTGGTCATGTACAGCGCGAAGTCCAGCGCGCCTTCCGCCTGGGGTTTGCTGATGCCTTTGGAAATCCACAGGCTGGCGCCGCCGATGACCACGCCGTTGCGTTTCGCGCCGTCGGGGATGGGGAGCACGCCGACGCCCATCGTGAAGCCGCTCTTGCGGGCGGCGTCGCGGATGTTGCCGATGTCGGCGGTGCTGGTGATGTGGAACACGGCCTTCTGGTTCGTGAAGATGGCGTCGCTGCCGTCCCAGTCCTCGAGTTTGCCGGTGTACGTGTAGTACTTGTTGGTCTGCAGCGTCTTGAAGAAGGTGAAGATGTTGCGGGCGGCGGCGCTGTCGAGGTTGGTGGTGGTGGCGCGGCCCTGGCGGCCGTTGCCGTTGTTGAGGAGCACGGCGCCCTGCTGCGCCATCCACTGCTCCACGAACCAGCCGTTGAGGCTCATGCCGAAGCAGCTGGCGTCGAGTTTCGCCGCCTGGATTTTCTGGCAGGCTTTGAGCAGCGCGCCGAAGGTGGTGGGCGGCGTTTTGGGGTTCAGGCCGGCTTTGCGCATCAGGTCCTGGTTGTAGTACAGGACGGGGCTGCTGGAGTTGAATGGCAGGCTGTTTACCTTCCCGCCGATGGTGTAGTAGTTCAGGACGGGTTTGATGTAGTCGCCGAAGTCGACATTCTTGACGCTGCTGATCGGCTGGAACGCGCCGCTGTCGAGGGCGAGCTGGCTGCCGACCTCGAAGATCTGCACGAGCGCGGGCGCCTTGCCCTGGCGCGCGGCGAGGATGGTGGCCTGCAAGCTGTCGTTGTAGCTGCCTTTGTAGCTGGGGACGACGCGCACGCCCGGGTGGGCTTTGTTGTACTCGTCCGCGCGGGCCTGAATCCAGCCGCTGCGTTTCGCGTCGCCGAAGGAGTGCCAGAATTCGACGGTGGTCTGGGCGGCGGCGGTGCCCGTCAGGGCCAGCAGGAGCATCAGTCGTTTCATGAGTGCCACCGTAGGCGCCCGGCGTCAGGCGTTCGTCAACCGTTCATGCGTGGGGGTGGATGCGCCGCATTGCAGCACGTCCGGGTGGTCGCCGATGAGGGCGTGCACGCCGAGTGCGCGCAGCCGCTGCACTTCGGCGGCGTCGTTCACGGTCCAGACGTTGACGTGCCAGCCGTGCGCGGCGGCCAGGGCCATCAGGGGCGCGTCCACCAGCGAGTAGTGCGGGTGGACGGCGCGGGCGTCCAGGCGGCGCATGACGGCCGGCACGAGGTCGTGCGCGCCCAGGCGGTAGCGGCGGTGCATCAGGAAGCCGCGTTCGATGTCCGGGGCGTGCGCCCGCGCGAGGGCCAGCGCGCGCGGACTGAAGCTGCTCACGATGACCTGCCCGGTCAGGCCGTACGCGCGGATGGCGTCGAGGGTCCGCACGGTCCGGTCGTCCGGGAGGTCGCCGTCCACCTTCACTTCGACGTTCACGAACGCGCCGCTGGACGCCGCCCAGGCGAGCGCGGCGTCCAGGGTCGGGACGTGTGCCGGGAGCGTCCGCGCGCCGAGGGTCTGCAGGTCCCGACCGTCGAGCAGGTGCGGGTCGTGGTGGATCACGAGGGTGCCGTCCCCGAGGCGGCGCACATCGAGTTCCACGCCGTCCAGGCCAGCATGCAGGGCAGCGCGGAAGCCGTCAAGGGTGTTTTCGGGGTGCAGGTGCGGCGTGCCGCGGTGGCCGAGCAGCAGGGGCGTCATGCGCGCAGCGTACCGGGCGCGCGTCAGGCGCGCGCCTGCCGTGGTCACGGCGGCCCGCTAGGAATTGCGGCGGGTTCGCGGCATGCTGGGCGGGATGACCAGACCGGATGACCGACCCACGCCTACGCTCCCGCGGTACCTGCAGGTGCAGCAGATGCTGCAGGACATCATCGAGGGGGCGGAGTACGCGCCGGGCGACAAGGTCCCGTCGGAGCGGGAACTGGCCGAGCAGCTGGGCGTGAGCCGCATGACGGTCCGCAAGGCGATGGACAACCTCGTGCGCATGGGGTGGCTGGAGCGTGACAGCACGGCGGGCACACGTGTGAGTGCGCCGCGCGTGAACCGGGTGCTGAATGACCCGCAGCTGCACAGCATCACGCAGATGGTCGCGGCGACGGGCGGGCAGGCGGGGGGGCGGCTGCTGGAGTTTCAGGTGGCGCCGGCGTCCAGCAAGGTGAGTGAGGTGCTGCGGGTGCCGCTGGGCAGCCCGGTGGTGGTGCTGCGGCGCTTGCGGCTGGTGAACGACGTGCCGTTCTGCCTGGAGACGAGTCATCTGCCGGCGGAGCGGGTGCCGGGCCTGGCGGCGGAGGACCTAGCGGGGAACCAGTCGCTCTACGGCGTGTTGCACGCGCGGTACGGCATTGATGCGGGGGAGGGGGAGAGCACGATCAGCGTGTCGAGTGCCACGGCGGCCGAGGCGGGCGTGCTGGGACTGGCGCAGGGGGAGGCGGTGCTGCTGTACCGGACGGTGGTGCGTGACCGGGCGGGGGCGCCGTTTGAGTACCTGAAGTCCGTGAATCACCCGCGGCTGGTGGCGTTCCGCGTGCGTTCGCTGGGGTGACGCTTGACTTTTCGGGGGCGCGCGCGCACTGTTGGTATATACCAAGAACCAGTGAGGTCAATATGTCCAGTTCCACCCAAGCGGTCGTGAAAGCGGCCCCCGTCAACCACGACCGCATCATCGAAGGCCTCCACGGCGCCCTCCAGGCCAAAACCCTCGCCGCGCAACTCGGCCAGGAACTCGCCCAGCAGGTCGACCGCATCTACTTCATCGGCTGCGGCGCCCCCAACCGCGTCATGCTCACCCTCGAATACTGGATGGACCACGCCCACACCAGCTTCCAGGTCAAGCGGTACTTCCCGGCCGAGTTCATGACGCTCGAACCGCACCTCGACGAACGCACCCTCGTGATCCTCGGCTCCAAATCCGGCACCACGCAAGAAACCGTCGAGGCTGCCCGCTACCTCCAGAACAAACCCTGCCTCACCGTCGCCGTCACCAGCACGGAACACGCCCCCCTCGCGCAGGCCGCGCAGCGCACCCTGCTCATGGGAGACACCGAGCAGGCCCACACCGGCATGTTCATCGTCCTGCAGGCCCTCGTGGGCGGCCTCATGCACGCCCGCGACGGCTGGCCGCACCTCCAGAACCTCCTGACCTCCCTCGACGCCCTGCCCGAAGTGCTCGTCGAATCCGCCCAGCTCAACGACGAACGCGGCCGCCAGGACGCCGACACCTACCAGCACGACAAGGTCCTGTACCACATCGCGTCTGGCCCGGTGTTCGCCACCGCCTACGTCTTCGGCGTATGCATGCTCATGGAGATGCAATGGATGCACAGCATCCCCATCGAGGCCGCCGAGTGGTTCCACGGGCCCTTCGAGATTCTCGACGCCACCACCCCCGTCATGCTGCTGCTCGGCGAAGACCCCAGCCGCCCCCTCATGGAACGCGCCGTCACCTTCTGCCGCAAGTACACCGACCGGCTCATGATCTACGACGCCAGAGACTACCCCATGACCGGCATCCACCCGGACATCCGCCCCATCGTCGCGCCGTTCGTCCTGCAGGCCGCGCTGAACCGCTTCGCGGAGCACCTCTCCGAACGCCACAACCACCACCTCGACACGCGCCGCTACATGTGGGTCACCGAGTACTGACGTGCGCCGCCTCCTCGGACTCGGCGACAACACCGTCGACCTCTACCTCGCCAGCAACACCATGTACCCCGGCGGGAACGCCGTCAACGTCGCCGTCCTCACGGCCCGCCTCGGCCACGACGCCAGCTACCTCGGCACGGTCGGCGACGACCCCGCCGGTCACCTGCTCCTGAACGCCCTACGCGCCGAACGCGTCGACACCACCCGCACCCGCCAGGTGCCCGGCACCACCTCCTGGTCGCGCGTCCTCCACCAGGGCAACGACCGCCACTTCGACGGCAGTGACGCCGGCGTGTCCACGCAGTGGACCTTCACCGACGAGGACGACGCGTTCATCGCCGAGCACCGCATGGTGCACAGCAGCATCTACAGCGGCCTCGACGCGCACCTCCCCCGCATCCGCGCGCACGCCCCGCTGCTGAGCTTCGACTTCTCGTCCGAATGGACGGACGACGCCCTGCAGCGCACCGCCCCCCACCTCGACGTGGCGTTCCTGTCGGCCGCGCACCAACCGCACGCCGCGTGCGTGGACCTGGGCCGGCACCTCGTCCGCCTCGGCCCCGCCGTCGTCGTGCTCACGCGCGGCGACCAGGGCGCCCTCGCCGTCACCCACGACAGCGTCCACGACGTCGGCGTCCTCCCCGCCGACATCGTCGACACCCTCGGCGCCGGCGACGCGTTCATCACCGGCTTCCTGAACAGCTGGTACGACGAGCGCGACGTCCCCCTCGCGCTCCACGACGCCGCCACGCAGGCCGCCCGCAACTGCGCCACCCTCGGCGCCTTCGGGCACGGCACGCCCATCCCCCCCGCCTGACCCGCCCCCTGGAGGACCTATGAACGGAACGCCGCTCCGCCGCTGGACCCTGCTGCTGACCCTCGTCGTCACCGGAAGTCTCCACGCGCACGCGAACACCCTCGCCGACATCAAGCGGACCGGCGTGCTCCGCCTCGCCACCGAAGGCAACTACACGCCCTTCAACTACTACAAAGGCAAAACCCTCACCGGCTTCGAGGTGGAACTCGGCAACGCCATCGCCAAACAACTCGGCGTGAAGGCGCAGTGGACCACCAACGTCTTCGAGAGCCTCCTGATCGGCCTGCAGCAGAACAAGTACGACCTCGTCATCGCCAGCCACGGCATCACCCCGGAACGCCAGGCGGCCGTGGACTTCAGCGCCCCGCACTACTGCAGTGGCGGCATCCTCGTCAGCAAACCCGGCGGGCCGCGCACCGTCGCCGACCTGAAAGGCAAGATCGTCACGATGGGCGTGAACACGTCCTACCTGCAGTACGTTCAGCGGCTTCCCGGCATCCGCGCCGTCAAGACCTTCCCCACCACCAACGACCAGCTCAACGCCGTCCTGGCGGGCCGCGCGGACACCATGGTCCTCGACCGTTTCAACGCCATCGACGCGAGCAAGGCCCTGCCCGGCAAGCTCCAGCTCGGCGACGTCATCTTCCCGGAACGCATCGGCATGGCCATGAGCAAGCGCAACACCCAGCTGGTGTCCGCCGTGAACGCCGCGCTCGCAGCCGTCATGCGCGACGGCACGTACGCGAAGCTCAGCACCGCATACTTCGGGCAGGACGTCCGCTGCAAATAACCCCCACTGCACGCGAGTGAAGCGCGGCGGCCCCGGCATGAAGGTTCTCCTTCGTGCCGGGGCCGCCGCACTGTTCCGCGTTCCCGCAGCCGCAGGGCAGGCGCTATGACCTCAGGTCAGGCGCCGCAGCCATTCCGCGAGCAGGGCCTGCTCGGCGCGGCTGAAGGCTTCCGGCAGGTCCGGCAGGAGCGCCAGCAGGGCAATGGCGTGCGTGGTCGCCTGCTGCCGAGCGGAGCGGGCCGCTGAGGGGGCCGCGCTCGCTCCGGGGGTCAGCAGGGCGTCCAGGACCGCGTCGCGCATCAGCGTGGCGAGCTGCGGGTCGTGCTCGGGCGTGCGCAGCAGGTGGAGGGTGATGCCCATGCAGGCCGCGTGGATGATGGCGGCGGCGCGGTCCACGCTGACGGTGAGCCGTCCGGTTTCCGCGACGCGTTGCAGCAGGGCGTGCAGCATGGCGGCGGCGCGCGTGGCGGCCGGGGAGGCGGCGCTGTGGTGCGGCGCGCCGTACATGAGGGTGTACAGGTGCGGGTGCGTGAGGCCGAACTCGACGTGCAGGTTCCAGCCGTGGCGGAGGTCCTCGACCGGGTCGTGGCGGGGGGGCTGCGCGGTCTTGAGGGCGAGGTAGGTGTCGAAGCCGGTGCTGGCGACGGCGTTCAGGAGGCCCTGCATGTCACCGAACTGGCGGTAGATGGTGGGCGCCTGGACGGCGGCGGCGGCGCTGATGGCGCGAGTCGAGACGGCGTCCACGCCGCCGCGCTCGAGGAGCGTCAGGGCGGCGTGCAGGATGCGGTCCCGGGGGGAAGGGGGGCAACCGGCGTCATATAGCAATGATAACACTCGCACGTTACCGGGTTGACATATCACTGATTACGGACTTAAGTTATCGGTGTAAACACCGTCAACCACCCCCTCGCCCAAGGAGCACCCCATGACCACCCCCGCACAGCACGCCGGCACCTTCACCCTCGGCAACCGCACCGTCCACCGCCTCGGCTACGGCGCCATGCAACTCGCCGGCCCCGGCGTATTCGGCCCGCCCCGCGACCCCGACGCCGCCCGCGCCGTCCTGCGCGAAGCGCTCACCCTCGGCATCAACCACATCGACACCAGTGACTACTACGGCCCCTACGTCACCAACCAGCTCATCTACGACACCCTCCACCCATACCCGGACGACCTGCTGATCGTCACCAAGGTCGGCGCGCGCCGCTCCGACACCGGCGCCTGGCTGCCCGCCATGGCCCCCCACGAACTCGAAAGCGCCGTGCACGACAACCTCCGCCGACTCGGCCTCGACGCCCTCGACGTCGTCAACCTGCGCCTCATGGGCGACGGCCACGGCCCCACCGACGCCTCCCTCGCCGAACCGCTCACCACCCTCGTCCACCTCAAAGCGCAGGGCCTGATTCGCCACATCGGCCTCAGCAACATCACGCCCACGCAACTCGCCGAAGCGCAAAGCCTCACCGACATCGTCTGCGTGCAGAACATGTATAACCTCGCGCACCGCGACGACGACGCCTTCATCGACGACCTCGCCCGCCAGGGCATCGCGTACGTCCCGTTCTTCCCGCTCGGCGGCTTCAACCCGCTGCAATCCGCCGCCCTCCAGAACGTCGCCGCGTCCCTGAACGCCACCCCTATGCAGGTCGCGCTCGCGTGGCTGCTGCAACGCGCCCCGAACATCCTCCTGATTCCCGGCACGTCCTCCGTCCACCACCTGCGCGAGAACGTCGCCGCCGCCCACCTCACCCTGCCCGGCACGGCCCTCGCCGCCCTCGACGACCTCGGCGCACCCCACCAGACGCACGCCTGAACGACCACCCCACCAGCCGCCCAAGACGCACCCCTCAGGAGGGACCCGCATGCTCCTCATCACTGGCGCCACCGGCCAGCTCGGCACCGCCGTCATCCAGCAGCTGCTCCGCCGGACCCCCGCCCACCACATCGCCGCCCTCGTCCGCGACGAACGCAAAGCCGCCCCCCTGAGCGCCGCCGGCGTGCACGTCCGCGTCGGCCACTACGACGACCCCGGCACCCTCGACGCGGCCATGCCGGGCGTCAGCACCGTCCTCCTGATCGCCGGCACCGACGAGCAACGCCGCGTCCAACAGCACCGCAACGTCATCGAAGCGGCGCGCCGCGCTGGCGTGCAGTGCCTCGCGTACACCAGCCGCGACCTGCGCGACCCCGCCACGCTCACGAACACCCTGATGCTCGGCCACGTCCAGACCGAGGACCTCATCCGCGCGAGCGGCCTGAACCACCTCATCTTCCGCAACATCCTGTACCTCGACGCCGTCCTGAACTTCGTCGGCCCGGACGTCCTCGACGCAGGCATTCAGCTGCCCACCGGCGACGGCCGCGTCGCCTTCGCGCTGCGCAGCGAACTCGGCGAAGCCATCGCCAACGCCCTGCTCGACGAACCACGCGGCCACACCACCTACCACCTCACCGGCAGCGCCGCGTACTCCTTCGCGGACGTGGCCGCTGCACTGAGTGACCTCTCGGGCCGCCCCGTCAAGTACACACCCCTCACGACCGCCGCCTTCGCGGAGCGCCTGCACGCGCGCGGCGTCCCGAACGCCCTGGCGCAGCGGATCATCGGCTTCCTCACCGACATCCGCCACGGGCAAGAGGACCACGTCACCCCCGACCTCGCCCGCCTGCTCGGCCGCCCCCCCGCCGGACTCCATGACGGCCTCGCCACGCTCTTCCGCCTCCCCGCCCCGCACGCCTGAGGCCGCGCGCCGCCCCGACAAGAAGGCGGTGGCGCTCAGGGGCACGCTGTCGCGCATTTCAGCGCAGGCCCCTCTGCAGGCGTCCCGTTCGACCGGCGCTTGAGCACGAGCGTGACCAGCCGAGGCACCCGTGGACGCCAGCACCGGGGCGACACATCGGACGACGTGGCTCACCCCAAGGTGTCCTGCGTGGGTGGAAGAGCCCGCCAGCATGCCGGACGCGTTCCCAGGTGAACCACGTGGCCGTGGCGCTGATCGGATGGACGCCGTGTTCGCGCTGTCTTCACGCGCGTCTGACCGACACCCTCAGTCGCTGTGGCCAGGCGCGGGCACGCCCTGCAGCGTGAAGTGGAAGGTGCTGCCCACGCCCGGCTGGGATTCCGCCCAGATGCGCCCGCCGTGGCGCTCCACGATCTTCCGGCAGATCGCCAGGCCCATCCCGGTGCCCTCGTACTGCTCGCGCACGTGCAGCCGCTGGAAGATCTGGAACACCCGCTCCGCGTACTCCTGCCCGAACCCGATGCCGTTGTCCACCACCCGGAAATGCCACGCCGCGCCGTCCGGCTCGGCCCGCACGTGCACCTCGGGCGTGACGCCTTCCCGGCGGAACTTCAGGGCGTTTCCGATCAGGTTCTGGAACAACTGCACCAGTTCCGACGGCGCGCCCATAACGGCCGGGAGGGCCTCCACGGTCACGCGCGCGCCTGTGCGTTCCACCGCGTCATGCAGGCGGTCCAGCGCCTCGCGGACCGGCACGGTAACGTCCAGGGGCTCCAGCGGGTCCTGCACCGCGTTCAGGCGTGAGAACACCAGCAGGTCGTCAATCAGGACCTTCATGCGTTGCGCGCCACGCGTCACGAACGCGAGGTACCGCAGGCCCTGCTCGTCCAGCACCCCTGCGTACTTGCGCTCGATCAGCCCCGCGAAGCTGGCGATGGTGCGCAGTGGCTCCTGCAGGTCGTGACTGGCGACGTACGCGAACTTTTCCAGTTCCGCGTTGCTGCGCTCCAGTTCCAGCGTGCGTTCCCGCAGCGCGGCGGCGCTGAGGGCTGCTTCCAGCGCCAGCCCGAGGCTGTGCGCCACGGTTTCCAGCACGGCGCGGTCCATGGCGGTCCACTGCCGATGCTGGAACAGGCCCACCCCGATCAGGCCGTGCAGGGTGTCGCCGACCATCACGGGGAGCATCGCGGCGGCACTCACGTGCTGCACGACGTCCGGGTCAGTGTCCGCGCCGCGTGCGTACTCGTCTTCGTACAGCGGCTCGCGGGTCGTCCACGGCACGTCCAGCGTGGGCGCGTGCCCGAGGGGGAAGCCGTCATCGACGGCCGCCTGCAACCCCGGGTGCCCGAGCGACCCGACCTGCGAGCGGCTCCGCCAGCGGTCCCCGTCCTGCTGCCAGTACAGCGCGTACCCTTCGGGCAGCAGCGACAGCAGAATCTCCTGCGCGCGCCGCACCAGGCCGTCCACGTCCGCCTCGACCGCGAGGTCCCGCGTGAGGTTCGCGAATGCCTCCAGCGCCTGCGCGCGCGCGCCCAGTTCCGCGTTCTGCACGGCGAGGCGCGTCGTCTGCTCCGCGCGTTCCAGCGCCAGCCCGAGGCTGCGCGCCACCGCCTGGAACACTGCCCGTTCACGCGCGGTCCACGCGCGCACCGACGTGGACGCCATCGTGAACAGCGCCGTCGCCTCCCCGCGCACGAAGTACGGCTGGGACGCCGCCGCCCCGTACGGCGCCGCCGCGGCGACCCCTTCTGCGGCCGGGTCCCAGCCGTCCACGAACAGCGCGTCGCGCGCCTCGACGGCCATCGCGAAGCTCGGCAGGTCCACCGGGAAGCCCGCGCGGGCCAGCGCCTGCATGTCCGGCTGGATGTCGTCGGTCATGACCCGCGCCTTCCAGAGCTCCCCGTCGCGTTCGTAGTAGGCGGCGCTCACGTTCCCGAGCGTCGTGCGCAGCACGTTCGTCGCGTGCCGCGCGAGGTCCTGCACGTCCGTGGAGGACGCGGTCCGTTCGCTGAACGCCACGAACGCGTCGAGGGCCACGCGCTGCTCCTCCAGTTCACGCGTGCGTTCCAGCACGCGGCGCTCCAGGGTCGCGTGACTGAACTGCAGCTGCTGGTACAGACGGGCGTTGTCGAGGGCCACGGCAGTCTGCGCGGCGAGGCCCACGGTGAGCGCTTCAGCGCGCGCCGTGAACACCCCCACGTCCGCATGGCCGAAGAACAACCCGCCCAGCACCTCGCCGCTGCGCGCGGTCACGGGCACCGCAAGGTAACTGCGGACCGGCAGGTGCCCGGGCGGCATGCCGTGATGCGGGGCGGTGTGACCGTAGCGCGCGTCCCGCGTGATGTCCGGCGAGCGCACCACGCCCTCGCCGTGGAAGGTCGGCGCGAACACCTGCGTGTTGCGCGGCATCGGGAATGACGAGAACGCCTCGCGCGGCACGCCCGACAGCGTGTAGAGCGTGTAGCTTTCCTGCTGCTCGTTCACGAGGTTGTAGAAGAACGCACCGAACTGCGCGCCCGTCAGTTCCACGCCGGCGTCCGTCACGGCCTGCACGAGCTTGCTGAGGTCCAGTTCTGCGGACAGGGCCTGCCCGATCCGGTTGAGCGTTTCGAGCGTCTCCGCCTGCTCCTGCAGCCGCACTTCGGCGGTGACGCGCCCAAGCGCCTGCGCGCACTGCTGCACGAGCGTCATCAGGAAACGGCGCTCCTCCTCCGAGAAGGTCCGCACCTCCCGGAAGCTGAGGGTCAGGACGCCCCAGAGCGCCCCGTCGACGACCATCGGCAGGGCCGCGATGCTGCGCGTCGCTTCCGCGCGGGTCGTGAGCGACTCCGGGAACTGCTCGTCGAACGCCCGGCCGCCCACGAACACCGGCTCGTGCGTGCGCGCCGCGTGGCAGGTCGGCAGGTCCAGTGTGATCGGGAACCGCGCGTACTGCGCCTTGAGCGCCTCGCTGAACCCGATTGTGCCGCGCAGCTCCAGGGCCTGCCCGTCCGCGGTCGGCCCCGTGAGCGACGCCATGTACGCGCCGGCCGCGGCGACCGCGTGGTTCAGGAGCACGTCCATCACCTGTTCCGGCGTGCTGGCGTCCGCGAGCGCCACCGAGACGCGCTGCAGCGCGGCGGTCTGCTGCCCGGTGGTGACGTCGCGGATCTGCACGGCCAGCGCCTCGCCGTGCGGCACGACGTGGACGCGCACCCACCCGCCGATGGCCGGGTTGAACGCGTCGTACGTGACGGGCCGCCGCTCGCGGCGCACCTCGGCGCGCGCCGCAAGCCAGCGCGCGCTGAACGCCGCCGAGAACTCACCTTCCAGGGAGCGGCCCAGCAGCTGCTCCGGCTGGAGGCGCACCATAGCCGCTGCCGCCGCGTTCGCGTACAGGAAGTTCCCCGCGCCGTCCAGCACGAACGTGGCGTCGCTGCTGGCGTCCATGAGGGACAGGAGCGCGGGCGGCAGTGGCGCGTCAGAGGGCATGGCCATCGTGATCCCGGGGAGAAACTTGCACTGCTGCCCATTGTAGGGCAGGGGCCGCGCCCCACTTCGTTCAGTGCGCCAGCACGGCGGGGCTGTCAGGGTACGTGGGTGGCACGGGCGTGCCCGCTTTCAGCGCCTGCACGAACGCCTCGAACTGTGGACGCATCTGGTCGCGCACCGCCCGCCAGCGTTCCAGGCTGCCGCCACTGGGGTCCACGAACGGGTAGTGCAGCCGCGTCGTCTGCGCCGGGTAGGTCGGGCAGGAGTCGGCGGCGCTGTCACACACCGTGATGACGTAATCGAACGCCCAGGGGTCCGGCACGTCGTGCAGCGTCTTGCTGGTGTGCGCGTCCAGGCTGAGGCCGAGCTCCGCCATGACCGTCCGCGCGCCGTCCTTGACGAACGTTGCTTCCGTCCCGGCGCTGTGGACGTCCAGGTCGAGGCCCGCCGTGGCGGCGGCGTGGCGGGTGAGCGCCTCGGCCATCTGGCTGCGGGCACTGTTGTGGGTGCACAGGATCAACACGCGCATCATCCCCGCGAGCCTAACACACCGACTCGGTTTGATGCGTCACGTCGCCCTCCCGCGCGAGCAGCTCGGTGAGGACGTCGCCGCCCAGGCGGTACAGGGGACCGCGTGCCAGGCGGTAGTACACGTTCTTTCCGCGCGGCTCACTCACGACCAGCCCCGCCTCGCGCAGCACGCCCAGGTGGTACGACACCCGGCTCTGCGGCAGCCCCAGGGCGGCTTCCAGGTCGCACACGCAGTGCTCGCCGCGCGCCAGGAGGCGCAGGGTGTCATAGCGGGTGTCGTGGGCGAGGGCCTTGAGGCGCATGAGGGCGCCCGCTGCGTCTGTTGCCGTCATGCATCAACTCTATCTGCTGGGAATGGAAGCCGTGCGGGCGCGGGCCGTGCATCGTTCTCGCAGCATGCGCCCGCACCGGGTGAGGTCAGCGTGGGTACAGCGCGCCGGAACGCCACGCCGTCCACGTCCGCGCGGCCACGACGAGCCAGGTGCCCGCGAGTGCGACCACGAGGGCGCACGCCACGACGAGCAGCGCCTGCACGTGCGTCTGCTGCGCGAGCGTGAACGTGGCGGCGGTGAACACCCCGAGTGGGAACGTGAATCCCCACCAGCCGAGGTTGAAGGGGAGCCCCTGGCGGACGAGCCGCGCCGTCTTGAGGGCCGCGAGCAGCCCCCACCAGAGTCCGTACCCCCACAGCAGCGCGCCGCCGAGGACGCCCACGCCGAACGCGACGCTCCCGACCCCTGCGAGGGGCGTGCCGACGAACGCGCTCGTGGACGCTGTGCCGAGCAGCATCAGCCCGAGCGCGCCCGTGCCGAGCGGGCCGAGCGGCAGCCACACGGACGCGCCCAGTTCGCGCGCAGGCAGGCCCTCCTGAACCAAGCGCAGGAACCACAGGGCGAGCACGCCCAGCACGAGCGGCACCGACAGGGCCCACAGGACGTAGCTGCCCTCGATGACGCCGCGGGCCAGGTCCGGCGCGAGGTGCGGCGCGAGCAGGCCACCGCTCGCGGCCGCGACCTCGCAGGGCACCAGCGGGAGCAACCACGTGGCGCTCAGCGTGCTGAAGTGGTGCTGCTGGCGGGTGATCATCAGGTACGGGACGAGCAGGCCGCACGCCACGCTGAGCGCGGCGTCCACGTGCCACGCGCTGAGGGCGAACGGGATGACCTCCGGGCCGAGGCGCGGTAGGCCGAAGGTGAGCAGGCCGTTCAGGAGGGTGGCGAGGCTCATGGGGATCGCGCCGAGGAACAGGGCGTGCACGGGGTCACGCAGCAGATCGCGGGTGGCGTGCGGGAGCAGCACCACGCGCAGTGCGAACAGCAGCGAGAAGGCGAGGAACAGCGTGACGTCCAGCCACCACAACGCCTCGCCGACCCAGGTCAGGCCTGGGCTGGGCAGTGGAACGCGGGCGAGCATCAGGGCGACGATGCCGGTGCCCATCGTGATGGTGAAGTGGTTGGGTGTGAACGGACGCAAGACGCGTTCGGCGCGCGTCTCGGCAGGGAGCGAGCGTTGCATGGTCTCCTTGGGGCGGCGCGGAATGCCACGCGCCGGACGCGTCCCAAGGTAAAGGGCGGGGCGGTATCAATCAAATGCGTGATTTTCAGGTCAATTATTCAGAAGTCTTATAATGTATTGGTGCCTGTGCAGCCTGAGCATCTGCTGACCCTGCTGCGCGTCGCCGACACCGGCAGCCTCAGCGCCGCCGCGACCGAACTGAACCTCAGCCAGCCGGCGGTGACGCAGCAACTCAAGCTGCTGGAACGCGCCGTGGGCGAACCGCTGTTCACGAGGCACCGCGCGGGCGTGACGCTCACCCGCACCGGCGACGGCCTCCTGCCGTTCGCGCGGGCACTCCGCCGCGCGCTTGACGACGCGCGCCAGTACGCCCTCGACCTGCGCGACCTGCAGGCCGGGGACGTGCGCGTGGCCGCGAGCACGACCCTCGCGGCGTTCGTGCTGCCCCCCGCGCTCGCCACCTTCCACGCCCGGCACCCCGGCGTGGCGCTGCACGTCACGAGCGGCAACTCCCGCGAGGTCACGCAGCGCCTGCTGGACGGCGCGTGCGACCTCGCCCTGATCGAGGGCGCACGCCCGGCGCTGCCGCCCGGCTTCGGCCACGCGGTGCTGCGCCAGGACACCCTGCGGCTCGTCGCGGCCCCCACGCACCCGCTGGCCGGGCGGACCCTGCAGCCCGGCGACCTGGACGATCTGCCCGTCGTGTGGCGCGAACCCGGGTCGGGCACGCGCGAGGTGGCGCGCGCCGCGCTCGCCCGCGCGAACGTCCGCGTGCACGACGTCCTGCACCTCGCCGGCGCGGAGGCGGTGAAGGAGGCCGTGCTGAGCGGCCTGGGCGCGGCGTTCCTGTCCGACCTGAGTGTCCGGCGTGACCTGGAACGCGGGCACCTCGTGGCGCTGGACGTGCCCCTGCCCGGATTGTCGCGCCCGCTGCAGGCGCTGTGGCCCGGGACGCGCTCGAAAGCGGCAGACGCCCTACTCACGCTGCTCCGCTCACCCAGCACCCCCTGAGCGGTGCGGACGCCGATTCCGGAGCGGCCACACGTGAAGGTTTGCCCTCTTGACGCGCCGGGCACGCACGGCACGATGAGGAGGACGTCCGGGCGCCCCCGACCACCCTCACCCTGGCGCCCCGTCCACCGCCACAAGGAGGGCCATGACCACACCTCACCCCCGCCCGCAACTCACCCGCGCGCACTGGATGGACCTCTGCGGCACCTGGGCGTTCGCGTACGACGACGACGACGTCGGCCTCGACGAAGGCTGGTTCCAGCCCGACGCCGCGCGCGCGTTCCCCCGCACCATCCAGGTGCCGTTCCCGCCCGAGTCGCCGGCCAGCGGCGTCCATGACCGCAGCTTCCACCCGGTCGTCTGGTACGCCCGCACCCTCGACCTCACGCGCCCCACAGACGGCGAACGCGTCCTGCTGCAGTTCGGCGCGGTCGACTACCGCGCGAGCGTCTGGGTGAACGGTCAGCTGGTCGCGCAGCACCAGGGGGGACACACGCCATTCACGGCGGACATCACCGCCGCGCTGAACAGCGACGGCGTCAGCACCGTCGTCGTCCGCGCCGAGGACGACCCGCAGGACCTCGCGCAACCACGCGGGAAGCAAGACTGGCAGCCCGAACCGCACGCCATCTGGTACCACCGCACCACCGGCATCTGGCAGCCGGTGTGGCTGGAACGCGTCCCGCACACGCACCTGCAGGCGCTGCGGTGGACGCCGGACCTCGACCGCACCGAACTGCGCCTGCACGCCCGCCTGAACCGCACGCCCCGCCCGGGCGTGCGGCTGCGGGTGCGCCTCAGCCTGCGCGGCGCGACCCTCGCGGACGTGACCCTCGACGCGCTCGGCCGTGACGTCCGCGTCACGTTGCCGCTGCACTTCACGTCCATGTACCCGGAACGTCACGACCTGCTGTGGTCCCCCACCCACCCGAACCTCATCGACGCGCACCTCACCCTCCTCGATGGCGACGCCCCCCTCGACGAGGTCGGCAGTTACGCCGGCATGCGCAGCGCCGAGGTCCGCGCCGGGCAGTTCCTGCTGAACGGCGCGCCGCTGTTCCTGCGCATGGTCCTCGCGCAGAACTACTGGCCGGACACGCACCTCGCCGCGCCCAGCCCGGACGCGCTGCGGCAGGAAGCGCAGCTCGTGAAGGACCTCGGCTTCAACGGCGTACGCATCCACCAGAAGGTCGAGGACCCCCGGTTCCTGTACTGGTGCGATCAGCTCGGCCTGCTGGTATGGGGCGAAATGGCGAACGCGTACGCCTTCACCGAGGACGCCCAGACGCGCCTCACGGCCGAATGGACCGAAGCGGTCACACGCGACTACAACCACCCGAGCCTGATCGCGTGGGTGCCGCTCAACGAGTCGTGGGGCCTCCCGAACCTGGAACGCGACCCGGCGCAGCGCGCGTACGTGCGCGCCCTGTACCACCTCACGCGCGCGCTCGACCCGACCCGGCCCGTCATCGCGAACGACGGCTGGCAGTTCATCACCGGCGACGTCCTCGGCATTCACGATTACGCCCTGAGCGGGCACGCCCTGCGCGAACGGTACGGCACGCACGAGGCGCTGCAGCGCTCCCTGTCGTCCGTGCAGCCCTACTTCCGGCGCCTGCTGCTCGACGGGCACATCCGGGACGGCGAGGCGGTCATGCTCACCGAGTTCGGCGGCATCAGCCTCCAGCCAGCCGAGGGCGAGCAGTGGTGGGGGTACGGGACAGTGCAGGACAGCGCGGCCCTCCTCGGGAAGTACGAGGAGCTGTTGAGCGCCATCCTCGCGTCGGACGTGCTGATGGGCTTCTGCTACACGCAACTGACCGACACGGAACAGGAGAGCAACGGCCTCGTGACCGCCGCGCGCATCCCCAAAGTCGAACCGTCCGCGTTGCGCGCCATCAACACGCGCCCCGCCCGTTCGGTGCCCGGCGAGGAACTGCTGGTGATTCACCACGCCGCGCACGACGCGCTCGTGGAGCGCACCAGCCGCACCACCCTCGAGTAACCCACCGCAGGCGGGCACCCCAGGGCGGGGGCCTCGCCTGCACGCACCACAAAGGGGGCGGCGCACGGCGCCGCCCCCTGGACGCAGGGTTCCTCAGGCGTTCAGGGCCTGAACGTTGATCTGCTGCGCCGCCTGCGTCAGCAGCTCATCGGTCTGCTTCTCTTCCTGCAGCGTCTGTTCGAGGAGCTGCACGGCTTCCTGGTCGCCGAGCAGTTGGGCGTACGTGCGGGCCGTGCCGTACCCGGCGATCTCGTAGTGTTCGATGGCCTGCTGGCACGCGATGATGCCCGCTTCGAGGACTTCCGGGCTGGCGTTTTCCTGCAGCAGCTTCTGCGCTTCCTGCACGAGGCCGCGCATGCCTTCGCACTGTTCCTGGCCGGGCTGCTCGCCGAGCTTCTGGAAGATCTGCTCCAGACGCTGAATCTGCCCCTGCGTCTGCTGAATGTGCGTGACGATGGACTCCTTGAGGTCTGGGGTCTGCACGACCTCGGAGGTCTGCTGCATCACCCGGAGCGCCTGCTGCTCCGCACTGTAGATGTCCTGGAGTTTGTGGATGTACAGGTCCTGCAGATCTTGCATTTGCATGTCATCACCTCTGCCACTCAGGGTGCTCGCCGTTCAAGTGGGGGGTCTGGCAGGGCTGGAAAAAAGGTGAAGGTTTCCCTTTCACAGCGCCTTCACTGAAGTCTGACCACACCCTGACGAGCCCGGCGGGTGGCCGCGCCTGCTTGAGCGTGTCGGTGTCCAGCGAAGTGCTGCGGGGGTGCGTCAGGCTTTGGCGAGCATGCGCAGGCCGAGCGGGAGCCCCTCGACCGTGAGGCAGGGGACGCCCGTGAGGATCGGGGTGGGGGCGACCTGCAGCACGTGGCTGCGGCGGTCCTCGTCGAGGGCGCGCACCGCGAACGAGGTGGCGAGCAGGACGGCGTCCGGCGAGGGCAGGCTGCGGGCGACGTCGCGGCAGGCGGCCCAGGCGGGGTCGGGGAGTTCCACGCCCGCGTACTGCACGTGAACGTCGAGCGTGGCGGGGTTCACGCGGGCGTCAGCGACGCGTTTCTCCTCGCTGATGAGGACGAGGCGGACGCCGCCGCGATGCGCGTCGCACGCGGCGAGGGCCTGCGCGTAGGTGTGCGAGGGGCTGTCCGAGCCGCGCAGGTCCAGCACCACGATGGGTTGCGGGACCTCCAGTTCCGGGCGTCTGGTGCCCCAGGTGAACGTGATCATGCGCGTTCCCCGCTGACGTTTGTGTGCGCGTTCGTCATGCCCTGAGTCTCGTGCGTGTGCGGCGGGCGCGCCATGAAGTTTCTGGCGCGTCGGGGCTTGGGGCGCCGGCCCTGCTTTAATGGAGGGATGACGGCTTCTCGATCCCCGGACCCTTTGCATGGCGTGACTCTGGAGCGGTTGTTGACGCAATTGGTGGAGGTGTATGGCTGGGCGGAACTTGGGCGGCGGGTGCGCATCCGGTGTTTCCAGCAGGACCCGAGTGTGGCGTCGAGCCTGAAGTTTCTGAGGCGGACGCCGTGGGCGCGGGCGAAGGTGGAGGGCCTGTACCTGGAGTGGCTGCGTGAGGGCGGCGTGGACAGCACCCTCTAAAACACACCGGTTGACTTTTTAAATCAGAGTGTTTAACTTGGGGTCATACGACGACGGCGCACCCGCGCCACGTCCAAGGAGACCCCATGACCAACATCCTGTACGTCCGCGGCACGCCCAAAAGCACCGAACAGTCCTACTCCCTGCGCCTCGCCGAACACTTCTTGAGCACCTACACCGCCGAGCATCCCAACGCCACCGTCACCGAACTCGACCTGTACGAGGACCACATCCCCCTCATTGACGAGGACGTCATGAACGGCTGGGGCAAACTCGCGCAGCAGGCGGAACTCAACCACCACGAACAGCGCAAAGTCGAACGCCTCGGCGAACTCGTCGACCAGTTCCTCGCCAGCGACGTCGTGGTCATCGCCGCGCCCATGTGGAACTTCGGCTACCCCCCCATGGTCAAGGCGTACATGGACGCCATCGCCGTTGCCGGCAAGACCTTCAAATACACCGAGCAGGGCCCCGTCGGCCTCGCCGGCGACAAGAAGGTCGTCATCATCGAGGCGCGCGGTAACACGTACACCGGCGCTTCCCCGTTCGCCAGCGCCGAGCACTCCGCCAGCCACCTCAAGGCGTTCCTGGGCCTGCTCGGCATCACGGACGTGGACGTGCTGCTCGCCGAAGGGCTCGCCATCGACCCCAGCAAAGCCGAGGACATCTTCCAGACGGCCGCGCAGCACGCCGCCACGGTCGCGCGCGCCTTTTAAACCCCACACGCTGAAGGCCGGACCCCCAGGGTCCGGCCTTCAGCGTTGCGGCCCGGGTGTTACCCGAGGTCGGGTTCCTGCCCCTGCGCGCTGACGTCTTCGTCGTCGCTGCGGGCCTCGTCCTGGTAAATCCAGTGGACCACGCCGTCCAGCAGGAAGAACAGGATGGGCCGGTTGTTGTCGCCCATGGCGCTGTACACCGCATTGATGTCACTGCTGTCGTCCGCGAGGTTCAGCATCAGCTCGTAGGCGTTGCTGTGCGCCTCGTCCAGCACCAGGTGCACGGCGGGCAGGTTGGGTTTCCCGACGACCGTGATGTAGGGGATCTGGCGTTTGCCGAGCTTCTTGCGGAGTTTCGTCTCGGAGTTCATCATGCGCCCACTGTACGCACTGCCATGCCGGGGTCCACGAGAAAACGCCAGGAAGCCTTCATGTTCGGTCGGTGCTGGTCATCCGCGCCGCCGCGTGGGCGGCCAGGACGCGTTCGATGCTGAGGGCGACACCGTCCTGGTCGTTGCTGAGGGTGACGTCGTCGGCAGCGTGCAGGGCGTCCGCGTGGGCGTTGGCGACGGCCACGCCGACGCCCGCCCAAGCGAGCAGGGGCGCGTCGGCGGGCATGTCCCCGAACGCGAGGACCTGCGCCCGGTCCAGGCCGTGGCGGGCGCAGGTGCGCTGCACGGCGGCGAGCTTGGTGGCTGCCGCGTCGGTCACCTCCGCGAAGTGCCGTGAGGAGGCGCTGACGTGCAGGGGCGGAGTAGGTGCCTGCACGTGGAGGTCCTGGAGGGCGCAGGCGAGGGTGGGCCCGTCGTGGTGGGGGTGGCGGGCGAGGAGTTTGAGCGGGGCCGGGCTGAGGTGGGGGAGGAGGTCGTCGGGCGCGCGCGCGCGCGGTGGTGCGTGCGGGGCACGCAGGGCGTGGTAGGCGCGCTCGGCGAGGTGGTGGGTGCCCCAGTCGGCGGCGAGGGCGAGGCCGGGGAGGGCCTGCCGGGCGGCGTGTACGAACGGGGCGAGCGGGGTCGGCAGGGGCGTGCGGTCGAGGACGTGGCCGTCGGCGTGGAGGGTGAGGGCGCCGCCGCTGCAGCTGAGTTCGTGCGCGCCGAGGAGGGGCGTGAGGGTGCGGGCGTGCCGGGCGGGGCGGGCGGTGACGGGGAGGATGAGCCAGCCGGCGTGCCGGGCGGCGTGGAGGGCGGCGCGGGCGCGGGGGCTGAGGGTGCCGTCGGTGTGCAGGAGGGTGCCGTCGAGGTCGAGGGCCAGGAGGCGCTGCATGCCCTGACTGTAGAGCGCGGAGGGATGAGTGCAGGCTGAATTGTCATTTGAGTCAGGATGTGTTATGCTATTTACATAAGTCGGTAGATGACTTCAGGAGGTAAATATGTTGTACCGTCACGGAGACGTCCTCATCGAACGCATCAGCGCCCTGCCCACCGCCACCCCCCGCCCCGGCCACACCCTCGCCCACGGCGAAGTCACCGGCCACAGCCACCGCTTCCGCGACCCCCACAGCGTCCAGCTCTACCAGCATGGCGCCACCACCTACCTGCGCGTCCTCAACGACACCGCCGACCTCATCCACGAAGAACACCGCACCATCACCCTCCCCCGCGGCGACTACCGCTTCTGGATGCAGCGCGAATACAGCCCCGAAGCCATCCGCCGGGTCATCGACTGATGAGCGCCCTTGCCCTCGGCGCCAAAGTCCTCAGCGCCACCGAAGCCCGCGAACGCCTCCTGAGCGGCGACACCACCAGCCCCCTGTACTTCCGCGGGCACCTCGACCTCAGCGGCACGCCCCTCACCCGCCTGCCCGACGACCTCAGCGGCGACACCCTCGACCTCAGCGACACCGGCCTCCCCACCCTGCCCGAACGCCTGAACGTCGGCGAACTCCTCGCCCGCAACCTCCCCATCACGCACGTGCCCGCCAGCACCCGCGTCCTGTTCCGCCTCACCCTCGACGGCTGCCCACGCCTGCAGCACCTCCCCGAAGGCCTCAAGGTCGGCTCACTCAGCCTGCAGGACTGCCCTTCCCTGGAACACCTCCCCGAAGGCCTCGACGTGTGCTTCCTGAACATCAGCCGCTGCGACGCCCTCCGCACCTGGCCCGAACGGGCCCAGGTACGTCACGGGCACCTCATCGCCCGCGACTGCCTGAACCTCCGCGCCCTGCCCGCATGGCTCACGCACGTCGCGCAACTCGACCTCAGCGGCTGCCGCGGCATCACTGCCCTCCCCGAGGGCCTGCGCATCAACGGGTGGCTCGACGTCGCCGACAGCGGCCTCACGGGCCTCCCCGAAGGGCAGGACGTCCCCCTGCGCTGGCGCGGCGTCCGCATCGACGCGCACGTCGCCTTCCACCCGGAACGCATCACCGCCGCCGAAGTCCTCGCGCAGCCGAACGCCGAAGTGCGCCGCGTCATGATGGAACGCATGGGCGCCGAGCGCTTCCTGCAGGAAGCCGGCGCTGAAGAACTCGACCGCGACCATGACGCCGGCGGCGAACGCCGCCTCCTGCGCGTCAACCTCCCCAACGACGAACCGTTCGTGGCCGTCAGCGTCGCCTGCCCGTCCACCGGACGCGCGTACGTGCTGCGCGTCCCCCCCACCATCCGCACCGCGCACGCCGCGTCCGCATGGCTCGCCGGGTTCGACGACCCGGCCCTCTACCAGCCCGCCCTCGAAGCGTAACGCCCAGAGCGGGGAGGTGGGGGCCACCCTCAGGGGCGGCCCCCACCTCCCCGCAGCAGCAGTTGCGCGCGCGCCAGGTACGCTTCCGGCGCTGCCCACTCCGGCCCCTCCGGAATGCGCGCCAGCAACCCGTCCCCGTACACCCCCGCCGCGTTCAGGTGCGGCACGTGCACGTACCCGATGTGGCACTCGCAACTGGCGCGGCTGCACGGACGGGGCTTCAGCAGCGCCTCCACCGGCCCGTCGTACAGGTTCCCGAGCGGCCGCGACACGAAGTGGCAGCGGCGGACCGTCCCGTCCCCCTCCACGCTGATGGCGCTCTCCCCGGCGGTGCACGCCGCGCCGCGCGTCGGGTAACGGCGCGTGTTCACTTCGAACAGCGGATCAATGCCGCTCAGCCACGCGACCTCCTCGGGCGTGTACCCGCCGCCCGTCTTGAACGCGTTTACCCACAGGTACACGTGCGCCGGGAGCGCCGCGCGCAGCGCCTCAATCGCCGGGAAGTGACTGCGTTTCCCCACCACGCCCACGCTGTAGCGCACGCCCAGCGCGTCCAGCTCCGCGCAGCGCGCCAGGAACCGCGCCTCGTCCACCTCGCCGGGGTGGTACGTGGCCCACAGACCCACCTTCGCGCGGTCCGCGTCGCGCGCCCAGTCCAGGCGCCCACTCAGGTTCGTCTGGATTGCCACCTGCCGCACGTGCGGCAGGTGGCTCAGGTGCACCAGCGCCCGCTGGTACCGGGCCCGCACCAGCGCCTCGCCCCACGGCGTAAACAGCACCGACACGTCGAACGCCTGCGCGTCTACCCACGCCAGGAACCGCGTCAGCGCCCGCTCGTCGTGCGCGTGCTCCTCGGCGCTTTCCGTCCGTTTCGCGAACGGGCAGTACGGGCACGCGTAATTGCAGCTGCTCAGCGGCCCGCGGTACAGCACATTCAGGTGCCGCACGCTCCCGCTCACCGCCACGCGAACTCCGCGCTCAGCGCCTGCACCGCCGGGGAGTACAGCCACGGTCCGATCGCGTCGGACTGCTCCAGCCCGGCATCGTTCAGCTTCAGCGTCTCGCCGTCCCAGGTCGCCAGCCCCAGCGCGAGGAGTTCCCCGAGTTCCGGGTGGTCCTCCAGCGGCGACGACCCGAACGCCAGGCGGTACAGGCCCGCCGATACGCCTGCGTGGTGCAGCAGCGACTGCAGCAGGAAGCGCCGCCGCTGCTCGTCCGCGCTCAGGCGCAGGCCGTTCGTCGCGAACGCGAACGCCTCCGCCGGGCGCGCCACAAAGTCCTTGAGGATGTCGCGCACGCCCACCGCACCCACCGCGTACTCACTCGCGTAATGCAGGCCGCGCGTGTACGACCGCGCGCCGCACCCCAGGCCCACCATGCCGTCCAGCTGGCACGTGTACTCCGGTTCGCTCTCCAGCGGCAGCTCGGCCCGCTGGAAGCGCCGCATGGACGTCTGCACGTACCCGTTCGCGCGCAGGAACGCCCGGCCCAGCCGGTACAGCTCCAGCCGCTCGTCATCCCACGTGCGCCCCAACCGCCCGATGCCCGTGAGGGGCCGCACGTACAGCGGGTACAGGAACAGCTCCTCCGGCGCCCACCGCAGCGCGTCCTCCAGCGAGTGCTGCCACGTCTCCGGCGTCTGGTGCGCAAGGCCGTAAATCAGGTCGATGTTCAGGTGCCCCAGGCCCGCCGCGCGGATGTTCGACAGGGCCGCGTGCACCTCCGCGTTGCGCTGCGAGCGGCCCACACTGCGCACCTCCGACTCCACGAAACTCTGCACGCCGATGCTCACGCGACTCACGCCGCGCGCCGCCAGCACCGCCAGTCGCTCCGGCGTGGCCGTGGCCGGGGACGTCTCGACGCTCGTCGGCTGGGCGTCCGGGCGCGCGCCGAACACACCGTCCAGCAGGTCGAACACGCGCTCCAGCTCCGCCGCCTCCAGGTACGTGGGTGTTCCCCCGCCGAGCGCGATGCGCGAGAAGGACACCTCGCCCAGCTGCGCGCGCACGGCGTGCGCCTGCCGCTCCAGTGCGTCCAGGTACGCGGCTTCCAGCGCCGCCGGCGCGCCCACCGTCGTGAACAGGTTGCAGAATCCGCAGCGCATCTCGCAGAACGGCACGTGCACGTACAGGTACAGGTTCCGCCGGGCCTCGTCCGCCCACGCGTCCCGCAGCGACACGGGCGGGTCGAGCGGCCGGTACGCCGTCTTGTGCGGGTACCCGTACGTGTACGCCTGGTACGGCCCGCCGCGCAGGTGCGCTGCGAGCGCCGTCACGCCCGCCCCCGCAGCAGCAGCTCCGCGTACGGCACCGTCCACACGTTCGGGTGCGCGATGCGGTGCCCCCAGTACCCGTCCTCCCCGAAGCACGTACCGTGGTCCGCACACACGATCAGCAACGTGTCGCCGCGCGCCCGCAGGGCGTCCAGCAGGGTGGGGAGGGCCGCGTCGACGGTGCGCAGCGCCGCGCGCTGCGTGTCCGGCGAGTCCCGGCGCGCCCCCGGAACGTAGAAGTGGGTTGGTGTGTGCGTGGCCGCGACATTCATAAGCAGAAACACCCTCTCCGGGATAGCACGAAGTCGCTCCGCCGCGACGCGCATCTGCACGCGCGCCCCATCCGGGTTCTGCACGCCCGACGCGGCTGTCCAGTGCGCCTCGTGAAACAGCGCGGGGAGCGCCGACCCGAGCGCCGTGCGCCCGTTGAAGAACCCCACGCCGCCCACGCACACCGTCCGGTACCCACGCGCCGCGAACGCCGCCGGCAGCGTCCCCTCATCGAACGTGAACGTCCGCGCGGCCGTGCTGGTGCTTCCCTCGAACCGCGCCGCGAACAGCCGCGCGTGCCGTCCCGGCCGTGCGGGCGTCGGCAGGAAGCCGCTCAGGAACGCGTGATGCGCCGCGTACGTGAAGCTGCCCGGCGTGTGCCGCGCCTCCCACGCGCCGCCCGGCAGCAGCGCCGCGAGGTGCGGCGTCTCTCCGAGGCGCAGGGCCGCGTCCGCCACGTCGTACCGCAAACTGTCCAGCGTGATCAGGACGACGTCCACGTCCGGAATCAGGTCACGCGCGCTCAGCATGCCTGCCCTCCGACAGGAGCGCCCGCAACTCTGCGCCGTACGTGTCCAGGCCGCCGTGCAGCACGCCCCGGTGGTAATCGCCGAACGCGTTCACTTCCAGCACCGCCGCACCCCGGAACCCCGGCGTGAGCAGCACGTCCACACCGCCGTACAGCGCGCCCGGGAACGCCGCGAGCGCGCCCTCCGCCACGCCCTGCACGTGTGCCCACCCGGCCTCGCCGAGCGCGCCCCGCAGGGCGTCCACGTCCCCGCGCTCATTCCCGAGGTGCAGGTTCGTGATCGGCCCGCGCGCGCTCCGCACCACCGTGTGCCCCGCCGTCCCGCCGATCACGACGACGCGCAGGTCAATCGTGCGCCCCTGAAAACTCACCTTCGGCAGCCACCGCTCCACGTGCACGCGGTGCCGCGCGAGGGCGTCCACGAGCGTGCGCACCTCCGCCCACGACGAGTACTGCCGCAGGCGCCGCGAGTTGAACAGCCGCCCACCCTCCATGTGCACCGTCGTGACCGCCGACACGCGCGAGCCGCGCCACTGCAACGCCACCGCCCCGGACGCGCTCGACCCGTACGCGAGCTTCACGAACACCCGCGACCACCCCCGCGCGACCGCCGCCTCGAACAGCGCCTCCGCGCCGTCCACCTCCGGCAATGCGGGCGGGACCGGCACGCCCGCCCCCGCGAGCCGGGCGTGGGTGGCGGCCTTGTCGAACATCGTGAGCACATGCTCCACGTCCTGCATGCGCCGGTGCGGCGCGCATCTGTCCAGCTGCCCCAACAGCTCGCGCAGCGCCCCCGCGAAGCCCGCGTACCACGCGCGCATCGGCGCGAGTTCCCCGCCCGCCAGGTCCCCGGCCTGCGCGCCGCCCCGCTCGATCAACGCACGTTCCGTGTCCGCATGCTCGCCGGGCGAGTCGAACCGCACGACCGTCCCCGGCCGCACGAGGTCCGTGAGGTGCACTTCGCCGCGCAGCAGCTCCAGGTACGACACGACCCGCGCGGGCGGCCACCCCAGCGCCGCCAGCGACGCCTGAAACGCGCGCGCGCGCCGCCCGGTGGGCGGCGCGATCAGCAACACGTCCGGGGCGGTCATTCGCCCAGCGCCACGAACCGCCACTCGTCATCCGGGTCCTGCGCGTCCCCGAGGTCCACCTCGATGCCGAGCGCCTCCAGCCGCGCCATCATCTCCGGCGTGCAGAAGTGATGCTGCAGGTCCAGCCGCTGCAGCCGCCGCACGCGCTCACTGGTGACGAGCGCCGCCGCCCCCTCATCACTGAGCGTGCCGAGCGACAGGTCCAGCGTGTGCAGCCCGTCCAGCACCGGCGCGTCCGCGAGGACCTGCGCGATCTGGTCCTGATGATCGCTGTCCTTCAGGCCCAGGTACCGTAATTTCGGGAAGCGCGCGCCGTCCAGAATTGGCGTGAGGTCCTCCACGGTGGCTGTCGAGCCGTAATTCTCCGTACCGAGGTACACCTCCAGGTGCTCCAGGTTCGGCAGGTCCGCCGTCATGACTTCACGCACCACATCGCTGCTCAGACCGCCCGCCTGAATGACGAGGTGCCGGAGCGCGTCCGAACGCAGCGGCCCGAGCGTCAGGCCGTTCCCGCCGCGCACGCCCAGGTGCGTCAGGCGCGGGTACGCGGCCAGCAGGGGAGACAGGTCCGTGTTCTGAATCCACGACACCTCGTTCTCCTCGTACGTGACGTCCCCGAAGAACAACACGTGCAACTCCGGCAGGCGCTCACGCGCCCCGGCCAGCGCCTCCACGACGTCGACCGGCTCCGCCTCACTGTCGTCCACGCCCCACCAGCCGACCACCAGGCCGCGCGTGCGCTCCACCCCCGGCAACTCCAAGAACGCCCGGAACTGCTCCACCCAGCTCTGCTCATCGTCCCACTCCACGAACAGACGCGCGATCTGCATCGCCGGGTCAGGCAGCGCCTCGCCGGGCCTCCAGGCGGTCACGTCGAACCCACCGAACTGCGTCAGGTGCTCACCAATGGCCATTCATTCCCCCAGGGCGACGTAGCGCCAGTCGTCATCATCCTGCTGCTCGTCCACGTCCAGCTCGACGCCGTGCGCGTCCGCCCACGCCTGAAGCTCCTCCACCATCGCGTCCGACAGCCAGTTGAAGTTCAGGTCCAGTTTGCGCAGGTGCCCGAGCGTGCCGCTCTGCAGCAGCGCCCGCCCGCCCTCGTCCGTGAGGACCCCCATCGAGAGGTCCAGCACCTCCAGGCGCGCCACGACCGGCGCCGTCACCAGCACCTGCGCGAGCTGATCCTGATGGTCGCTGTTCTTCAGGCCCAGGTACCGCAATTTCGGGAAGCGCGTCCCATCCAGAATCGGCGTGACATCCTCGATGGTGCTCGTCGCTCCGTACTCCTCCGTGCCGAGGTACACCTCCAGGTGCTCCAGGTTCGGCAGGTCCGCCTGCATCACGTCCCGCACCAGTTCGGACGTGACGCCGCCCGACTCGATCACCAGCGTCCGCACCTCAGGCAGCGCGAGGTCGGACAGGCGCAGGTTATTCCCCCCCCGCACCCCCACGTGCACCAACTGCGGGAACGCGCGCAGCACGCCGCCCAGGTCGGTGTTCTCAATCCATGAGACCTCACTCTCCTCGGAGGCGATGTCATTGATGAACAGTACGCGGAGGTCCCGCAGTTGCGGCGCGGCGGCCAGCAGCGGCGTCACCATCTGCTCGACCGGGTTGCTTTCAATGAGGATGTCCGTCGACCAGTACCCCACCACCAGCCCCGCCATGCGCTCCACGCCCGGCTGCTGCAGGTACGCGCCCAGCAGGTCCGCCCAGGACAGCTCCCCGTTGTAATCCGTGCTCAGGCGGTGAATCTGCCGCGCTGGATCACCCAGCGGATCGCCAGGCACCCACTGCACCACTTCAAACCCGCCGAACGCGTCCATGTTGCCGTAAGTTTGATGCACGCCCCCACTGTAGAGCCTGCGCGCAGCCCCAGCAGACGATTCCCGTCAGCGGAGGCCCACGCAGCCCGGACCCCCGCACCTTCCCGCACGCTCCGCAGCCCCTCAGCAGGCCACCCGATACCGGCGCCGACACAGCGCAGTCCTGAACAGGCCTGCAGGCCTCGCCGCGCCGTCATGCGTGCGGGCGAAACGCTGTCCTGAACGTGTCGGAGCATGTCAGGGTCGTGTAAGACCCCCGCGCGTAGGGTGGACCCAGGGAAAGGTGACCGGGCGTGATGGATCAGCTGTTCGTGAATTTCTGCGTCATGGTGACCTTCGCGTTCTTTCGGTCCTTCACGTTCATCACGGCGCAGCACACGGACGCGGCGGCCCTGCAGGCCTGGCGAGCGGCCATCACGGTCGCCAATGCGCTGCTCCTGTGCCACTACGGCCTTGTCGTTCAGGGCGTCTCCGTGGACCTCGGCAACGCGCCCATCGCGGCGTTCGCGTTCAGCAACGGACCCCTCGCCGCCCTGGCGGCCGCCGCGCCCCTGCTGGCGTACCGCGCGGTGCAGGCGCCCACGGACGCCCTGGACGCAGTGATGAGCACCCTGCTGAGCATCGTCGCGGTCATGGTGATCCGCACACTCCGGCGTCACCACGGCCCGCCGACGCCCCTCGAAGGGGTCCGGAACGCGCTGGGGCTGTTCGCCGTCGCGACGCTGCCGGCCTTCCTTCCGGCTGTCAGCGGGCAGCGCAGTCCCGCTGACCTGTGGGCGCCGTACCTGACGGAAGTCATCGGGAGTGCCCTGGCGCTCAACATCATCACCGCGGTGATGCGGGCACACTTTCAGGTGGTTCACAAAACCGAACGGTACCGAACGCTGATGCAGCTCGACCCGCTGACGCAGCTGTTCAACCGGCGGAAATTCGACGAGGACATCCAGCAGGCGCCCTCGCCCGCCTACCTCCTGTTACTGGACCTCGACCATTTCAAACGCGTCAATGACACGCACGGGCATGATGCCGGCGACGAGGTCCTGCGGGTCACGGCGCAGGTCCTGCGCGAAGCGGTCCGGGAGTCCGACCGGGTGTACCGCCTCGGCGGCGAGGAGCTCGCCGTGCTGCTCGCGCCCTGCGCGGCAGAAGCCGCAAGAGGCATTGCCGAGCGTATCCGGCGCAACGTCGAGCAGGACGTCGCCGCGCGGACGGGCCTGCCTGAACCGGTCACGCTCTCCGGCGGCCTGATGGCCGTGCACGGTGATCAGCGGACGCTGCTGCGCGCTGTTGACGCGCTGCTGTACACCGCGAAAGCCGCCGGGCGGAACCGAATCGCCACGGCACCGTCCACCCCGGCACCTGTGGTCGTGCCCGGCGATGTCGGGGAGCGCCGCCCGGCAGCGGAAGAGCCCGTGATGAGTCCCGCGCGCGGAGGCGCCGCGGGGGGGTGAGGCGCACGCTCGTACGCCACCGATCAACGCCGGTCCCTCCCGGGGCGCCACGGCACTGAACCGCTCAGGCGGGCGGTTCGGTGCGCTGGGCGGTGACGAGGGTGACCGTTGACGTGTACGTGTACTGCAGGCCCTGCGGCGTCCAGGTCAGGTAGGGACTCAGGGCACTCAGGAACGCTTCGCGCTGCTCGGCGGGCACGCGGGCGAAGGCCAGCAGGTCCGCCGGGTCCGCGAACGCCTGCGCGCGTTCCTCCTGCACCTGCACCACCTCGACGTTCGGCGTGCACGCCCGCAGCACCCCGGCAATCAGGTCCGTGCGCGCGAAGGGCAGCCGGGACGGGCCGCGCCGCCACGCCACGTGCGGCGCGGCAGTGCCGTTGTCCTCCAGAATGAGCAGGCGCTGGCGCGTGCGGCGCCACAGCGCCTGCACGTCCGCGCGGAGATCCAGGGAGCGGTACAGCGCCCAGGCGCACAGGACCACGTCGTGCGGGGGGACGGTGGCGTCCTGAAAGTGCCCCAGGTGACACGTCACGTTCGGCGGGCAGTTCCGCCCGAGCACCTCCAGCATCGCCGATGAGTAATCGAGCGCGGTCACGTGCCGCACGGCGTCCGCGAGGGGCCGCGTGAAGCGACCCGTGCCGGCGCCGGCGTCCAGCAGGGTCCAGTCCGGACGCAGGTACGCCCGCAGGGCCCGCAGCGTCCGTGGCAGTGGCGCCCGCGCAGCCTCGTACCGCTCGGCCACCCGCGCCCAGTACGACAGGTCGCGCGGGCTGTCCCAGCGGGCGCTCGGGTCGTTCAGCACCGCTTCCCGCCACGCCTGCAGCCCCCGCTCCAGTTCTTCCGGCGCCATCCGTCCACTGTAGCGGATGGCGCGCAGAGGCCGGCCCGGGCGGGGCGAACTGGACGCAAGGGCGCGGGACGCAGCGACGCCGGGTTCAGCGCCGACCGGTCACGCCCGCGGTTGAGCTGGCCGCGACGCCCCGCCGAGCAGGCCGCCCCCGTCAGGCGGGCGCCTCACCCCCGTGCCGCTGTGGGCGCGCCAGCCAGGCGTCCAGCGCGTCGCTCGGCATGGGCCGCGCGATGGCGTACCCCTGCAGCCGGTCGCAGTTCCAGGCGCGCAGCAGGCGCGCCTGCGCGGGCTGCTCCACGCCTTCCGCCACGACCTGCATGCCCGCTTCCTGCGCGAAGGTGATCAGCGCGCGCACCAGCGGTGTCGAGGACCGGCGGCCAGCACTGACGGGCAGCAGGTCGGCGATGACCGCGCGGTCGATCTTGAGGACCTGCGCGGGCACCTGAAACAGGCGGCTCATGCTGGAATACCCGGTGCCGAAATCGTCAATGGCGAACCGGACACCGGCGCCCGCGAGGGCCGCGTACTGCGGCAGGGCGGCCGGGTCGAGCGCCACGCGGGCCGGCAACTCCAACTCCAGCGCGTCTGCGTCGAGCGTGTGCGCCGCGAGGAGCCGCGTGAGGCGCCCCGCGAAATCCGGCGCGTCGAGCTGCTGCGCGGCCACATTGACGCTGACGCGCAGGTCCGGCCAGCGGGCGCGCCACGCGCGCAACTGCGCGCACGCGGCGCGCAGCACCCACTCGCCGACGCCCACCATCAGGTCGCTTTCCTCCGCGATGGGCAGGAACCGGGCGGGCAGGAGCAGCCCCAGCGTGGGGTGCTGCCAGCGCACGAGCGCCTCGACCGTGCAGGGGCCGCGCCCGTCCGCGGGCACGACCGGCTGGTAATGCAGCTGCAGTTCGTCGCGCTCCAGGGCGGCGCGCAGGTCCTGCTCGATGTTCAGGCGTTCCTGCGCGGCGTCGCTGAGGGCCGCCTGGAAGCGGCGGACGCTGCGCCGGTCGCGTTTGGCGCTGTACATGGCGAGGTCCGCGTGCTTGTGCAGCGTCGTGACGTCCGCGCCATCGTGCGGGAACAGCGCCATGCCGATGGACGCCGTGACGACCAGCGTGCGGCCCTCCAGCGTGACCGGCAGGCTCAGCGCGTCGAGCAGGCGCTGGGCGACCAGTTCGACGTCCGCGTGGTCCTGCACGTGGCGGAGCAGCACGATGAACTCGTCGCCGCCCTGCCGCGCCACGACGTCCCCGTCGCGGACGCCCTGGCGGAGCCGGTCGGCCACCAGCATCAGCAGCGCGTCGCCCGCGGGGTGGCCGAGCGTGTCATTCACCTGCTTGAAGCGGTCGAGGTCGATGAACAGCACGCCGAGTGGCGCGCCTGATTGCATGGCGGCGTGCAGCGTCCCCTCGAACGCGGCGCGGTTCAGCAGGCCGGTCAGGGCGTCGTGCCGGGTTTGATGCTCCAGTTGCGCCTGCGCGCACTGCAGCGCGGCGTTCGCCTGCGCGAGCTCCTGGTTGCGGAGCTGCTCCTCGGCGGCGCGGTGCGACAGGCGCTCCACCTGCAGCTGGGTGGCCAGCACCTGCGACTTGTGCCGCAGCACGTCGGCGATGAGTTGCCGGTGCAGCTGCTCGTGCGCGCGGAAGTGCGCGAGCGCCCGCGCATGCTCCCCCTGCGCTTCGAGTAGGTCCGCGAGGTGCTGGTGCGCCTCGCTCTGCCGCTGCGCGACCTGCAGGTCCTCCGCGAGGGTCAGGGCGCCCTTGAGGTACGTTTGCGCCTCGTCCAGCCGCCCGAGCCGCTGCAGGGCCCGTCCGCACACGACCTGCGCGTCACACCCGTTCTCGCGGTCCCCGAGTTCCTCCGTGAGGGCGACCGCCACCTGCGCGGCCCGCAGGGCGTCCTCGGGGCGCCCCAGCTCCAGCAGGTTCGCGGCGATGTTCCCGTGCAGCAGGCCCTCATGCTGCCGGTAGCCGGCGTCCAGCGCCCGCTGGAGCGTCACCTCATTCAGGTGCAGCGCCTCCTCGTACCGGCCGAGCTGGTGGTAATCCATGGCGGCGTTGATGGACGCGCTGGACAGCAGCAGCGGATGCGCGATGCGCCGCGCGATCTCCAGCGCCTCCAGGTGGTACTGCAGCGCCTGGTCGTGCTCCCTGAGCTCGATGTGGAGGTTCCCGATGTTGTTCAGGCTGCGGGCCTGCCCGAGTTCATCCCCGGTGGACTGCACGAGGCGCAGGCACGCCAGGTGATGTTCCAGCGCCTCGCCATACTGCCCGGCGCGCGCGACCGTGATGGCCAGGCCGCTCAGGCTGCGGGCCGTGAGGCCGGGCAGCGTGAGCGCCTGCGCGTCCGCCGCCGCGCGCTCGAATGCGGCGCGCGCCTCGTCGAAGTGCCCCAGGAAGTACGCGCTGTAGCCGGTGAGCATCAGCGCGCGCGTCGCGCCCTCGGGGTACGGGGCGCGTTCCGCGAGGGCGTACGCTTCGGCGGCCAGGGCGCGCGCGCGCTGCATGGACGTCATCAGGATGGCGTCCGCCTCGTCGTTCAGCGTGTCAATGCGGTGCCGGACGTCCAGGGGGACGCCGGTGAGCACGGCAGTGGGAGGAACAGTGGTCAAGGGGTCTCCTGAGCGGGTGGGCGTACTGCCTGCATGGTACGCGCGCCCCTCTGACACTTTCCTGAATGCCGCAGGACCTACCGCCCCGGCTGCCCGGGTGCGCTCCGGAGCCGCCGGGCCCTCATGCATCACTCATCCATTGACCCGGGTGCGCGGCCATCGTACGAGCAGCATGCCGTTCGCCCGACAGGACCCCCATGATCACCGCTGACCTGATGCGCGCCGTGCCGCTGCTGCGCGATCTGGACGACGCCACCTGCGAGCAGCTCGCCGCGACCGCAGCGGACATCCACCTGAACCCCGGTGAGTGGCTGGTGCAGGAGGGCGAGGTGCCGGCCTTCTACGTGCTGCTCAGCGGTGAGCTGGAAGTCACGAAGACCTCAGGCGGCGAGGCGCACGTCCTCAACCACTACCGTCCCGGCGACGCCTTCGGGGAGGTGCCGCTGCTGCTGGGGTCCGCCGCCGTCGCGAACCTGCGCGCCACCACCGAGTCGCGCGTCATGCGCCTCGAAGCGGACGACTTCCACGACCTGATGGCCGCGTCGGAACGGGTCGCGTCGCAGGTCCTGCGGACCATGTCGCGCCGCGTCGCGGACCTGCAGCGCCTCGCGCTGGACGCCCCCACGCGCCCCACGCTCATCGTCGGCGCGCGCGTGGACGTCGCCTGCTACGGCCTGCGGGAGTTCTTCTCCCGCAACCGACTGCCGTTCCGCTGGGTGGACCCCGACGAGCCGGCCACGCGCGCGCACCTGCCGAGCGGCGCGCAGGGGCCGTACCCGCTGGTGGTGCTGCCGGACGGCACGGTCCTGCACCAACCGCACCCGCGGGAGGTGGCGGAGCATGTGGGCCTGCAGACGCGCCCCGGCACCGACCGGTACGACGTCGTCATCGTCGGGGGCGGTCCGGCGGGCCTGGCCGCGGCGGTGTACGGCGCGTCGGAGGGGCTGTGCACCATGCTGGTGGAGCGCGAGGCGCCGGGCGGGCAGGCTGGAACGAGCACCCGCATCGAAAACTACCTGGGGTTCCCGACGGGCCTGTCCGGCGATGACCTCAGCGGGCGGGCGCTGCAGCAGGCGCGGCGCTTCGGGGCGGAAATCGTCACCACGCGCGAGGTGGTGGCCCTGACGCCGGCCCACGACGGGTACACCGTCACGCTGGACGGCGGCGACGCCGTCCACGCCCGCACGGTCATCCTGGCGACGGGCGTGGCGTGGCGTGCCCTGCCCGTGGAGGGCGCCGAGCGGCTCGTCGGGCGGGGCGTGTACTACGGCGCGGCGCGCACCGAGGCGCCCGGCACGCGCGGTAAGGACGTGTACCTGATCGGCGGCGGCAACTCCGCCGGGCAGGCCGCGATGCATTTCTCGGGGTACGCGCGGCGCGTCACGCTGCTCGTGCGCGGCCCGGACCTGGAGCGCAGCATGTCGCAGTACCTGATTGACCAGTTGCGCACCAAGGACAACATCCACGTGTGCGTGCAGTCGGAGGTGACGGCCGTGCACGGCACCGCGCACCTGACGCGCATCACCGTCCGCGACCGGGCGCGCGACGAGGAGCGTGACCTCGACACAGACGCGCTGTTCGTGTTCATCGGCGCGGACGCCCGCACGGACTGGCTGCCGGGCAGCGTCGCGCGTGACGAGCGCGGGTACGTCCTGACCGGCCTGAACGTCGCGGCGGGCGCGTGGCCGCTGCCGCGCGACCCGTTCCCGCTGGAGACGACCGCGCCGGGTGTGTTCGCCGCCGGGGACGTGCGGCACGGGTCCGTGAAGCGTGTCGCGTCCAGCGTCGGGGAGGGCAGCATGGCCATCGCGCTCATTCACCAGTACCTCGCCGCGCCGACCTCGCCGCCCCTCCCGCCGGCCGACGGCGCGCCCGAGCGCCCCTGACGCGCCGCGCGGTACCGTGAGGGCGCATGTTCCCTGGTTTCACGCTCCGCACTGTCCGCACGCCCGAAGCGACCCTGCGCGTCCGCACGGGCGGTGAAGGGCCGCCGCTGCTGCTGCTGCACGGCCACCCGCAGACGCACGTGATGTGGCACCTCGTCGCGCCGCGTCTCGCGCGGCACTTCACCGTCGTGTGCCCGGACCTGCGCGGGTACGGCGACAGTGTCGGCCCGCCCAGCACGCCCGACCACGAGCCCGCCTCGAAACGCGCCATGGCGCGCGACATGCTCCACCTGATGCGCCAGCTCGGCCATGACCGGTTCCGGGTGGCCGGGCACGACCGCGGCGGGCGCGTCGCGTACCGCCTCGCCCTCGATCATCCCGCGAGCGTGGAGCGCCTCGCCGTGCTCGACATCATCCCCACCGGCGACGCCTGGCGCCGCGCCGACCGCGCGTTCGCGCTCACGAACTGGCACTGGGCGTTCCTCGCGCAGCCCCACCCGCTGCCGGAGCGGCTCATCAGCGCGAACCCCGGCGCGTTCTACTACCGTGAGGGCCGCGAGCGCTTCGCGCCGGACGCGCTCGCCGACTACGAACGCTGCGTGCACCGCCCGGAAGTCATTCACGCCATGTGCGAGGACTACCGTGCGGGCGCCACCCTCGACGACGCGCACGACCGCGCCGACCGGGGCGTGCGGCGCCTCCGCTGCCCCGTGCTGGCGTTGTGGAGTGCCCGCGAGGAACTGGAGCGGTGGTACGACGTGCTGGCCGTGTGGCGCGCGTGGGCGGACGACGTGCGCGGCCGCGCCCTCGACGCCGGGCATTACCTCGCCGAGGAGGCCCCCGAAGAGGTCGCGGCGGAACTGCACGCGTTCTTCAGCGCATGAAGCCTGCCTGAACCCGAGGCTCAGCGGTCCGTGAAGCCTGCACCCAGCCAACCATCACGGCGGTGGGCAACACTGGCGTATGGACCTCCAAGAGCAGATTGAACGCATGCGCTTCCCGGCGGGAACGCAGGTCTCGATGTACCGGGAAGGCCCTGACAACGACACGGTGTTCCGCGTGATGCAACGCGACCAGAACGGCAAGCGCGGCCTGGAACTGGTGCTCACGCACGACGCCGAGGAGATGTACGGCGAAGGTCCCATGGTGCACACCGCCCTGCAGGAACTCTACCGCCGCGTCGAGGCGGGCCTGCCGGAGGTCGTGCCGGGTCAGGAGTACACGCGGCTCACGTACACCGGCGACTGAAGCTCAGTTGCGTCAGCGGGGGCCGCGGGCATGTCCCGCGGCCCCGCTCAGGTGAGCAGCGTGTCGCGTTCCAGCAGCGCCGGCACGTCCTGCACCGGAATGGGCCGGGATAGCAGGAACCCCTGCGCGTACTCGCAGCCTAGGCTGCGCAGCAGCGCCAGCTGCGCGCGCGTCTCCACCCCTTCCGCGACGACGCTGAGGCCCAGGTTGTGCGCCATCGCCGTGATGGTCCGCACCAGTTCCGCGCTGTCCGCGCGGTCCTCCACGCCGCCCATGAAGGACCGGTCGATCTTCAGGGCCTGCGCGTCGAACCGCTGCAGGTACCCGAGCGAACTGTACCCCGTGCCGAAATCGTCGATGTGCAGGCCGACGCCGAGCGCCTTGAGGCCCGCGATGTTCGTCGTCACGACGTCCGAGCGTTCCATCACGAGCCCTTCGGTGATCTCCACCTTCAGCAGCTCCGCCGGGAACCCCGACGCGTGCAGCGCCGTGCGCACTGCGTCCACGAGGTCCGGGCGGGTGAACTGCTGCGAGCTGAGGTTCACGCTCAGCGTCAACTGGTCCGTGTTCGGCAACGTCGTGCGCCACGCCGCCATGTGCCGGCACGCCTCGCGCAGCACCCAGCGGTCCACGTCCACGATCAGGCCCGTTTCCTCCGCGATGGGCAGGAACTCCGCCGGGCTCATCATGCCGCCGCCGCGCGGCCACCGCACGAGCGCCTCGAACCCATGCACGCGCGACGTCGGGATGTGCACGATCGGCTGGAAATGCACGGTCAGCTGATCCGCCGCGAGCGCCGCGCGCAGTTCCGCTTCCAGCAGCAGTTGCGTGTTCGTGTTGGGGCGCATCTGTTCGTGGAACGTCACGAACGCGCCCCGGCCCGCGCGTTTGGCGCTGTACATGGCGATGTCCGCGTCGCGCATCACGTCGTCGGCATGCTGGTAGTGTGCGCCGCCCACCACCACCCCGATGCTCGCGCCGAAATACAGCGTGTGCGGCCCCACCTGGAAGGGCGCCGTGAACGCCCGCGCGAACCGTTCCGCCACGAGTGACGCGATGTCCGGTTCATCGAGCGATTCGAGCAGCACCACGAACTCGTCCCCGCCGAGGCGCGCGATGGTGTCCGTGGGGCGCACCAGCGCCTCCAAGCGGCGCGCGAACGCGACGAGCAGCGCGTCCCCGACCGAGTGCCCGAGCGTCTCGTTCACGACCTTGAAGCGGTCGCAGTCCAGGTACAGCACCGCGAACGTCGGGTCGGCGCTGCGCAGGATCGCCTGCAACCGCAGGTTGAACAGCGTCCAGTTCGGCAGGCCCGTGAGCGTGTCGTGCAGCGCGTCATGCTCACGCTGCACCGTGAGGTGCTGCACCTCCCGCGTCCGTTCCAGCACGCGCTGCGCGAGCTCCATGCCGGTGGTGCGCAGGTGCTCCTCCTCTCGGCGGCGATCCGTGTTGTCGCGCTTCAGGAGCAGCAGGTGCGACACCTGCCCGCCCGCGTCCCGCAGCGGCGATACGCTCGTCTCCGCCCAGTACACGTTGCCGTTCCGGTGATCGAACTGCATGTCCAGCACGTCCGCTGCGGCTCGTGACAGCGCGCCGCGCAGGCGCGCCGTCGTCTCGCGGTGCGCGCGCCACAGCACCGCCGGGTCACGCCCCTCCACGTCTGTGGCCGCGTACCCGGATTGCCGCTCGAACGCCGCGTTCACGTACGCCACCCGCAGGCCGCTGCCGCTGGTCGCGTCGGCGCTGAGGATCAGGACGGCGTCCGTCGCGTTCGCGAGCGCCGCCTCCATCAGGTGCAGCTGCGATTCCGCTGCGGCGCGCGCCTCCACGGTCAGGCGCGTCTCCAGCGCTTCCATGGTCATCGCCGCGAGGTCCTGCAGGGTCAGCAGCTGCTCGGCGCTCACGTCATGTCGCGCGCGCGTGTCGAGCACGCACAGGCTCCCGATGGCCAGGCCATCTGGCGTGAGCAGCGGCGCGCCCGCATAGAACCGGATGTGCGGGTCGCCGGTCACGAGCGGGTTGTGGATGAAGCGCTCATCGAGCGTCGCGTCCGGAACGACGAACACGTCGCCACTCAGAATCGTGTGCGCGCAAAAGGCGATGTCCCGCGCCGTCTCGCGCAGGTCCACGCCGATGCACGCCTTCGTCCACTGCCGGTCCGCGTCGATCAACGACACCAGCGCCATGGGCGCGTCCAGGACGCGCGCTGCGAGCGTCGCGAGCCGGTTGAACGTCGCCTCGGCCTCACTGTCGAGCACGCGGTACTGCTGCAGCGCCGCCAGCCGGAGGTCTTCGTTATGAGGGTGAGGGACCGGCATCAACAACTCTCCTTGACGGTGCCACCGTACCATCCGTCCGGTCACAAGCTTCTTACGTTTGCCTCAATCCTCGCACGCCGGGCCGCGCGAGGAACCGGCGTTCACTGATCGTCAGGGCGCGAGGCTCAGGCTGGCGTCCGCAGCGCGTGCCGCGCGCCGTGCGATGTTTGCCGGAAGGGGGCAGTAGCAGGCGGCGTGCAGCCAGTACTGCAGCAGCGCCCGCAGCAGCTCGGCGCGCGCGGCCGGGTCGGCGGGTTTCAGGCACAGGCTGTTCGCCTGCCGCGCGTACGCGTCCGCGACCAGCGTGGGCGGCGCGTCGTCGGCGAGGAGCACCACGGGAATCATGCGCGCCACCGGGTGCCGCTTGAGGCCGTCCACGACGTCCAGCGCGTCAACGCCGGGCAGCGGGAGGCTCAGCAGAATCAGGGTGGGCGGGTGCGCGCGCAGGGCGTCGAGCACAAAGGCGAGCGCGTCTGCACCGTCACGGCGAACAGTCAGGTTCAGGGTGGGCGTCAGGGTGTGCCACGCCGCCTCCACACAGAGGGGGGCGGCGCGGTCCTCGACCAGCAGCGCGTACGGTCCCTCGTTAGGCATGCCCTATGGTGCCACACGTTCACGCTGCGTGGGCCGTCCCGGCGAGCTACTGTGTGCACGTGCCCCTGAACGAAGGCTACGCCTACCGCGAGCAGCTCGGCCCGCGCGCCCACGGTCAACGCTCACTCTGGTATCTGGTCAGCAAATACCGCCACTCGTCCGCGCAGGACTGGCGTGAACGCGTCGCGCGTGGCGAAGTCACCCTCGACGGCGCGCCCATCGACGGCCATGAGATCCTCCAGGCCGGGCAGGTGCTCGTGTGGAACCGCCCCCCCTGGGATGAGGAGGCCACGCCGCGCACCTTCGACATCGCGTACCTCGACGACGCGCTCCTCGCGGTCATCAAGCCCAGCGGGCTGCCCACCATGCATGGTGGCGGCTTCCTGGAGAACACGCTGCTGAGCCTCGTGCGCGCGCAGCACCCCGAGGCGACGCCGCTGCACCGCCTGGGGCGCGCGACGTCCGGACTGGTGCTGTTCGCGCGGACGCACGCGGCTGCGTCCCGCCTGTCCGAGGCGTGGCGCATGCACCACGTCGAGAAGCGGTACCGGGCGCTGGCGAGCGGCGTGCTCGCGCAGGACCGCGTGACCATCGAGGCGCCCATCGGGCCGGTGCCGCACCCCAGGCTCGGGACGGTGCACGGCGTGAGCGCCACCGGCAAGGCTTCGCGCAGCGTCGCGTGCGTGCTGGAGCGCCGGGAGGACGCGACGCTGCTGCAGGTGGACATCTTCACCGGCCGGCCGCACCAGATTCGCATTCACACGGCGTTCCTCGGGCATCCGCTGGTGGGCGACCCGCTGTACGGGCCGGGCGGTCAGCCGAAAGCGGACAACCCGGGCCTGCCCGGCGACGGCGGGTACCTGCTGCACGCGGAGCGGCTGGCGTTCACGCACCCCGTGACGGGCGCGCCACTGGACGTGTACGCGCCCGCGCCGCCGGCGCTGCGCTGCGCGGGCGAGTGAGCGGGGCGGCGCACCCCGTCAGGCGTGCGCCGCGCCCTGCAGGGCGCTGTTGAGGAGTGCGTCGAGGTGCGCGCCGTCCAGGGCGGTGCCGATGAAGACGAGTTCGCTGTAGGCCTGCGCCGGGTCGGTCCACTGGCCGGCCTGTTCGAGCGCGAGTTGACGGCCGGTGTGGTTCCAGAGGGTGGCGGCGCCGTCGCCGAGGTTGATCCAGCCTTTGCTGCGGATGACGTTGCGGGGCAGGCCGGCGGTGAGGGCGGCGTAGAAGCGCTCCGGGTCGAACGGCCGGTCGGCGCGGTAGACGTGCGTGCCGAGGCCGTACGTTTCGGACTCGGGGGTGTGCTCGCGTTCGAGTTCCTGCATCCACGCGTCGAGTTCCATGGCGGCGTCGGCGTCGAACAGGTGAACGTTGAGGAGTTCGGTGGCGGGCAGGGCGCCGCGGGTACTTTCGAGAATGCGGGCGCGGGGGTTGGTGAGGCGGATCAGGTCGCGCAGCTGCCGCAGGTCGTCGGGCGTGGCGAGGTCGAGTTTGTTCAGGACGATGATGTCCGCGAATTCGATCTGTTCGGCGAGGAGCTGCCCGAAGCCGCGTTCGAGGTCGTCGCCGGGAATGGTGTCTGGGCGGTTCCAGAGCGTGAAGAACTGCGCGGTGTCGACGACGGTGATCATGGCGTCCACGTGCGCGCGGGTGGTGAGGTCGGGGAGGTCCGGGTCGAGGTCGAGGGTTTCGGGCGTGAGGCAGAACGTCTGCGCGATGGGGAGTGGCTCGCCGATGCCGGTGCTTTCGATGAGGATGCCGTCGAGTTCGCGGGTGCGCAGGAGGTCGTCGACGGCGGTGAGGAGGTCGCCGCGCAGGGTGCAGCAGATGCAGCCGTTGCTGAGTTCGATGGTGCGTTCGTCGGTGCTGACGATGAGACTCGCGTCGATGTTGACGGCGCCGAATTCGTTGACGATGACGGCGATCTTCTGGCCGTGGGTCTGGGTGAGGAGGTGGTTGAGGAGGGTGGTTTTCCCGGCGCCGAGGAAGCCGCAGAGGACGGTGATGGGCACAGACGTGGACATAAAGAAACGATAATTGATTATCAAGAATGATACAAGCCCGACTGCATACGATAGTGCAGGCTCCTGCTGGAACACGACTGTCTCCGCAAAAGGCGCAAGAGCTTTCCTTGGCTGGTATCCGTACAGTTGGAAGCCAAACTCATACTTGAAAACGTTTTATCACCTGGGGTCGAGTGGTTGGTCCCCCGCACTCCCCGCCACCCTGACAGCGTGCGCGAAAATGCCCGAGCCGGACCAGGGCCCCCGTGTTACCTTGGCGTATGCCAAGTTCGCTCCGAGAGGACGCCCCCGCGCCGATCATCGTGCTCGATCTGCGCGGCAGCGCCCGACCCGACGAGGGACACCGGCAGACCCTCATCGCCTGCGACGCCTACCCGAACGGCGCGCGGCTCATCGTCATCTCCACCGACGAATACGTTGCCGACATCCGCATCCACCCCGACACCCTCGACGTGAACGTCCAGTACGCCGGCGTGTACCTCCGCGATTCCGCCTGGACCCTGCAGGTCGCCGCGATCCCGCACCTGCCGCCTCGCACGCAAATCATTCTGGCCGTCGACCACGCCCTGCGCGTTCTCGACCCCGAGGAGCGCGCGGACGTGTTCGTCGTCGGCCCCGTCCGGGTCCTGCCCGGCCTGCCGCGTCTCACACCGCGGCAGCTGCGCGACACCCTGCGGGACCTCGCCGAAGACCTCCGCTGACCCTCACGGACCTCAGCCCGGAGCTCGGCGGGCGCGTCAGCGGCGCGGCAGGCTGAACCCGAACGTCGCCCCGACGCCCGGCTCGCCCTGCGCCCACACGTGCCCGCCGTGCCGCTCCACGATCCGGCGGACGTTCGCGAGGCCCACACCGCTCCCCTCGAACTCCTCCTGCCGGTGCAGCCGCTGGAACACGCCGAACAACCGATCCGCGTACGCCGGGTCGAACCCCGCGCCGTTGTCCCGCACGGTCACCGCCCACTCCGCCCCGCGCGCCTCCGCGCGCACCTCAATCCGGGCGTCCGGCGTGCCACGCGTGTACTTCACGGCGTTCGACAGCAGGTTCACCATCACCTGCCGAATAAGTTCCCCGTCCGCCTGAACGGTCGGCAGGGCGCCCACCACCCACGTCACCTCGCGCCCGGCCGTTTCCGCCATCAGGTCTGCCCGCACCGCGTCCACCAGCGCGCGCAGGTCCACGCGCTCCAGGTGAAGCGCCTGACGCGACGTCCGCGCGAGGTGCAGCAGCGCGTCGATCAGCGCGTTCATGCGGTTGGCGGCGCCCTCCACCACCTCCAGTGCCCGCTCGGCCTTCGCGTTGCCGCTCAGGGTGTCGCCGAGCGCGCGGCGCAGCAACCCCAGGAACCCCAGCATGTGCCGCACGGGCGTGCGCAGGTCATGCGACACCGACAGCGCGAACGCGTCCAGCTCCGCGTTCGCCACGTGCAGCGCCTGCGAACGCTCCTCCAGCAGGGCGTTCTGCTGCTGCATGGCGACGGCGTTCTGCTGGAGGGCGCTGAGGGTGCGCGTGCGGTCCAGCGCCAGCCCGAGTGTGCCGGCCGCGCGGGCCAGCAGGTCGCGCGTGCCCGCCGGCCACACGTCCGGCCCGGCGGGCGCCCACGCCAGCACGAACCCCAGGAGCGTCCCGTCCGGCTGACGGATCGGTTCGGCGCCGCACGCCATCGCCGAGGACGCCGGCAGTCCAGGCGCGGCGTCCTCGTTCACGTACTGGGCGGACCCGTGGCGCGCGACGTCCGTGAGGATCGGCAGGTCGCGGAGCTGCACCGCCGGCTGGGCCATGACGAGGCGGACGTCGCTGGGCGGCTCCCCCCACCAGTGCGGGCGGTGCAGGGCGCTGCCGTCGAGGTGAACGACCAGCATGCCGCGCGCGCCGATGGCCGGCCCGAGGCGCGCGAGCGCGAGGTCCGCGACGTTCTCGGGCGTTTCGGCGCGCTGCAGGGCCGTGCCCAGCGTAGCGAGGACCTCCGCGCGGGCACGCGCCGCTTCCGCCTGCTTGCGCGCCGTGATGTCGCGGTAATGCACGGCAATGCCGTCCTGAAACGGAAACGCCCGCAACTCAATCCAGGTGTTCACGGGCGCGTAGTGCACCTCGGTGCTTTCCGGACGCCGGGACGTCATGACGCGCTGGCCGAGCGCGAACAGGGGGGTGGCGGTCGCCTCCGGGAATTCCGTCCACAGCCCACGGCCGCGCAGGGCGTCCTCCTCGCCGGGCCGTCCCACGAAACCCGCAGCGAGGGCGTTGACGAACGTGAACTGCCACTGGGCGTCCACGGTGAAGAACGGGTCAGGCAGACCGCCCAGCAGTTCCTGCATCAGATTCAGAGCGTTGTCGGGCGTCGAGGGCATCACACCGCGCTCCACCCTACTGGACATCCGGGAGGCCCGCTAGAGGTCAGAGGTTTACGTCTCGTGCACGGTTGACGTGCTGGTAGGGGCGCAGGCCCGTCCGGCATGCGCCCCGGCTGCCGGGCCCGCGGGCGGGGCGTTGATTGCCGGTTGCTCTGCGCGAGGTGCACGCCCTCTCACGCTTCACGGCGCCGGCCGCGTCCAAGATGAGCGGGGTGCACGCTTTCGGGCGTCCCCAGGAGGTCACCATGCCGGAACAGCACGTCAGCGACCATCTGCTCGAACGCCTGCGCGCCTGGGGCGTCCGGCGCCTCTACGGGTACTCCGGCGACGGCATCAACGGGCTGCTGGGCGCCCTCAACCGCGCCGGGAACCAGCCCGAGTTCGTGCACAGCGTCCACGAGGAGCTCGCGTCGCTCATGGCGTGCGCGCACGCGAAATTCACCGGCGAGGTGGGCGTCTGCACGGCCACGTCCGGCCCGGGCGCCATTCACCTGCTGAACGGCCTGTACGACGCGAAGCTGGATCACCAGCCGGTCGTGGCGATCATCGGGCAGCAGGCGCGGCCGGCGCTCGGCAGCGCGTACCAGCAGGAAATCGACCTGCGGACGCTGCTCAAGGACGTGGCGGGCGCGTACCTCGCGGACCTCACGCATCCCGCGCAGGTGGCGCACGTCGTGGACCGCGCCTTCCGCATCGCCCTGGATGAGCGGACGGTCACCGCCATCATCATCCCGCACGACGTGCAGGACCTGCCCGCCCAGAACGAGCAGCCGCACGAGCACGGCTACCAGCATTCCAGCGTCGGGTACGCGCCTGCCCGGCGCCTCCCGCATGACGAGGACCTGCGCCGCGCAGCCGACATCCTGAACGCCGGCGCGCGCGTCGCCATCCTGGCCGGTGCGGGCGCGCTCCACGCGGGCGCGGAGTTGACGCTGGCGGCGGACGCCGTGCAGGGCGGCGTGGCGAAGGCGCTCCTCGGGAAGGCGGCGCTGCCCGATGACCTGCCGTTCGTGACGGGGTCGGTGGGGTGGCTCGGCACCGAAGCCAGCAACCACATGCTGCAGACGTGTGACACGCTGCTGATGGTCGGGACGGGCTTCCCGTACACCGAGTACCTCCCACGTGAGGGTCAGGCGCGCACCGTGCAGATCGACCGTTCCGCGAGCCGCGTGGGGCTGCGCACCCCCACGGAAGTGAACCTGATCGGCGACAGCGCCGAAACGCTCCGCGCGCTGCTGCCACTGCTGCACCCGAAACCGCGCGGCGCGTGGCGTGAGGACCTGGAGGCGCGCGCGCGGCAGAGCTGGGCGGACGCGGAACGCGCGGCGCAGCAGGACGCCCCGCCGCTGAACCCGGCGCGGGTGGCGTCCGCGCTCTCGCGGCGACTGCCGCCGCGCAGCATCATCACGGCGGACAGCGGCACGTCCGCCGTGTGGCTCGGTCGGCACCTGCGCCTCCGCGAGGGCATGATGGCGTCGCTGTCCGGCACGCTCGCCACCATGGGGTCGGCGGTGCCGTACGCGCTCGCCGCGAAACTGAACTTCCCGGACCGTCCGGTCATCGCGCTCGCCGGGGACGGCGCCATGCAGATGAGCGGCAACGCCGGCCTGATCGCGGTGGCGCAGCAGTGGCGCGCCTGGGCGGACCCACGGCTGGTCGTGGTCGTTCTGAACAACCGGGACCTGAATTACGTGACGTGGGAGCAGCGGGCGATGGAAGGCCACCCGAAGTTCCCCGCCAGTCAGGACCTCCCCGACGTGCCGTTCGCGCGGTACGCGGAACTGCTGGGCCTGCAGGGCGTGCGCGTGGACGACGCGGGTCACCTGGAGGACGCCCTGGAGGTGGCGTTCGGCGCGGACCGTCCCGTGGTACTGGAGGCGGTCGTGAGCGCGCACGTGCCGACGCTCCCGCCGACCCTCACGGCCCAGCAGCGGCAGCACCTGCAGGCAGCGCTGGCGGACGACCCGGACGCGGCCGAGGTGAAGCGGCAACTGCGCCAGCAGGGGTACACGCTCTGACCACGAGCAGGCGGGACCGGGGGCACCCCCGGTCCCGCCTGCTCGTGCCGGTTACGGCTTTTGCGGGGGGAGGTGCTCGAAGCGCAGCCCGGCGGCGGTGCGGTTCTCGAACCCCTGCCAGTACGTGTGGTCCGCCTTGGGCGTGCCGTCCGTCCCGACCGAGAAGCGTCCGTCGCGCGCGTACTCGACGAGGTTCAGGTACTTGTCCATGCTCGCGTCGCCGCGCAGGTACCGCCCGAGGAACGCCGTGGCGAAGTGCTGCGCGATGTTGTTCATGCGGACGCTGTCCCACACGGGGTCCGCGTAGTGCGCGAACGGCGCGCCCGTCCGCCACACTTCCGCCGGGGCGGGCATGGGCGCGGCGGCGTTGTGGTTGGCGTTCTCGAAGGTCAGCAGGTACCGGTCGGCGTTCACGGCGCCCTCGAAGAGGTTCCGGATGCCCGGCTGGTACCCGGACACGTCGTCGACGCTGCCCGCCATGAACAGCACGGGCGTGCGCACGCCCTTGAGGGTGTCGGCACTCCAGAATCCGGCGTTCCAGCCCCACGGAGCGATAGCAATGGCCGCCTTGATGCGCGGGTCCATGCTGCTCGTGTACGCGGCGTTTCCGGCCTGCCGCTGCGCGAGCAGGCCGTTCGGCGGGGCGATCTGCGCGGTGACGCTCGCGGCCGTGAAGCCCGCCCCAATGGTGTTCATGACGCCGTACCCGCCCATGGAGTACCCGATGAGGGCAGTGCGGTTCACGTCCATGAGGCCCTGCAGGGTGCCCGGCTCGCTGTTCACGCGGCTCAGTTCGTTCAGGACGAACAGCTGGTCGAGGGGGCGGTTCAGCAGGGTGCTGGCGAACGCGGCCTGATCGCTGTAGGTGCTGTCGGTGTGGTCGATGGCGGCGACCACGTACCCTTTGCTGGCGAGGTTCTCCGCGAGTGGGCTCAGCAGAAACCGGTTGCCCGGGTAGCCGTGCGAAACGATCACCAGCGGGTACGGGCCGCTGCGCGTGTCCGGGGCGGCGTCGCGCGCGGCGCGGCCGGTGAGGGTGGTGGCGGTCTTGCCGTCGCGGGTGACGGTCACGTACTGCGCGGTGCCGGCTGTGGTGCCCAGTTGCGCGGGGTACCACACCTCCACGGTGAGGGGACGGTCGTACGTGCGGTTCGCTTCGCCCGCTTTGGTGTTCACGACGTCCACCTGGCCGGCGTGCACGAACTTGAGGGTGCGGACGCCGACGGGCGCGGTGCCGTAGGGCGCGAGGGTGGGGGCGTCGGGGCGGATGGCGTCGATGCGGTTGGTCTGGGCGTTCACGCTGCACAGCAGCGTACTGGCTGCGAGGGCCATCGTCAGGAATAGGCGCATAGGGTGTCGTACCTCCGCGCGGCACCGTACCGGGCGAATGTCAGGGGCGTACCACCTCAGCGGCACCTGTGATTTCACAGGTGCCGCGTTCAGGCTGACGGCAACGGCGCGGAGCTTCCCCCACTCAGCGGCCCTGCGGGACAACCCGCACCTGAAGGTCACGCATTTCGCTGAGGCGCTGCCACTGCTCCTGCCCGAGCAGTGTGACGTACCCGACCGCGTCGTACGTGCCCGGCGCGCCCCGCGACGGCTGCAGCGTCCACCCCTGGCCGTTCAGGTCACTCGGCGTTTCCGTCAGGCCCACCGGCTCCAGCACGAACGGCCCCGGCCCCGTCAGGCCCGACGCCCCTGTCAGGCGCAGGTTCACCTCGTACCCGTAGTAATCACTGGCGAAACGGCTGCGCAGGTACTCCTGGCGGGGCTTCTCGGTGCCGGACACCCCGAAGTACATGAAGAAACCGGAGAAGATACCGTCCAGGCTGAACCGGGGCGTGCGGCGCTTCCGGCTGCGGACCTGCTTCAGCGTCAGGGTGGGGGTGGCGGCGTGGGTCATGGGTAAACTCCTGTGCATTACGTGTCGAGGTGGGTTTTTTCGATGGGGACGCCGACACTGTTGCCCCATTCGGTCCAGCTGCCGTCGTAGTTGCGGACCTGCGGGTAGCCGAGCAGCTCGCTCAGCACGAACCAGGTGTGGCTGCTGCGCTCCGCAATGCGGCAGTACGTCATGACGGCGCGTTCCGGCGTGACGCCCGCCTGCCCGTACAGACGGCGGAGCTGTTCGGCGGTCCTGAAGGTGCCGTCGTGCTGCACGGCCATCGCCCACGGCAGGTTCGTGGCGCCGGGGATGTGGCCGCCGCGCAGCACGCCCTCCTGCGGGTAGTCCGGCATGTGCGTGACCTTGCCGCTGAACTCGTCCGGGCTGCGGACATCCACCAGCGCGCCCTGGCCCGCACGGACCGTCTCGATGTGCGCCTTCACTTGCTCGCGGTACGCGCGCAGGCGTTCGTCACGCGCGCCGACCGGGTACGTGGTGGGCGTGATGAGCGGCACGTCCGCCGTGAAGTCGAACCCGTCCGCGGCGAGCTTCTGCCGCCCGCCGTTCACGAGCTTTACGCGCGCGTGCCCGTGGTACCGCAGGAACCAGAACGCGTACGTGGCCCACCAGTTGCTCTTGTCGCCGTACAGCACGACCGTGGTGTCCAGCGTGACGCCCAGGCGGCCCATCAGCGCCGCGAACGCCTCGGGCGTCAGGAAATCCCGGATGGTGGGGTCCCACAGGTCACGGCGACTGTCGAGGCGAGCGGCGCCGGGAACGTGGCCGCTCGCGTACAGCGTCAGGTCCTCGCTGGCCTCCAGTACGCGCACGTCCGGGTCGGCGTGGTGCGCGGCGAGCCAGTCGGTGTCGACCAGCACGTCTTTCGCGTAGGGGGTGGGTCTGCTCATGGGGGCCTCGGGCGTCAGGTCACCCTGACGCCCTCAGGCTACGCGGGGGGCCGTGGACCCTCAAGCAGGCGCACTGCCGGGAAGTTATCGGAATTCCCGATAACTGCGGCGGGCCGCTATGCTGCGCGCATGCGCCTGAACCCGGAGTACCTGGTGACGTTCAGCGTGGTCGCCGAATACGGCAACATCAGCCGCGCCGCCGAAGCGCTCCGCCTCAGCCAGCCCGCCGTCAGCGGCCAGCTGAAGGCCCTGCAGGACCTCGTCGGCGAACGCCTGTACACCCGCACGGCGTACGGCATCACGCTCACGGACGCCGGACGGGACCTGCTCGGGTACGCGCGCGTCATCGCGTCCACCCTGACCGGCGCCGCAGAGCACCTGCGCGCCCGCCGGAACCGCGCGCGCCCGCTGCGGCTGGGCCTGTCATGGACGCTGGGCGCGCACGCCGTGAACATCGTGGCAGGCGCCCACGCAGACGGGCAGGCGGTGCGCGTCACGAGCGGCCACTCCGCCGCCCTCGCGGACGACGTGGCAACCGGCACGCTCGACGCCGCCCTGATCGTGCGCCCAGCCGCGCCCCTCCCGCCCGGCCTGGACGCGCACCGCTTCCGCAGCGAGGAGCTGAGCCTGCTCGTCCCGGACGCCCACCCCCTCGCCGCGCTGGGCGCCACGCCGCTCCTGCCCATCGCGCCGGAACCGTTCCTGTGGCCGATGGTCGGCTCGACCGTCGCCCGCCACGCCGAACGCCTCCTGAACGACGCCACCGTCATCCCCGAGGTGCAGTTCGAACTGGGCAGCCTCGCCGCCGTCCGCGAGGCGCTCGTGCGTGGCCTGGGCGTGACGATCCTGCCGCCCAGCGTCGCGCGGCTGGAAATCGACGCCGGGCACGTCACGCCCGTGCTGATCGAAGCGCCGAACGTCACCGTGGAGTACGTGGTCGTCACGCCCAGCGACGTGCTCGAGCGCGCCGAATCCCGCCGCCTCCTGGACCTGGTGTTGCGCGCCCGCCGCCCCACGCGCCCCTGACCACGGGCCCGAGCGCCCCCAGCACACCCCCCGAACCCCGGTGACCCTCAGGCCGCGCCGTCCGCTTCATGAACGCAGGGCGTACAAACGCCTCACGCGCCGTAACGCCCACCCGGAACAGTGCCGGCGCGCACCCCCTACACTGAAGTGCACCTATGCCCGCCCCACAACAGCTGACGATCCGCGCGTACCTGCTGCGGCATCAGGCGCTCCTGTGGACCGTGCTGCTCACGTTCGGCGCGCTGGAACTGTGGAGCACCGCCCGCAACAACGAAGCGACGCGCCTCGCCAACCAGACGCAGAGCGAACTCAACCAGGCGCGCGAAATCATCAAGACCGTCGTCGACCTCGAAACCGGCATTCGCGGCTACGCCGTCACCGGGGAAAGCCGCTTCCTGGAGCCGTACAACGCTGCGCGCGGCAACTTCAAATCCCAGATTGACGCGCTCCGGGACACGCAGCGGCGTATCAACGACGTGGACATGATCCCGAACATCCGCACCCTCGACCACATCGAGCAGACCGTGAACACCTGGTTCGTGGAGATCGCCAACTACGAAATTCAGTGGCGCCCCACGCACCCGGAACGGGTCGTGGCGCGCGAAAGCAGCGGGCGCGGCAAGCAGCTCATCGACAGCGTCCGCGCGGACATCGCGCTGTTCGAAGCGAGCGAACTGCGCGAACTCGACGGCCTGCAACAGCAGGCGGCGCAGGCGCGCCTGCTGAACCAGCTCGTGACGCTGTTCGGCGTGCTGGGCGCCCTGATCGCGTCGGTGACGTCCAGCATCTTCGTCGCGCGGAACCTCAGCGTGAAATTCGGGCGGCTGGCCGAAGCCGCCGAGCACCTCGCCGCCACCGAACACGCTCTGCCCGTCGGCGGGTTCCACCTCACCGAAGCGGCGCGCCTCGCCGAGAGCTTCAACACCATGGCCGGGAAGCTCGAAGCCTCGCACGAACGCCTCACGCGGCAGAACACCGCGTTGCAGGCCCGCAACGCCGAGGTCCTCGCCACGAACGAACTCGCCGAGCAGCTCCAGACGTGCTTCACGCTGCAGGAGGGCTTCATGGTCCTCCGCAGTACCCTCCCGCAACTGTTCCCGAACGTGCAGGGCGTCGTCACCATCATGAACGCCTCCCGGAACCTGCTGGAGCCGCAGGTGCGCTGGCCACCCGAACCGGACGGCGAAACGCCCACCGACCCGCTCATGGAACCCAGCGAATGCTGGGCGATCCGCAGCGGCCAGGCGTACGACCCGGACCAACGCCGCGTCACCCCGCCCTGCGGGCAGCACGACGCCCCCGGAGGGCACCTGTGCATCCCGCTGGTCGCGCACGGCGAAGCGCTCGGCATGCTGCGCCTCGGCGCGCTCCCCCACGACGAACGCGCCCGCCACGACCTGCGCGAACGCGCCCTCGCCATCGCCAGCCAGGTCGCGCTCGGCCTGTCGAACCTGCGCCTCCGCGAAACCCTCCGCAACCAGAGCATCCGCGACCCCCTCACCGGCCTGTTCAACCGCCGGTACCTCGACGAAACCTTCGAGCGGGAAGTGCGCCGCGCCGAACGACACCGACGGTCCCTGAGCATCCTCATGCTCGACGTCGACCACTTCAAACGCTTCAACGACACCTTCGGCCACGAAGCAGGCGACGCCGTCCTGGTGGCCCTCGCCCAGCTGATGACCCGCCACTTCCGCCGCGAGGACATCGTCTGCCGATACGGCGGGGAGGAATTCGCGGTGCTCCTCACGGACGCGTCCTTCCAGGACGGCCTGAACCGCGCCGAAGCGCTCCGCGCTGCCACCGCCGAACTCCGCCCCACCCTGCAGGGACGCGCACTCGGCGGCATCAGCATCTCCGTCGGCGTGAGCGGCTTCCCGGAACACGCGCGCGACAGTGCCGAACTGCTCCGCCTCGCGGACAGCGCCCTGTACGAGGCGAAACAGGCCGGACGAAACCGCGTCATGGCCGCCGGGCGCTAAGAACGGCGCCGCAGGCCGAAGGTCAGTCGCTTGAGTGGACGGTCAAGCGACCAGAGAGCGTTGCTCGCCGGGCAGGGCCAGCGCCCGAACGAGCACGATGAAGTCGGCCCAAACCGCTCTGCACGCGCTCGTGGCCCTCGCAGCCGCCGCGCCGGCAACCCCCGAAGTTCAACCCATGCCCGTTGCGGACGGGCCCACCCACCTGCGTGCGTCCCCGCGCGAACGGGTGCCACATCAGCGCGTCAAGCGGCACCCGCAGAAAAGCCGAGGACGGCCTGCCGCTTCCTCAACGTGCTCGCAGAGGTGGGGCGCGGCCCGTGAACGTGCTGCGTCCCCGGCCGCGCAGGCCAGCCGAACGGGGCGTGGAGTCAATAGGGCGCGTCCCCCTGCGTGCGCTGAACCTCCACGGCCCGGACGATCACCCGCGCCGCCGTGACCTCCGCGTAGCGTTGTCTTGAAGAAAAGCGACATGCCCGCCGGAGTGGACAGCGGATGCGCGTCCGCCGCTAATCTGCCACAGTGAGGGCATGGCCCGCCGCCTGACCCTGCCCTCACCCGCGTTGAGGTCACTGGTGCAGGTCTACTGGCTGATGGACGAGGACCACCCGCAGGCTGAGCAGCACGTCTTCCTGCCGGAACAGCTGGCGCACCTGACCTTCTACGCCGGACGCTCGTGGACGATCGGCGTCAGTGGCGCGCTGACGCTCATGCCGCAGGCGACGCTGGAAGGTCTCGTCACGACGCCCGCGCATTTCTACTCGGAGGGGCCAGTGCGGGCCATCCGCGCTGAACTGTACCCGTGGGCGGCCCGGCAGCTGTTCGGGTGGACGTACCCGGACGCTGCACTGGACCTGCTGGCCGGGGACGCGGGCGACCGCGCGGCGCGCGCCGCCCACGCCATCCGCGCGGCCCTGACCGCCCACGACGATGAGACGGCGCTGGGTCTGCTGGATGACTGGCTGCTGGCGCTCGCCTCTGGTCGGCAGGCCGCGGGCCGAGCGGGGCGGGAGTGGACGGTCGGCACGGGCGTGCGGGCGGCCGTGCAGCTCTACCACAGCGGCGGGCAGCGGCGCATGGCGGACCTCGCCGAAGAACTCGACGTGAGCCCGCGCACGCTCGAACGGCAGTTCGTGCAGGAAGTCGGCATCGGCGCGAAGACCCTGGCGCGCCTCATCCGGTTCGAAACGGCGCACAACCTGATCACCATCGACCCACAAACGCCACTGGCCACCCTCGCGTACGACCTGGGCTTCTCCGATCAGGCGCACCTGACCCGTGAATTCCGCGCGCTGGGCGGCCTGACGCCCGGCACGTTCGCGCGCCTCAGCGAGCAGCGGCACCAAGGCGACTGGCTGGACGCCCTGCAGTACGACCCCCGCACGCTGCTGCCCGAATTGCCCGACTGACCCCACCCTCACGCGCCGCCCGGCCCCGCAGGGCGGCTGTCGCTTTTGTTCAATCGTTCTCCCGGCCTGCCCCTCTAGGCTGTGCGCATGACTGACCCTGCTGCACGCAACCCGTCTGCGCCGAAGCGCCCCCCCATCCTGTTTCTGCTGGCCACCGCCTTCCTCTTCTCCATGGGTATGTCCCTTGTGTTCCCGGTGCTGCCGTTCGTGGTTGCCAAGTACGTCCCCGACGTGCACCTGCAACCCACCGTGATCGGCTGGCTCGGCGCCATCTACGCGCTCCTCACGTTCTTCTCGTCGCCGGTGCTGGGCGCGCTCAGTGACGCGTACGGGCGCCGGCCCGTCCTGATGATTTCGCTGCTCGGCTCCGCCATCGGCTACGTGATCTTCGGCATTGGCGGCAGCCTCGCCATGCTGTTCCTCGGACGCGGCATTGACGGCCTCACCGCCGGCGGCCTCAGCGCCCTGTTCGGGTACGTGGCCGACACCACCCCGGAAGAGGACCGCGGGAAGGTGTTCGGGCAGATTGGCGCGACCGTCGGCGCGGGCTTCATCATCGGCCCGGCCATCGGCGGGCTCCTGTCGCACCTCGGCCTGAATGCGCCTTTCTACGCCGCCGCGATCGTGTGCGTCCTGAACCTCCTGTGGGGGTACTTCATCCTGCCGGAAAGCCTCAGCTCCGAGCGCCGCACCCGTCACTTCGACGCAGCGCACCTCAACCCCCTCAAGCAACTCCGCGGCGCCCTCGAACTGCCCGCCGTGCGCCGCCTCGTGACGGTCAGCGTGCTGTTCATCCTGCCGTTCTCGCTGATGCAGGTGGCGCTGTCCCTCATGGCCCGCGACACCCTCCACTGGGGGCCCGGAGAAGTCAGCACCGTCTTCATGGTGGTCGGCGTGTGCGACATCGTGGCGCAGGGCATGCTGCTGCCCATCTTGCTGAACCGCTTCGGGGACCGCCGCGTATCGCAGCTCGGCCTCACCATGGGCGTCATCGGCATGGCCCTGCTGGCGCTCGTCGCGGTGACCGGGCAGGCGGCCCTGCTGTACGCCGGCGTGATCCTGTTCGCCTCCGGCGAGGGCATCTTCAACGCCACGCTGGCCTCGCTGCTCTCGGCCTCCGCTTCCGAGGAGGCGCAGGGACGCGTGCAGGGCGGCGCGCAGGGCGTGCAGTCGCTCGCGAACGTGGCGGGACCGCTGGCGGGCGGCGCGATGTACTCCCGCCTGGGCGGCACCCCCACGTTCGCCGCGGGCGCCGTGGTGGTCGCGCTGGCACTCGCCGTCCTGACCGGCACCCGCACGCCCGGCGGGGAACTGCACCCAGAAGCGACCAGCTGAAGACCAGGCGGCGCAGCAGGCCGGGGCGAACGCTCCGGCCTGCTGCTGAATAACGCGCCAATCATGACGGCTCTGGAGCGCGCCGCGTGCTGGCCGCTCAGCGGAGCGGGGCGACGGGCTGGAACGCAGAAATCAAGGCGCGCGTTCGGCCGGGCGGCGCGGTCCGGTCAGCGGCGCTCCTGAATGCGGATCAGCGTCCCTGACGGGTCGCGGAACGCACAGTCCCGCACGCCGTACGGCTGCTGCGTCGGCTCCTGCACCAGTTCCACGTTCCGGCCCTGCAGACGCTCGAATGTCCCGTCCAGATCCGCGGTCGCCAGAATGAGCGTGGCGTAGCTGCCCTTAGCCATCAGTTCCTCGATGGTGCGGCGCTCGTCGGCCGTGAGGCCCGGCGTCGCGGCGGGCGGGTACAGCACGATGGACGTGCCGGGCTGATCGGCGGGCCCGACGGTGATCCAGCGCAGCCCGTGATAACCGACGTCGTTGCGGACCTCGAACCCGAGGGTGTCGCGGTAGAAGCTGAGGGCGGCGTCCGGGTCGTGGTGCGGGAGGAACGTCTGGTGAATGGTGAGGTCCATGCCGTCACTGTAGGCGCGCGGCCTCGGTGGTCGCTTCTCGATTCCTGACGGGCCGGGTGACCTGCTTCGCGATGCAGGCGGGCAGGCCGGCGGTGGCCGCGTCCATGCGGGCGCGGTAGACGCTGGGCGGCACGCCGACCAGTTCGGTGAAGCGCGTACTGAACGTCCCGAGGGACGCGCAGCCGACCGCGAAACAGACGTCCGTGACGCTCAGGTCGCCGCGCAGCAGCAGCGCCATGGCCCGCTCGATGCGGCGCGCCATCAGGTACGCGTAGGGGGACTCGCCGTACGCGCGCCGGAACTGGCGACTGAGGTGCCCGGCGGACATGTTCACGCTGCGGGCGAGCGCCTCGACGTCCAGCGGCTGGTCGTACTCCCAGTCCATGCGGTCACGGACGCGCCGGAGCCGCGCGAGGTCACGCAGGGGCAGCGGAGGAGCCTTCCGGGTCATAGCCTGATTGTGGCAGGTGCCGCGTGAAGCGCGCCACCCGGAGGGCATGGGGGCCGGTTGAGGTTCGCCTGCCCGCAGGCGTGCGCTGCGTGTCGCTGAGCGGGGCGCCACTTGCTGGGCCGCCCTGGAGCCGAGGCGCTCGCCGGAGAGCGCTGCCTTGCTTCAGCCTCTCGCTCAGCGGGCCGCGCTGCGCCTGCGCCTCACGCAGGTGTCGGGGGCGGCTCATGAGGGCCGGGCCGCACGGCGCGGTCCGGCCCTGACCGTTCAGGGGGCCTGCATCTGCGCGCGGGCCTGCTCCTGCAGCGCCCGCCAGTTCACCTTGCCGGTCCCGCCGATCGGCAGGGCGTCCACGAACTGCCAGTCACGCGGAATCTTGTACGCCGCGAGGTGCTCACGCGCCCACGCCTCGATCTCCTCCCCGGTGGCGCTCGCGCCGGCCTTCAGGACGATCAGCGCGCGGGCCCGTTCGCCCGTGCGGGCGTCCGGCACGCCAATCACGCACGCCTGCTGCACCGCCGGGTGCTGGAACAGCGCGCTCTCCACCTCTGCCGGCCACACCTTCATGCCGGACACGTTCACCATGCGTTTCAGGCGGTCCGTGAAGAAGTAGTACCCCTCGGCGTCCCGGTACCCCAGGTCGCCCGTACGGAAGTACCGCTGCCCCTCCCGCTCCAGGAAGGCCTCCGCGGTCGCGTCCGGCCGCTGCCAGTACCCCTGGAACACCTGCGGGCCGCTCACGACGATCTCGCCCGTCTGCCCGTCCGGCACGTCCTCCAGCGTGTCCGGGTTGAGGATGCGCGCGGACGTGCCGAACACCGGGATGCCCAGGCACTGCAGTTTCGGGCGGCCCGCGGGGTTCGTGTGCGTCTGCGCCATGGTTTCCGTCAGGCCGTACCCCTCCGCGTACCGCAGGCCCGTGAGGTTCTCGAGGTGCGCGCCCACCGCTGCTGGCAGGGCCGCGCCGCCACCCGTGATGAACCGCAGCGTGCGCAGCTGCTCCGGCCGCAGGTTCGGGTTGGCGAGCAGGTCAATGACCATCGTGGCCGTGTTCGTCCACAGCGTCACGCCGTACCGCTCCATCAGGTCCGCCGCGACCTGCCGGTCCCAGCGGTTCATGACGACCGCTGCGCTCCCCCCGTAGATGGGCGCGAGCATGCTGTTCACCATGCCGGTCACGTGGAAGTACGGCAGCGTGGCCAGCTGCACGTCACTGCTGGTGGCGTGCACCCACGCGCCGCCCGCGACGACGTTCGCTTGAACACTCCCGTGCGTGTGCATGCACCCTTTGGGGCGGCCCGTCGTGCCGCTCGTGTACGGGAGCACCGCCAGGTCCTCCGCGCCGACCGGCACCACCACGCCCGGCTCACCCGCGAGCGCGTCCGCCCACGTGACGTCGTCCCCTTCCGCCACGGCGGGGACAGCGAGCGCCGCAGGCGCGTCGGGAATTCCCTCGCCGTAACTGCCGACGACGATACGCCCCAGTCCCGCTGCGCGCGCCTTCGCGTACAGCTCCGCGCCGACCACGCCCACCGTGATGCCCGCATCCGCCAGGAAGAACCGCAGTTCGTCCGGCACGAGCATCGGGCTGAGCGGCACGACCACGCCGCCCGCGCGCCACACGGCGTGCGCGGCCACCACGAACTGCGGGCTGTTCTGGAACCACACGAGCACCCGGTCGCCGCGCCCCACCCCGGCGCGCTGCAGCTGCCCGCTCAGGCGCGCCGTCTGCTCCAGCAGCTCGCGGTACGTGACCTCCCGCCCATAAAAGTGCAGCGCGGTCTTCTCGGGGTACCGCGCGGCGCTCACATCGAGGTTGTGGTACAGGCTGGTGCGGGGAACGTCGAGGGTGCGGGGGAGGTTGGCGGGCCAGTAGGGGGCGGGGTTCGTCATGCGCACGTCCATTCAAGGGGAGGGCGATGGGCGCGCAGCGCGCCCGGGAACCAGCGGCGAACAGGGGAGAAGGGGCGCGCCGTTCAGGGCAGGTGAGCCTGGAAGGGCGTGCACGTCGAGTTGCGGACGCCTTGAGGGTAGCACTGACGACCACACGCGCGCCCGTATGCCATGCTGGGGCGCACATGACACAACTGGTGTTCGCCTGCATCGCCCCGCACGGGTCGGAAATCCTCGAGGAACTCAGCGGCGGGAACCTGTCCCTTATGGCGCGGACGCGGGCCAGCATGGTGGAACTCGGGCGGCGCATGACCAGCGCCGCCCCGGATGTGCTGGTGGTGCTCACCCCCCACGGGACGCGCGCGGAAGGCCAATTCGCGGTCGCCAACCCGGAACGCGTGCGCGGCGAGGTGCAGGACCACGGCGGAACCGTGACGCTCGAACGCCGCGTGGACCGCGCCCTCGCGCAGCGCATCGCGGCGGAAGCGGCCACGGACGGCGTGCCCGTCGCGCTCCTGAACTACGCCACCAGTGAAGGGCCGCTGAGCGTCATGCCGCTCGACTGGGGCGCCCTGATTCCCCTGTGGTTCATGCCGGACGTGCCCGTCGTCGTGATCAACCCGCCGCGCGGCATGGACTTCGCCGGGCACGTGCAGTTCGGACGGGCGCTCGCGCGGGCCGCGAGCGCCGCAGGGCGGCGCGTGGGCCTCATCGCGAGCGCCGACTGGTCGCACACGCACGCGGCGTCCGGACCGTACGGGTTCCACCCGACCGCCGCGCAGGTCGACGCGACGGTGGAGGCGTACGTGCGCGCCGGGGACCTGGAAGCCCTCGCGACACTGAGCGCCGACCTGGTGAAAAGCGCCAAACCGGATGGGCTGTGGCAGGTGCTGGTGCTGGCGGGCGCCCTGCCGCCCACGGAGCGGCAGGTGGAGCTGCTGTCGTACGAGGCGCCCACCTACTTCGGGCTGCTGTGCGCAGCGGTGACGCCCACGTGTGTTTAGAGCGTGTGTTGACGGGAGATAAAGGGCTATCCGTATGCGCGCTGTGATGAGCGACGAAGATCGACTGAGGCCGTGCCGAAGCTGACACTGGATGTGCCCGACTACACGCCTGTAAGCGGATTGCACGCCGCCTGGGACGCTGGTTTCAGCATCGTTGTCTTGAGCATGGCGAAGTGCACCTTCAAGCCAATAACGCAGGCCTGCGCTCACTCGTACGCCTCCTGGTCGGGCTAGGGGTACAGGAAGGGCATCATTGGCATCTGGAGGACCTGACCAACCTCGAAGAAGATTCAGGGCCGCTCACGATCTCGAAACTCCCAGACCTTTGATCATGCCCATAAGGACCGGCCATGATCGAAGGCTCGCTTTCCGGGGCGACCTTCACGGGTAAAGCGATGCTCAGGCCCCGACGCCCGGAGGGAGCCGTGGGCTTGAGGCGCGATCAGACAGCCCAGGGGGCGCCTCTGGACGAAGTGATTCACGCCGTCCGGCATCTTTTAGGCTGTAGGGTGCCACGGCACGAAGCGGCGCGGGCCGTTGCTCGCGCCCCTGACACGCCTTCCACCCGACCGGACACTCAAGGACGCTCCGCCACGTGGTGGGCGCTGCAAGGATGACCTCATGTTGAACAGAGAACAGATCATCGCCTGGAACGACCAGGTCATCGCCGCCGACCCGGAAGGTGACGGCGACTTCGAGCTCGTTTTCGCGGCGCCGGACGTCGTGGATGACGTCGCGCAGCTCGAAGCCCTCATCGGGGCGCCGCTCCCCGCTGACCTGCGGGCGTTGTACCTGCAGGTGGGCGCGTTCAAGCACGTGCATTATGCGCTTGCCTGGCAGACCCTGCGCATCGAGTCGGTCAGCACCCAGCTGCATTGGCTGACGAGGCCCGAGAACCGGGCGTTCAGCCGCCCGTACTCGCTGGGGCTGGTGGCTGCCATTCACGCCGCCTGGGGTGAACGCGAGGAGTTCAACGACGCTCTGGAGGCAGAGGCTGAGCAGCTCGTCAACGCGAACTACGTTGTGTTCGGCTCGCGGCATATCGACGATAACGTGATCGACTACTGGTATTTCGACCGGCAGGGCCTGTTCGGCAATTTCCGCTTCGATCAGGATGAAGCCGCGTACAACGTGGGGCGCATCGAGCAGCTGGCCGATATCCTGCCGCGGGCGAACGCCGACCTCAGCCCGGCAGAGCGGCGCGCGTACGTTTTGGCCGAGGCCGAATCGTACGGGACTGAGGACACCTTCCCGCGGTACACGCTGAACCAGTTGTTGCGGGCCCAGTTCGACGCCATTACGCTTCACCTTGCCGAACAGTGACGTCCGCGTGAGGTCCGTCCGCTGGGGACGGGGGAGACATCACTCCCCGTCCTGAGTGCTGACGGGTCAGTTCCCCGAGCTGCTCCGCGGGGCGGTGCGGGCGTCGGGAGGGCTGGGTATGGGTTGGTTTGCTGCTCCGTGGGCTCCGGGTCATGAGCTTCTGCTCACACTCTCCTCAGCTTGCGGAAGGTCCACCGCGTATCCTGCCCGGCATGGCGTTCCTCACCCTCACGGGCATTCGCGACAGTCGGTCCATCATCGTGAACTTCAACAGGGTGACTGATGTCCGCCACATTCCCGACCAGAACTTCCCGAGCGGCAGCCGCCTGTACCTGGATGTCCTCAACAGCCGCGATGAGCAGTTGTACATCGACGTGCGCGAAACCCTCGCCAGCATTCAGGAGCTCCTGCAGGCGTAGGCCGCGCGGGTTTGCCGCTGGCCGCGTCGGCAGAAGCAGGGAGGGCCGAGGGAAGCACCCCTCGACCCTCCCTGTTGCCTTCAGCGGCCGAACTGCAGCCAGTTGATGTTCGTGAAGTCGGCGGCCTGCCCGCTCTTGAAGTTGACGTACACGTCGTGCACGCCGGTCACGGCGGCGGTGTTGTACGGGATGGTGCGCCACGCGTCCCAGCCGCCGGTGTCACCAACGCTGGGGTTCGCGAGGACCGGGCCGGTGAGGCTGTCAATGCGCACCTCGACGATGCCGCTCACGGTGGCGCCCGCGCCGCTCGCGACGCGCAGGTTCACGGTGCGGGCGGGGGTGCTGCCGAAGTTCACGTTGCGGAACACCAGCCAGTCGCCGTTCGCGATGTACCCGACCGCTTCGCAGCCGGCGCCGTCCGAGCAGCTGACTTTCTGCGTGCCGCTCTGCGCGTCGGCGGTGGCGGCGCGGATGGTGGCGTACGCGTCGCGCGAGGTGACCGCGCCGGGGTTGGTGGTGACGCTTACGGCGTTGCTGTTCGCGGAGGCGTTCCCGGCGGCGTCGCGGGCGCGGACGGCAAAGGTGTACGCGGTGTTCGCGGTGAGGCCCGTGATGTTCGCGGTGAGGCCGCTGACGACGGCGACCTGCGCGCCGTTCTGCAGGACTTCGTACTGCTTCACGCCGACGTTGTCGCTGCTCGCGCCCCACGTGAGGGACACGCTGGTGTCGGTCCTGCCGTTGCTGACGAGGCCGGTGGGCGTGGTGGGCGCCTGCGTGTCGCCGGTGGTGCCGCCGATGTTCACGGTGACGGTGGCGTTGCCGCTGGTGGTGGACTGGCCGGCGGTGTCGTACGCGCGGGCGCTGTAGGTGTACGTGCCGTTCTGCCCGCTCGCGTAACTCTGCGTCGCGCTGTATGGCGCGGTGGTGTCGGTGGCGAACACGGCGCCGTTACGCAGGAACTCCACTTTCGTGACGCCTTTGTCGTCGCTGGCGCTGGCGTTCACGGTGACGGTGCCGGCGCTTGTGAGCGTGCTGGGCGTGGCGGTGACGCTGACGGTGGGCGGCGCGTCGGTGGGCGTGGTGCCCGGGCCGGAGGTGCCCACGGTGCGGGGCGCGACGCTCATGGTCTTGCCGTCCGTGAACGTGACCGTGATGGTGCTGCCGCTGGGGTTGTACGCCACGTACGTGCGCGTGCCGGCCTTGTTGAACACGACGGACGTGGGGATGTTGCCGGTGACGCCGGTGTCGAGGCGACCCATGGCGTTGAGGTTGTGAATCCAGTGGTACGTGTGCGCTTTGCTTTCCCCTTCTTCGGGGGTGTAGCTGCCGCTGCCGAATTTCGCGACGGCGCCGGCGGCGTCGTACAGGGCGTACATTTCCCAGAAGATGTCACGCCACGCCTGCGGTTCGCGGCCGAGGTGGTCGTAGTTCGCTTTGAGATAGTCGGGGTTGCGGCCGAGGTACAGGGAGCCGGCGCTGATGGGCAGGAAGTTGATGCCCTGGATCATTTCGGGCTCGCCGCTGAACCACGTGGCGTAGTCGGCGCCGTCGCCCCAGACCATGCCGACGGCGGGGTGCGTGTACCCGGCGGGGAAGGTCTGTTTGTTCACGTCGAACCAGTATTGTTCGATGGCGTTCGCTTCGTTGGTGTAGAGGTACACGCCGAGGTCGCGGGTGGCGGCGTCGCCGGTGACGCTGCCCCACAGGATGAGGGCGTTGGCGAAGTGCATGTCCTCGCTGCTGCTTTCCTGGTTGTTGCCGGCGGCGAAGCCGGCGTGGCCGGACGCCCAGGAGTGCCCGGCGTAAGCGTCGAAGCTGCGGAGGCGCGGGTAGCGTTTGTTGGCGTCGTCGGTGTTGGCGACGTCGCGGATGAGTTCGTTGATGGTGTTCTTCCAGTCGCCGCCGTTCGCGGTGAGCCACGCCGGGTCGTACTGCGCGACGATGGCGGCCGCCTGAATGAAGTACCCCCAGTGGAAGTGGTGGTCGTTGAGTTCCTCTTCGGACCCGAAGCCTTTGGGGTAGCCGATCAGGGTGCCCCAGGTGGGGTTGTAGTAGAAGTTGTTGGGGCTCTGGCCGTCGAGCCAGTCCTGCAGGTACGCTTTGAGGGCGTTCAGGAAGGCGTCGCGGGCGGCGGTGTCGCCGAGCTGCTCGGCGATGGGGATGACTTCCGCGAGGCGGCCCATGCTCTTGCCGGCCCAGTAGGAGTCGCCGCGGTAGGGGAGCAGGTCGGGGGCGTTGCGGACTTCGTTCACGTACGCGCGCAGCTGGTTCTTGTCGTACGTGCCTTTGTCGGGCAGCCAGGGGAGGGTGCCGTTGAACTTCATGGTGGTGCTGAAGCTGCTGCCGCGCACAACGCGCATCTCGCCGCGCGCGGAGGCGTACTTGTAGGTGGTGTTCACGCTGCTGCTGTTGAGCCACTGGTGGCGGTACAGGGCGCTGAGGGTGCCGGTGCCGGTGCCTTCTTTGGCGGTGGTGGTGAGGGTGTAGGTGGTGGTGACGTTGCCGGCGGCGGCGTTGTAGTTCCAGCTGACGCGCGTGCCGGTCACGAAGTTGAACGCGTACTGCTTGAAGTCGTTCAGGGTGGTGGTGGTGGCGTCGGGCAAGACGGCGACGCTGTAGTAGTCCTTGCCGCCGAGGGTGGACGTGAAGACGTTCCCGGCCTGCGTCCAGGTGGCGCCGGTGGGGGCGAACAGGGCGTAGTGGTGGCCGTTCACGGTGACGCCGAGGGCGTTGCCGCTGTTGCTCCAGACGTTGACGGGCGCGTTGAAGCGCAATTCGGCGTTCCCGCCGGTTTTGGTGGCGTACACGAAGGGGAGGCCGTGCCCGAAGGTGGTTTTGAGGCTGCGGGTGCCGTCGTTCCAGGCGGCGGTGGCGGTCCAGTCGCTCCAGTCGTCGGCGCGGGTGTCGGGGGCGTTGAGGCCGCTGACGCCGAGCGTGAAGTCGGGCGTGAAGGTGTACTCGTATTTGCTGGTGCCGCCGCCGCCCGTGAAGCGCGGGGTGTTCGGGTACCCGAGGCTGAGGCCGCTTGCGCCGGCCTTCATGGCGAAGGGGTGCGCGTACATGTTCTCGGAGTACATGCTGTTCGGCTTGTAGCGTTTGAACACCAGGGACGACCAGAATTTGTTGGTGGGGACGGCGCCTTTCGCCTGGGCGTTCGCGGTGACGTAGGGCGTGAGCAGTTCGCCGGTCTGGCTGATGGGGCCGCCGGCGGCGCCGGCAGGCACGGTGGTGCTGACGGCCTGGGTGTCCAGGGTGGGCGTGCTGGGGGCGGTGTTGGTGGGTGGGGCGCCGCAGCCGGCGAGCAGCAGGGCGGCGGACAGGAGCAGGTACCGTGGGTTCATGGGTGGCCTCCGTGGCGCCGCGTGCGCGGCGGGTGAGCGTTGGAGTACAGTAGGTCCTCTGAAAACGCTTTCAAAAGCTGGTCGCATCTGAAGACGACAGGGTGCCCCTAACACCAGCGCGAGTCGCGCAGCGCAGCGTCAACATGGCCGATGCTCCAGACAGATGAGGGCGAATTGGGGGAGGACGCGCTTACCGTACTTCCTCGGTGAAAGCGCTGTCAAGCGCGCGTCATGAGAGTTGCCCGTTCAGGCGCCCAGCGGCAACGTGAAAAAGAAGGTCGCCCCCTCGCCCGGACGCCCCTCCGCCCACACCCGCCCACCATGCCGCGCAATCACGCGCCGCACATTCGCCAGCCCCAACCCCGCCCCCTCGAACGTCTCGTTCAGACGCACGAACAGCCCGAACGCCTCCTCCGCCCGCTCCGGCGCGAACCCCACCCCGTTGTCCCGCACGCTCACGACCACCTCGTTCGGCCGCACGAGCGCCTGCACCGCAATGACGGCCTCCGGCTCGTCCTGCGTGAACTTGATCGCGTTATGCAGCAGGTTCGTGACCGCCAGGCGCAACAGCATCCAGTCGCCCGGCACCGTCGGCAACGCGTCAATCCGCCACGTGATGCGCCGGTTCACCATCAGCGGCGCCAGGTCGCTCCGCACCTGCATCACCAGCTGTCCCAGCGGCACGTCCTGCACCTGCATCTCGGCCTTGCCCGCGTGCGACAACGCCACCAGGTCCTCCACCAGCTGATTCAGCCGGCTCGTCTCATCCCGGATCACCTCGAAGTACCGCTCCGTGCGCTCGTCGGTCACGCCCGCCAGCCGCTTGCGCGCCAGCGTCAGGAACCCGTCGATGCGGCGCAGCGGCTCCCGCAGATCCCGCGACAACGACAGCCCGTACGCCGTCAGCTCCGCATTCAACTCCACGATGCGCGCCGTGCGCGCCTCCATGCGCCGCTCCAGCTGCGTGTACGCACGCCTCAGCGCGCGCGCCTGTTGCCGGTCCGTCCAGTCCGTGAGCGTCACCACCGCCGCGCGCACCGCCCCGTCCGTCCACAGCGGCGCCGCCGCCAGGCGCACATGCCGCGCCTCATCGCCCACCCACACCTGCACCTCCTGCGTGAGCCGCTCCCCGCGCAGGGCCCGCTGCACCGGCTGCGCGCCCGGCGGGAACACCTCGCCCGTGCGGGCGTCCCGGTACAGGGGCGGCGTCAGCACGTCGGCGGCCGCGCCGGTCGGTACGCCGAACAGCGTGCGCGCCGCCGCGTTCAGGCGCTGCACGCCGCTGCGCCCCTGAACGTACAGCGGGTCGGGCAGGCTGTCGAGCATGACGGCAAACGCGTCCCCGGACGGCGCCTCGCTCACCTCGCGGACCTGGACGCTGCGCCCGCCCGGCAGGGCCTGCGCGCGCCACTGCAGCACCTGCGCGCGGGCCGCGCAGAACCACACGCACCCGTCCTCCGGGTCGTGGGGCAGGTCGGCATGCCGCGCGAGCGTCTCGGTCAGCAGCGCACCCGGCGTGACTTCCGGGAACGCGCGCGCCGCGGCGCCGTTCATGTACGTGACGCGGTCGGCGGCGTCCAGCAGAAACAGCGCGTCGCTCAGCGCGTCCAGCGCCGCGTGCGCGAGAGCGGGAGACGGCGCGTCCACAGGTAAATCTTACGTGAAGGCCATAACAGCATCATGTCCTCAACGTTTCAAGCTTTCCTCACCTGTAACTCATCCGCCCAAAGACGAGGTCAGCTCGGCGACTCCACGCCCTCGCCGGCCACCAGCCCGGCGATCAGCAGCCGCAGCCCGTCATACGTCGCGGGCTTCTCCACGTACGTCTGCGCGCCCCGCTCCTGCGCTGCCCGCACGTCCATGGGGGCTCCCGACGTACTCCACACCACCACCCGCGCCGACGTGAACGCCGGGTCCGCCCGCAACGCCTCCAGCACCTGCAGCCCGGTCACACGCGGCATGTTCACGTCCAGAAGCACCAGGTCCGGCACGCGCCCCTCCCGCAACTGCAGCAACGCGTCCGCGCCGTCACGCACCACATCCAGGTGCACGTCAGGCGCCACGTCAGCCAGCACTTCACGCATCAGGAGAACGTCGGCCAGATTGTCTTCCACCAGCAGCAGGGTCCGTACGCTCACGCGAACCTGCCCAGGTGGGGGGGGATCAAGAACATTCCCTGAGTGTACCCTCAAGGTTCCACCCCTGCCTTCAGCGGACGTAAAGCGTCCCTGAACATCCCCGTCACCCCGTATGCTGCGCGCATGCCCGCCCGCCCCTGGCCCACCCCCCACGCGTACGTGGACGCCGCCACCTGCGGCGTGGCCCTCGGGTACGTCCTGGACGGGGCGCCCTACGCCCTCGCGCGGCCACCCGGCGTGCCCGACGCGCTGCTCATCGCGCGGCACGCCCACACCCTCGGCTACACGCACGTGCACCTGCGCGGCCTGCCAACCGAACCCCTCCCGCTCACCCTGCCGGCGCCCGTCACGTGGCTGCCCGGCCCCCCTGCGGACCGCGCCGCGCACCTCGCGCGCCTCGCGGACGCCCTCGCCACCATCGTGCACGGCCAGCCTCTCACACCCGAGCAGCACCACGCCCTCCAGGCCAGCCACACCCCCAGCGCGGACGGACGCACGCTCATCCATGTGGACGGCAGCTTCGCGCTCACCGACGACCTCACCGGCATCGGCTACACCCTGAACGGCGTTCCGTTCGCCATCACCGCTGCCCGCGCCGAGCACCCCAACGGCGCGCACGCCGAACGCGAAGCCATCCGCGTGGCCCTCATGCACGCCGCCACGCACCCCCACGCGACCCTGCACGTCCAGAGCGACCACGTCTTCCACGTCCGCCGGTACGCCGAGGACCTCGTGCACCGCGGACGCCGCAAATCTTCGTCCCTGGAGCGCCTCGACGCGCTCGCGGACGCCCTCAGGCCACGCCTGCACTTCATGTACGCGCCCACCCTGGACCTGCACGCCCCGCACCGCCTCGCCGTGCACGCCCGCGCCCTCGCCACCCTCGCGCGCGGCGCGCCCCTCACCCGCGCGCAGCAGGTCGCCGTGCGCCGCGTGCACTTCGCCCTGCGCTCCGCCACGCCCGTCCCGTACTGACCTGCGCCCCTGAGGCGCGCGTGAAGCGCCGCTCAGCCCCGCCCGCTGGACGCACGCGGCCACCCCCGCTAGCGTGAAGCATGCGGCCACCGAAGAAACCTTCCTTCCGACTGCCCGCGCACCTCGCGCACACCCGCCCGGCCCCCGCCCGCGCGGGCCGCCCCGAGCGCGACGCCCCCGACCCGGCTCGCCCAGCCCCGGCCGCGCAGGCCGAGCCGCCGGACCGCATCGGGCAGCTGCTCCCGGAATTGCTGCGCGCCATGGTTGGCATGGACACCGAACACACCTGGGCCCGGGAAGCCGGGACCATCGTGCTCGACCGCGCGCAGATCCTCGCGGCCCTCGCCCCGTACGACCGGCCGAACAGCCGCTTCAACCAGCTGGTCGTGCGCCGCCTCGTCGGGGAGGGATACCTCAAGCCGCGCGGCGGCCTGGAGAAACAGGGCCTGAGCGGGCAGTACGCCCTCACGCCCAGGGGCGAGCGGCTGCTCAACCTGCGCCGCAACAGCTGAACGCCCAGCAGCGACGGTCGCGCTGACGCGACCCGCGCCACCGGAGGGCGGCCACCGGGTGGGACGACCGCCCCCGGCGTCAGGTGCGCGTGCCGGGCTGACGCGGCAGGCTCAGCCAGAACGTGGCGCCTTGACCGGGTTTGCCTTCGGCCCAGACGCGCCCGCCGTGGCGAAGCACGATGCGGCGCACCAGCGCGAGGCCCATGCCCGTGCCCGCGTACTCGCGGGAGCTGTGCAGACGCTGGAACAGCCCGAACAGCCGGTCCTTCTGGCGCATGTTGAACCCCACGCCGTTGTCGCGGACGCACACCTGGTACTCGCGGTCGGTGGCGCGCACGCACACGTGAATGTGCGCGTCCTCGCGCGTGCGCGTGAACTTCAGGGCGTTCCCGATGAGGTGCGCGAACGCCAGCTGCAGCGCCTGACTGTCCCCGGTGACGCTGGGAAGGTCCTCCAGGTGGAACTGCACGTGGCGGCCCGTCAGGTCGGCGCGCAGGTCCTTGCGCACCTCGTGCAGCACGCGGTTGAGGTCCACGGTGCGGAATTGCAGGCGCTGCTGGCCGCTGCGGAAGAACGTGAGCAGCGCCTGCAGCAGCTGCTCCACGTGCGTGACGGCGTGCTCGACTTTCAGCGCGTGCTCGGCCTGCTCCGCCTGCGGGGCGCGGGCGAGGCGGGTGGTGAAGCCGCGGATGTGCCGCAAGGGCGTCTGCAGGTCATGCGTGACGGCCACCACGAACGATTCCAGTTCGTCGTTCAGGTCGCGGATGTGTTGCGTGCGGGCCTCGGCGCGTTCCTCCAGGGTGGCGTTCAGGCGGAGCACTTCGTCCTGCGCGAGCCGGTGCGCGGTGATGTCCGTGACGGTGCAGCGGCAGTGGGCGGGTTGCGCGTCGGAGGCGGGCACGAACGTCCCCTCTACCTGGACGACGAGGGCGTCGTCGTGGTGGGTACGCAGGCGCAGCTCCATGCTGCGTTTGCTGCTGCCCTCGAACACGCGCCGCAGGAACAGCGCGAAGCTGGTGGCGTCGGCTGCGTCCACGTAGGCGGAGAGGCGTTTGCGCTGCAGGGCCGGGCGGTTCACGCCGAGGGCGCGGGCGAGGGTGAGGTTCGCGCGCAGGATGACGCCGGACGCGTCGAGGGTCGCGTAGCCGACGGGCGCCTCGTCGAACAGTGCCTGCTCGTCCTGGTGGGCGCGCTCCAGGGCCGCGTTCGTTTGGAGGAGCTGCTCGTTGTGCAGCTGCAGTTCGATGTACCGCACCTGCAGTTCGCGGTGTTGGCGTTCCAGGTCGTCGGGGGTGGGGCGCGGCGCCGGGTGCTCGCGCAGGCGCCGCGCCGCAGGGTCGCGCAGGGGCGTCGTTTGGTGATCCGGGGCGTTCATCAGGCTTCCTCTCCGTTGGAACGTTGACTCCACATCAAGCTTTGTAAGAGGAATTACAACTGCCCCAGTGTACTCGAGAACGCTCCTGCACCCCTTCAGCAGGCCCTCAACGCCTCCCGCCCCACGCCACTCCCCGCGCGGACGACCGGCCGAGCGAATCCACAATGCGGGCGGGGCCGAGCATGCTCGGCCCAGCCCGCACGGACAATCAGTCCTGCGCGTCCGGCTGCGCGAGGCGGCGCATGGTCTTCATGGCGCGCTCGCCCAGGCCGTCCTCCATGGCCTTCAGAAGGTCCGCCGCCACTTCCCGCGCCAGCGGCGCGAGTTCCTCCGTCGGGAGCTTCAGCACGACCGCGTACAGGCTGCGGGCCTGCTCCGGCAGGCGCGCGCGCACCATCGGCGCGAGCTTCTCTGGCATGATGTCCAGCAGGTGCCGCGCCTGCGCCACCGTCGGCTCCTTGCTGTTCACGGCGTACAGGATCGCGGCGCCTGCCACCTGCAGCTTCCGGGAGTACGACGACTCCTCGCTGGGCGCCTCCTGCAGCTGCTCCGGGTACAACAGCAGGTTCGCGAGCAGCAGGGCCTGACGGCCGTCACGCTGGCCGAGCGTGGCCATCATCTGAATAGGGTCGTGGGCGGCGGGCGACGGGGCTTCATTGGGTTGCGACATGAATGTCCTTTCGGGCGTGGGAACGGCATGAACGAAGTGGTACTCCCGATGCTAGCGGTTCCGCCCCCCGGACCGTGTGGAAATTCCATGAAACGCGGGCGAGCGGACCATCACGGTCCGCTCGCTCCCGCTGACGATTCAGCTCAGGGGCGCGTCCGCAGCGACGAGCGTCACCTCAATGTTGCCGCGCACCGCGTGGCTGTACGGGCACACGGCGTGCGCCGCGCGCATCAGGTCGAGCGCCTCGTCGTGCGCCACGTCCGGGAGGTACACGTGCAGGGCCACGCTCAGGATGTACTCGCCGGCGTCCGTGACGTTGAGCGTCACCTGCCCGAGCGCCTGCGCGCCGCTCACGCGCACGCGCCGCGCGTCCGCGACCTCGTTGAGCGCGCTCAGGTAGCACGCGGCGTACCCCGCCGCGAACAGCTCTTCGGGGTCAGTGCCGGCGCGGCGCGTCCGTGCGGGCCGCAACGTGAGCGGCGTGCGGTCGCGGCCGAGCTGCAGATCGCCGCTGCGCCCGCCCGTCACGAGGCTGGTGGCCGTGAACAGCGGTTTCAGTTCCTGCGTCATGGGGTCCTCCTTGGGCGTCACGCGCCCTGAACGGACCGGAGCGTACCGCCAGCATCACCTCGCATCAAGATCAGGATTTGACTGAACCGGAACCAAAAGCGAACATGATCCCATGGAGTTCCGGCACCTGCGCGTCTTTCTGGCGGTCGCGGACGAACTGCACTTCGGGCGCGCCGCGGCGCGCCTCGGCATGGCGCAGCAGCACGTGGGGCGCGCCGTCCGGCAGCTCGAAGCGCACATCGGCACGCCCCTGTTCGAGCGCACGTCCCGCCGTGTGGCGCTCACGCCCGCCGGGCATGCCCTGCGCACCGACGCGGCGCGTCTCCTCGCGGACGCCGACCGCGCCGTCGACACGGCCCGCCGCACCGCCGCCGGGGAAGCCGGGGACCTGCGCGTCGCGTACGTCGGCGCCGCGCAGACGCGCCTGATGCCCGCCCTCACGCGCGCCTTCCGCGCCGCGCACCCCCGCGTGCACCTGCACCTGCGCGAGATGTGCACCGCCGATCAGGCGCGCGCCCTCGCGGACGGCACCCTCGACGTGGGCCTCGCGGTGCTGCCCGTCACGCACGCGGCCCTGCGGGTGCGCGCGCTGCACCAGGAGCCGCTGGTCGCTGCCCTGCCCGAGGATCACGCGCTCGCGCAGGCGCCGCAGGTGTCCGTCGCGGCCCTCGCGCGCGAGACGCTCATCACGTGCACGCCGCACGGTACGACGTTCCTGAGCGAGCAGGTCGCGCACCTGTGCCGCACGCACGGCGTCACCCCACGCCTCGTGCAGGCTGCCGGCTCCGATCAGGCGCTTATCGGGCTTGTGGCCGCCGGGATGGGCGTGGCCCTCGTGACGCGCGCGCAGGCGAACGCTGCGCAGGTCGGCGTGCGGTTCGTGCCGTTCGAGCAGGACGTGCATCTGCCTCTCGGCGCCCTCATGCGCGCGCACGGTGCGGCGCCCACCGCGCAGGCGTTCTGGGCGCTGCTGCCCTCCTGACACGCGGGCCGGTACACTGCGGCGACATGCGCCCTCTGCTCGTCTTGATTCTGCCCCTGGGCCTCGCTGCGTGCGCGCCCGCCACCCAGTCGTCCGGGACGCTCGGCACGCTGCAATGCACCGGCGAACGCCTCGGCACGCTCACGCGCGTTCCGTTCACGCTGAGCGCCAACCTCGACCATCCGAAACGCGAGGTGGCCGGCGTCCTGACGGAGCCGGGCGGCAAGGCGTTCTGGGTGTACGGGCGCTATACGCCCACCCCGGAGGGCACGCAGTTCATCCTGAGCGTCGAGAGTCACACGGAATCGTTCGCGGGCGTGGACCTGATCTTCAAGAAGGGCCGGGCGGGGTACTTCACGTCCTCCAGCAGTCTGCTGTCCGGCACCCTCCAGGGCGAACAGTTCGGGGGGCGCCAGAAGGCCGGCGTGAACAATTACACGGTGCGCATGACCTGCCGCCAGTCCTGAGCGCGCGTAAGAAACCGCACGCGGCCCAGCAGCTCCAGGGTCACCCGGCGCTCGCCCAGTCGGCCCGGGTGGCGCTGTGGCGCGCGCGAGGCGCTGTCAGAATCGTGTCATTTCCGTGAGCGCAAGATACGTCTATCCTTATGAAGACCTTCACGCTCGATCAGGGGGCGCCACTGCCGCTGAACCTCAGCGCAGAAGACCTGCCCGACCCCACAGTGCTCGTTGAACCCGGCGCGTACTACGTCTACGCGACCAACAACGCCCGCGCGAACGTCCCCGTCATCGCGTCCAGCGACCTGCACACCTTCACCTTCGTCGGCGACGCCCTCCCCACCCTGCCCGCCTGGGCGAGTGCGGGCTTCACCTGGGCCCCCGAAGTCATCCGCATCGGTGAAGAGTACGTCCTGTACTTCACCGCCCGCCTGGCCGACTCGCCCTGGCAGGTCATCGGCACCGCCACCGCCAGCCACCCCGAAGGGCCGTTCGAGGCGCAGGACGCGCCGCTCATCTGCATGCTCGACTTGGGCGGCGCCATCGACCCGGACGTCCTCACGACCGACACCGGCGAGCGCTACCTCTACTGGAAGAACGACGGGAACGCCGCGCACCTCCCCACCCGCCTGTGGGGCGCGCTCCTCACACCCGACGGCCTGGGCCTCGCCAGCGAACCCGTCGAACTGCTGAGTGCGAGCGAACCCTGGGAACGCGAACTGGTGGAAGCGCCGCAGGTCATCGAGGACAACGGCACCTTCCACCTCCTGTACTCCTGCGCGGACTTCGGGAACGAAACGTACGCCGTCGGCCACGCGCACGGCGAAGGTCCCCTCGGGCCGTTCGTGAAAACCATCGACGCGCCCCTGCTCGCCTCGTCGGACGTCATGGCCGGTCCCGGCCACAGCCACGCCTTCCGCGACGCGCGCGGCCAGTGGCGTCTCGCGTACCACGCGTGGTCCGTCGGAGCCGTCGGCTACCCCCTGGGCCGCCGCACCCTGCAGTTCTCCTCCCTGCACCTCACCGGCCGCATGGCGCAGGTGATCTGACCCTCCAGGAAGTGATCGTCGAGCGCCGGGCCTCCTGATTCAGGAGGCCCGGCTTGAGGCGGTGCTGGCCTGGCGCCCTACAGTGCGCGCTGCAGGCCGTCCACTTCGACGGCTTCGATGCCGGGCACGGATTGCAGCGCGGCCACGTCCTGAGCGCGCACGCAGCCGCTCAGGATGCCGTAGCGCGCCAGGCGTCGTTCGTTCACGTCCTCCAGCCCGACCAGTTCGCGGACGCAGGCCAGCGTCGCCTGCAGCGACTCCGGCGTGCGCCGCGCGTCCGGGCTGAGAACGATATGGACCTTGTGCATCTCGGCGATCACCTGATCCGAGTGTAGCGGTCCACGCGGCGCGGAACGTGACGTGGCCCGCAAGGCGACCGCGTCACGTTCCGCGCCGCTCAGGGCACCTGCACGACGCCGGAGCCCACGTCCGTGGCAGGGGCGTCCACGGGGCGCGCCCGTTCGGTCAGGCGCGCCCATAACGCCCGCCCGGTCAGGGCAGGGTCGCCTTCGGCGTACAACGCCGCGACGCCCGCCACGTGCGGCGTGGCCATGCTCGTTCCCGAGAGGCGCCGGTACCCCCCGCCGGGCCACGCGGAGTACACGGCCACGCCAGGCGCCGCGACGTCCACCTGACCGACGCCGTCCACGTCCGCGCTGCTGAACACGGCCACGCGGTCCCGGTCGTCCACGGCCGCGACGGCCAGCACCGACGGGCAGGCGGCGGGGTTCCCGACGGGCGCGATCCGCTGCGGGCGCAAGCTTTCGTTGCCGGCGGCAGCGACCAGCAGGACGCCCTGCTCCAGCAGGGTGGCCGCGACGCGTTCGTACGTGGCGCTGAACGGCTGGCCGGCGACCCGCTCGCTGCCCAGGCTCAACGAGATGATTTCGGCGCCCTGGTCTGCGGCCCAGTCGATGGCGTCCAGAATCTGGTCGTCGTAGCCCTGCCCGTACTTGTTGAGGGCCTTGCCGACCAGCAGTTGCGCGTCCGGCGCGACGCCGTACCGGAAGCCGCCGGTGGGGCGGGCGCGTCCGGCGATCACGCCTGCGCAGTGCGTGCCGTGCCCGTTCTCGTCCTGGGCGCTGGGTTCGGACGGCACGAAGCTCCGCGCGTTTTCCGGCAGCAGCGTCAGGTCCGGGTGGCTCAGGTCAATGCCGGTGTCGATAACGGCGACCTTCACGCCGCGTCCCGTGGCGGTCTGCGTGGCGGGGTCCAGGCCGATCTGCTGCAGCGCGCGGTTGAGGGGCGTGCCGGGCGGTTCGGGGGTGGGTTCTTCGGCGTCCACCTGGTAAGTGGGGAGGTGACGCCGCTGGTTGCGGGCGACGGCGACGACGTTGCCGAGCACTTCGAGCTCCTGCACCTGTTGTGGCGTGAGGTTCGCCACGGCGACGCCGAGGCGCATGTACACGCGGGCGTGCACGCCGTTGTGGCTGTCGAGGATGCGGCGGGAGCGGCGCGGTTCGGCGTCGGGGGGGCTGGCCGGCGCGACATTCAGCAGGCGCGCCAGGACGTCCGCGTTCTCGGGTGTGCTGTCGCTGAAAATGATGACGTACTGAGGGTTTTCCTGCAGCAGTGGTTCCATGGTGATCCCCTCCCCGGGATGACGCCATCATAACCGTCCACCTGCGTTCGGGCAGGTGCAGATTCACCCGTGCCCCTTGCTGGACCGCGGGCCCCGCGCGGTACGCTGAGGCGACGCGCTGCCGACGCCGGGATTCCGGGCCCTGGCGTGCATGCAGGAAATTTAGCGGATCTTCATCCGGTTCTTGGGTTATCTTTAGGTGTGAAGAAGTTCAGGGCCCTTCTGCTGACCCTGGCGGCCTGCACTGCGCAGGCTGCAACGGGCGGGACATACACAGTGCAGGTCGGCGACACGCTCTACAGCATCGCTCGCCGCCACGGCCTCACGCCGGACACCCTTATGCAGGCCAACGCGCTCAGCGGCACGGCCATTCAACTCGGGCAGGTGCTGACCCTGCCGGGCGACCCCACGCCCCCGCCCGCCACCACGCACACCGTGCAGCCCGGCGAGACGCTGTACAGCCTCGCGCGCCGCTACGGCGTCACCGTCGACTCGGTCCTCGCCGAGAACGGCCTGACCAGCCCCAACCTGAACGCCGGGCAGCTCCTGCGCCTGCCGGGCGGCGCCCGCGACCTCGGGCCGGTCGCGCCCCCCGCGTCGGCAGCGCCCGTGCGCGGTCCCGTGGCGTACAGCGGTGACAAGCACGTCACGCACACCAACGCGCAGCTCCTGCCGCTCACGACCGACACGGACGGCACCCGCCACGTCCTGCTGGACGGCCTCGCGTTTCAGCTGCAATCACGGAACAACTGCGGTCCGTCGGCCATTGCCGCGGTGCTCGGGTACTACGGCATCCGCGTGAACCCGGAGGCGCTGGGCCGTGAGCTCCGCCCGGACGGCGGGTACATGGCCGTGCAGGCCATTCCCGCCACCATGCGCAAGTACAACCTGGCCGCGTCGGTGGTGCGCGGAGCGACGCTCACGGACCTGAAGCGCCTCGTGAGCGCCGGCATTCCCGTGATCGTGCTGCAGTGGCAGGACACGCCCGGCAAGACGCCGCACTTCCGGACCGTGCGCGGCTTCGACGATGACGCCGGGCAGGTGCTCGTGAACGACAGCATGTACGGTCCGCTCGTGGCCATCAGCTACCGCGACTTCGATACGTTGTGGAACACGCAGGGCCGCCAGATGATCCCGGTGTTCCCGCAGGCCCTCGCGGCCACCGTCACCGCAATGCTCGACTGAGCTTCGGCCGCGGTCCGCGGGGCGGTGAGGGGAGACCTTCACCACCCCCGCGCGTCAGAGGCGCAGCGCCTCGGGCGGGGCAGGCGGGCCGAACAGGTAACCCTGACCGATCTCGCAGCCGAGCTCCAGCAGCGTATGCCGCTGCAATTCCGTTTCGACGCCCTCGCCGACGACGGCGGCGCTGAGCTGCCGCCCGAGCGAGATGACGGAGCTCATCATGCGCGCGGCCCGGTCCGCTTCGGGCACGGGCGCCATCAGGGTGGGCGTGACCTTCAGCTGGCTGAGGTGCACGTGCATCAGGCGGCTGAGGTTCGAGTAGCCCGTACCGAAGTCGTCGAGGGCGACGCGCACGCCGAGCGCCTCAATGGCGTTCAGGACGCTGCGCACGCCCGGCACGTCCCAGATCAGGACACTCTCGGTGACTTCGAGGATCAGGTGGCCAGGGGAGACGCCGCTCGTGGTGAGGGCATCACGGACGATGCTCATGAAGCCGGGCGCGCTCCACTGCTTCACGGAGACGTTCACGGACACGTGCCAGTCATGGTGCCCCTGCGCGTGCCAGAGCGCCAGCTGCGCGCACGCCTCGCGCAGCGCCCACGCGCCCAGCGGCACGATCAGGCCGGTCTCCTCGGCGAGGGGAATGAACTGCTGCGGCGGCACCCAGCTGCCGTCCGGCTGCGGCCAGCGCAGCAACGCCTCCATCCCGATGACGCGTCCGCTGCGCAGGTCCACCTGCGGCTGGTAATGCAGGCGCAGCTCACCGCTGGCGATGGCCGCCGTGAACCGTTGCCGGAAACGGAGCTTGTCGGTGGCGGCGCTGCTCATCGCTTCCGTGTGGAAGCAGACCTGCGCGCGGCCTTTGCGTTTCGCGCCGTACATGGCGGTGTCGGCAGCGCGCAGCAACTCCTCGAAGCTGCGGGCGTCCGTGGGGTACAGGGCGATGCCGACGCTCGCGTGCAGCTGCACCTCGTGGTCCTCGAAGTGCATGGGCGGCTCGATGGCGTCGAGGAGTTGCTGCGCGACGCGCGCGGCATTGAGCGGGTCGCGCAGTTCGCTGAGCAGCACGACGAACTCGTCCCCGCCGAACCGGGCGACGGTGTCCTCGGCCCGCAGGGCGTCCCGCAGGCGCTCGGCCGTGAGGCGCAGCACCTCGTCACCGACGAGATGCCCGTAGGTGTCGTTGATGGTCTTGAAGCCGTCCAAATCGACGACCAGCATGGCCGCGATGGTGCCGCGGCGGTGCGCGTGCCGGAACGCCAGATCCGCGCGGTCCTTGAGCAGCAGGCGGTTCGGAAGGCCGGTGAGGGCGTCGTGGTGTGCCTGGTGCGCGGTGCGCGCTTCGGCGCGCTGCCAGGTCAGGACGTTGCGGCGCAGTTCGAGTTCGTCCATGACGATGGCGGCCAGGTCGGCGAGCAGCGTCTGCTCCTCGGGCGTGAAGGTGCGCGGTTTGACGTCGTGCGCGCAGAGCGTCCCGATGGCGTACCCGTCGGGCGTAATGAGGGGCGCGCCGATGTACGCGCGCACCCCACTTTCCCGAATGAGCGGGTACTGCCGGAAGCGCGGGTCGGCGCGCAGGTCCGGGACGCTCAGGACGCCATGCGTGAGGATGGTGTACGCGCAGATGCTGTGGGCGCGCGGGATCTGCGTCAGTGTGAGGCCCTGCCGGGATTTAAACCAGCCGCGGTCGACGTCGATGAGGTTGATGGTGACGACGGGCGTGTTCAGGAGGCGCTGCGTGAGCCGGGTGATGCGGTCGAACTCTTCCTCGGGCAGGGAGTCGAGGATGTGGTAGCGCTGCAGCACGGCGAGGCGTTGGGCGTCGTTCAGGGGGGTGGGGTACGACATGGCGCCTTTCCTGGAACGGGGGTCACTCCGCGTCAGAGGGATTCGCGGACGATCATCTGGGCGGGCAGCAGGTCGAAGCTGGGCGGCGGCACGGCGCGGTCCAGGCCCGACTGGACGAGGTCGGCGACGCGGTCGGCAAGCTGGCGCATGTTGTACGCGACGGTCGTGAGGATCGGCGCGAGGTACGGGAGGAGCGGCTCGATGTTGTCGTAGCCGACGACGCCGATGTCCTCGCCGACGTGCCAGTCCGGATGCTGGTGCTGGAGGGTGTACAGCAGCTGCCGGGCGGCCATATCGGGCAGGCCGAACACGGCGACGCGTTCGCCGCGGGCGTGCAGCGCCTCAACGTCAGCGGTGATTTCCGTGATGGCGATGGTCTGGTTCAGGGCGGGGCGGCGTTCGAGCGCGCCGGGCGTGTGCAGCAGCTCGTCGAGCAGGTCGGCGGCGTCGTGCCGTCCGGATTGCGCGAGGTCGCGGGTGAGGCGCGGGAGGTTCAGGTCCGGCGCGACCCACAGGCGCAAGTTCGGGCGCGGGCCCTGGTGCTGGCGCAGGGCGCGCGCGACGCCTTCGAGGCGGGCGCTCGGGCCCCAGGCGTTTGCGTGGAGGTACCCGAGGTGCAGCGTGGTGTACTGGCGTTCCAGGGCGCGCTGCGTGAGGTGCGCGCACGCGCCGCTCCAGTCGGGCGCGACGCTGGGCAGCGCTTCGTGCCAGCCGATCATGACGGCGCGCCGCCCGGTCGCTTCGAGCATGGCGACCTGTTGCGCGGTGCGCTGCCCTTCCCACAGGACGACGGCGGTGGTCACGCCGGATTGCGCGAGTTCCGGCAGGGCTCGTTCGGGCGTGACGGGCGTGATGACGGGGTGCAGGCCGCGCCGCAGGACGGCTTCCATCAGGAAGCGCAGCATGGTGGCGTGGTACGGGTTGAAGAGGCGGTCGAGTTCGACGCACAGCGTGACGATGGGGCTGCCCTGGGTGCGGCGGGCCTGCGCGACGAGGTCGGGGGTGTAGCCGAGGCGGGCGGCTTCGGCCTCGATGGTGCGGAGCAGGTCGGGGCGCACGAGGTGGCGCGCTTCGGGCCGGTAGGCGCGGTTGACGGTGGCGACGGAGGTGTTGGCGGCCATGGCGACGCGGTCGCGGGCGGAGATGGTGTAGCGAAGGGCCTGGGCGCTGCGCATGACCCGGTCGCTGAGGTCCTGGGGAACGTCGCCTTTGAGGGCGAGGGCCTGGCGGACCTGCGTGGCGCTGAGGCCGGCGTGTTCAGCGATGCGTTCGACATCACGGTTGGAAATGGACTTCTTCATCGTGGTCCCTTCGGGCGCGGCGGGCAGTAGGAAGGTAAGCGTGCGGAGCGCCGGTGCGTGAGCGGACGATGACTGGCCGTATACCGAAAATTGAACTTATCTTAAAGGCCCTGCGTCATCTTTCATTCATCTGTACTTCATTAAAGAGAAACGCTCAGGAAACGTTTCCGTTTCAAATGATCAACGTTTGATCATTCCCGTTAACGTCCAGCCAAAAAGCGTTGGGCACATCAAAAAACCGCAAAAGCTGCCCATCTTCGAAAACCTCATCAATCTGCGCGAAATCCGCCCCGTTCAAGCACCTGAGCAACGGCTGTTCAGCGCATCACCTCGGCATGATGAGGCGCAGATGGCCGTTTCATCACTGCACGTTCAGAACCCCGCCGCCCCGGCCCCCACGCCCACGGCCCCCACTGAACGGACCGCCGCTTCCCTGACCCACGCGCGAAGCGCCAGGAGATGCCATGAACGACCTGCACACCCCAGACGTCATTGACCTCACCCGCTCCTGGCAGGCCCTCCAGCGATCCGCCTGGATCATGCTGCTGTGCGCCGCCGTCGTCGGCGGCGCCGTTTACGCCCTGTTCAAACAGCAGACGCCCATCTACGAAGCCAGCACCATCCTGCTGTCCGCCAGCAACCAGACCGGCAACCAGACCGTCAACTCCACCCTGGTGAGCGCCCCCCCGCTCCCGCCCGGCGCGCTCGAAGGGGCCCTCAGCAACATCAACGTCATCCGCGACATCAACGTCGGCGTGCGCAGCATCACCAGCCTCAGCCCCGCCGAACGCAACGAACTGCAACGCGACCTCGTCGCCGGCGCCACCGGCCAGGGCCACGTGATCCGCGTCACCGGCTCCACCGACATCTACGGCAACGGCACCTACACCCTCCAGGCGCGCCACCCGAACGCCCGCGTCGCCGCGCGCCTCGCCAACCTCGCCACCGACGCCCTCGTCGCCTGGGACGCCCAGCGCGGCCGCGAGAAGGTCACGTCCGCCCGCCGCGCCCTCGAAGCGCAACTGCGCGACCTCGAAACCCGCCTGCAACGCGAAGGGCCGCTCGGCGCCACCCTCACCCGCAACCAGCGCCTGCTGCTCGACCAGCGCGCCAACCGCACCGACGAACTCAACAACCTCCTCGCGCTCGAACGCGCCGTCGTCGGCTCCCTTGCCGTCGTGGCGCCCGCCGTGCCGCCCGTCACGCCGGTCGAACCGCGCCCCACCCGCAACGCCATCATCGCCGGCCTGTTCGCCCTGTTCGTGTCCGGCGCGTTCGTGCTCGCCCGCGCTGCCCTCACCCGCACCATCACCAGCGACGCTGACCTGCACGCCCTGAACCTTCGCCTGATCGGCGAGGTGCCGCGTCTGCGGCGCGCGCACCAGGGCCAGTCGCTGCTCGCCATGATGCACCGCGGCAAAGCCACCGACAGCGTCGCGTACCTCGCCAACGCCGTGCGCGCGCAACTCCCGGAGCGGCCCAACATCATCCTGATGACCTCGCTGCTTCCCGGCGACGGCAAATCCACCCTCAGCGCCGGCCTCGCCAGCAGCCTCGCCGCCAGCGGGCAGCGCACCCTGCTGCTCGAAGCGGACCTGCGCCACCCCACGCAACGCTCCCTGTGGGGCATCGCCGCGGACACCGCCGACTGGGTGAACATGCCCGGCGCCGCGCCCTTCCCCGGCGAGGAGGCCCGCGACCTGCAGGCCGCGCTGCTCAACCCGGCAGCCGCGCAGGCCATGAAACTCCGCGACAACCTGCACCTGATCGTCACGCCCACGCAACTGTCCTCCAGCGTTCGCCTGAACACCGATGCGTTCGCCGCGGCGCTGCGCATCTGGTCCCCCGCGTACGACGTCGTCGTGATCGACGCGCCGCCCGTCCTGGCCGTCGCCGATCCGCTCGCCATCGCCCCGCACGTCGGCGGCGTCCTGATCGTCCTCGAACCCGGCAAGGCGCCCGCGCGCGGCGTCCAGCGCCTCCTCGACGCGCTGGAACTCGCGAACGCCAACGTCCTCGGCGTCGCGTTCAACAAAATCAACCCCCGCCACGCCGGCAGCGCCTACGGGTACGGCTACGGGTACGGCGCGGACGCCCGACCCACCCGGCGAGGCGCCTGAGCGGCCGCGCATGACCGGCGTGCTCCGCAACATCATCGCGCTGTACGGCGTGCACCTCGTGACGTTCGTGCTGCCGCTGCTCACCGTCCCGTTCCTCGCGCGGGTTCTCGGGCCGGGCGCGTGGGGGGCCGTCGCGTTCGCGCAGGCGTTCGGTGCGCTGCTCGGCCTGCTCGTCGAGTACGGTTTCGACCTCGCCGGCGCCCGCGCCGTCGCCCGCGACCGCGACAACCCCGCACGCCTCGCCGCGCTGCTCGGGCAGATCACCGGCGCGAAACTGCTGCTCGGCGCCGCCGCCCTCGTCATCGCCGTCATCGCGCAGCAGGTCGTGCCGGCACTCGGCGCGCACCCCGCGCTGCTGTGGGCGAGCGTCGCCCTCGGCCTCGCGCAGGGCGCCAGCCCCCTGTGGTTCTACCAGGGCCTCGAACGCCTCCCGCGCGTGGCCGCCGTGGACGTCACCGCCAAGGCCGTCGGCACCGTCGCTCTGCTCACCCTCGTGCGCGGCCCCGCCGACGCGTGGCTGGTCCCCGCCCTCGCCGCCGCCGCCGCCACGTTCAGCGCCGCGTGGGGCTTCACGCAGGCCGTCCGCACCGTCGGCATCCGCACCCCCACCCCCGGCGGAATTCGGGACGCGTTGCGGCTCGGCTGGACGATGTTCGTGTTCCGTGGGTCCGCCGCGTTCTACAGCAGCGCCAGCACCTTCCTGCTCGGCCTGTTCGTCCCCGCCACGCTCGTCGGGTACTACGCGGGTGCCGAACGCCTCGCGCGCGCCGCGCAGGGCCTGCTGCAACCCCTCAGCCGCGCTCTGTACCCCCGCTACAGCCGCGCCGCGCAGGACGGCCCGCGCGCCCTCCAGGCCCTGCTGCCGCACGGCGCGCGCCTGATGCTCGCCGCGGGCGGCGCGCTCAGCGCCGCCCTGCTGCTCGGCGCGCCCCTGCTGGTCCGCATCCTGCTCGGCACGGACTTCGAGCCGGCCACGCCCGTCCTGCGCGTCCTCGCCGCCCTGCCCCTCCTGATCGGCGTGAACATCGTCCTCGGGCTGTTCTGGCTGGTGCCGCTCGGCCTGGACGGCACCTTCAACGGCACCGTCGCGCTCGGCGCGCTCCTCAACGCCGCTCTGATCGTCGCGCTCGTCCCGCACGCCGGGCCGCTCGGCATGGCCGTGGCCGTCATCGCCACCGAAGTGTGCGTGTTCGCCCTGCTCGCCCGCGCGTACCGCCGCACCCGCCGCACGCCGCCCCCACCCCACCCGGCCCCGCTGGAGGCGTGAACGTGTACGTGCGCCGCGACACCCTCGACATCTGGCTGCACGCCGCGCTGTTCAGCCTGTACCTGGGCACGCTCTCGGTCATCGGCACCGCCAGCCGCCTCGGCCTCGGCAGCGTCAGCATGCTCGGCCTGATCCTGCTCACGCTCACCCTCACCGCCAGCGCCGCCTGGCGCGCCCGCAGCGTCCCGCTGCTCGGCGTCACCCTGCTCGGCGCGCTGCCCTTCGCGCACCTCGCCGTCGGCGTGCTCGGCGGCGGCTCCACCGACGGCAGCTTCGTGTACCTGTACAAATTCAGCGGGTACCTGCTGATTCCGTACCTGTGGGTGTGGGCGTGCACCCGCACCGACGAACGCATCGAACGCACCCTGATGCTCATCGCCACGTTCATCGCCGTGCGCGCCCTCGCCACCTTCGTGCTGCCCGCCCTCGGCCGCGACCACGTGGGCCTCGCCGACGACTTCATCATCTGGGAACGTGTCGGGCCGCTCGCGCGCGTGTTCTTCCCCGGGCAGGGCCTCATGTTCCTCGGGCTGATGATCGCCCTGCGCGGCGTGTTTGTCGCGCGCGGCCAGGACCTCAAACGCGAAGGCCTGCGCGCCGCGCTGTTCATGGGCGCGCTCGGCGTCACGTTTTCCCGCGGGTCGCTGATTTTCGCGGCGCTGCTCGCTACGCTGTTCATCCTCGTCCGCTTCGCGCGGCAACGCGCGGCGAGCAGTCACAAGGCCCGCCTGGTCCTCGGCGCCCTCATGGCCCTGAACGCCGCCGGCGTTGCCGTGTTCCTCACGCCGCTCGCCACGCCCGCCGGGCAGTTCGTCACGCAGTTCCGCGGGCAGGAACGCTTCAGCCTCGACCCGCGCAACCTCGACTGGCGCGCCGAACAGGTCCGCGCCGCGCGCCTGCTGATCCGCACCGACGAGGACCGCGCGTTCGGCGTGGGCACCGCCACGCACATCCCCGAGGACGTCGCGCACCCCATTCCCGGGCAGGTCACGAACGAACTGCATTACTCGTACGCGTCCGTGCAATGGACGTTCGGGAACGTCGGCCTCGCCCTCCTCGCGGTGTTCGGCATCGCTCAGCCGCTGCTGCGCGCCGCCATCCGCCGACCCGCCACGCGCCTCGCGCTGCCCGCCGCGCTGACCCTCGCGTACATCGCGCTGTGCGGCGCGTACACCATCACGTTCACCAGCACCGACTGGAGCTTCATGCTCGCGCTGTGCGGCGCGTACCTCAACGCCCGCTCCAGCCGCCACGCCCCCCCCGCCGTGCCCGCCCCGCCCCGACCCGCCCGCTTCCCGAAAGGACTGTTGCATGACTGACCCTCACCGTCCGCGCGTCGCGATCATCCTCGTGAACTACAACAACGCCGCCCTCACCGACGCGTGCCTCGCGTCCCTGCAGACGCTCACCCATCCGCACGACGTGATCGTCGTCGATAACGGCTCCACCGACGACTCCCTCGCGCACCTGCGCGCCCGCCACCCGGACCTCCACCTCGTGCACTTCCCCGTGAACGTCGGGTTTACCGCCGCGAACAACGCCGGGTGCCGCGCCGCGCTCACGCAGCCCGTCGAGTACCTGTGGTTCCTGAACAACGACACTGTCGTCGCGCCCGACGCGCTCACTGAACTCGTCGCGGCCGCGCGGGCCGACCCGGCCCTCGGCGCCGTCAGCAGCCTGCTGTACGAGATGCGCGAACCCGAACGCCTGCAGAGCACCGGCGGCGGCCACGTGCGCCTGTGGCGCGGCACGGCTGAACTCCACACCCATGACGTCCCCGCGGGCGAACTGCACTTCGTGGCGGGCACCAGCCTGCTCGTGCGCCGCGCGGCCATCGACGCCGTCGGCCTACTCGACGAGGGCTTCTTCATGTACTGGGAGGACGCGGACTTCAGCTTCCGCCTGCGCCGCGCCGGCTGGACGATCGCCGTCGCGCCACGCGCGCGCGTCTGGCACCTCGGCTGCGCCAGCATGGGCCAGAGCACCCGCGAACACAAGAGCCTCGCGTGGGAACTGCACTTCACGCGCAGCGCCGTCCGCTTCTTCCGCAAGCACGCCCCGCTGCCGATCGCCCCACTGCTGCTCGGCCCCGGCCTGTACCTCGTGAAACGCGTCCTGCGCCGACAGTGGCCGCGCGCGCGCGCCGTCGCGAGCGGCGCCCTCCAGGGCCTGCGCGCCGCGCCCGCCCCGCGCCTCGCGCCCGCCACACTCGCGAAACGGGGCACGCCATGACCGTCCCGCAACCCCGCACCTGGCCGGAACTGCGGGCGTACATCCTCGCGGACCTCGCCCGGTACGAAGGCACCGTCCGCGGCGAGGAGTACACGCCGCCGCCCACGCCGGCCGCCGCGCTGCGCCTCGCGGCCCGCCATTTCTGGACGTCGCCTGGCTTCAAGTTCCTCGTGCACTACCGCACCGCGAAATTCCTCCGCGGGCGCGGCCTCGCGTACCGCCCGCTGTTCATCCTCGCGCGCCTTCTGCACGGCCGGTACTTCTTCAAGTACGGCATGGACATTCCGCTCAGCTGCAACCTCGGGCCGGGCGTGTACTTCGGGCACTTCGGGAACATCATCATCAGTCCGGACGCGGTCGTACACGGGCAGTGCAACATCGCTCAGGGCGTCACCATCGGCGTGACCCGGCGCGGCACGAACGTGGGCGCGCCCACCCTGCACGAGAACGTGTGGATCGGCGCGAACGCGGTCGTCGTGGGGAACGTCACGCTCGCGCCGGGCACGCTCGTCGCGCCGCTCAGTTACGTGACGCGCAGCACCGAGCCGGACGCGGTGCTGGTCGGCGTTCCTGCCCAGCCCATGAATCACCACGGCTCGGCCGGGTACGTGCTCGGGAAGCGCCCCGCGCGCCTGCCGGAAGCGGCTTTGTCGCGTCGCCCGCACCTGGCGGACGCGTTCGAGCCCGCCCGCCACGCGGAGGCACCGGGGCACCAAAGCGCCCTGGAGTAGGCGGAGGCAGGGCTTCAACGTCCAGGGCGTTCTGCGGGTCCGGTCTGCCGGTGCCCCCGGAGGCGTCACGGCTGCACGCACGGCCCGTCCAGGTGGGACGGTAAGCGTCCGTGTCTAGGGAGGCACGGGCGCTGATGGGGTGGGGAGTCGGGCACGGTGGGTGTCCTGACCAGCGGCACGCTTCACACAATCATGAAGATCAGATAAACAACTGACGTGGGGCAAGCTCACATCTTTCACAGGGACCATAGAGAAGCCAGCGCGCGCACCACGGCGACCCACCCCAGGCCAAGGAGAGCGGCCCCCTCCTGCCATTCACCGTCGTTGTCCGTCCCGTCCTCCTTGCCCACCCAGGAGCCAATCCCATGACCCACGCCCACATCGAAATTCGCGGTGCCCGAGAAAACAACCTGAAAAGCGTCAACCTCGACCTTCCCAAACACCAGATCACCGTGTTCACGGGCGTCTCCGGCTCCGGCAAATCCTCACTCGTCTTCGACACGGTCGCCGCCGAAGCGCAACGCCAGCTGAACGAAACCCTCACGGCCTTCGTACAGGGCTTCATGCCGCACTACGGCCAGCCGGACGTCGACCGCATCGCGCACCTCAACGCGCCGATCATCATCGACCAGAAACGTGTGGGCGGCGGCGCACGCTCCACCGTCGGCACGTACACCGACATCGCCGCCGTCCTGCGCGTCCTGTTCTCCAGGGCCGGGCAGCCCGCCGTCGGCCCGGCCTTCCACTTCTCGTTCAACACCCCGCAGGGCATGTGCCCGGAATGCGAAGGCCTCGGCCAGACCGTGCAACTCGACCTCGACCGCTTCCTCGACCAGCGCCGGTCCCTGAACGGCGGCGCGATCCTCCACCCGGACTACAAGGTCGGCAAGTGGATGTGGAAGACGTACGCGAACTCCGGCTTCTTCGACAACGACAAACCCCTTGAGCAGTACACCGACGAGGAAATGCACCGCCTGCTGTACGGCGCCGGCGGGCAGAAGGTCACGTTCGCGGACTTCAACCTCACGTACCTGGGCCTGATGGAACGCTTTACGCGCAAGGACGCCGCCAGCATGTCCGAACGCAGCCGCGCCGTGTTTGAGCAGTTCACGCGCGCGCAGGTCTGCCCGGTGTGCCACGGCGCGCGCCTGAAACAGGCGGCGCTGGCGTGCCGCATTCAGGACCGGAACATCGCGGAACTGTCCGACCTGGAAGTCACCGCCCTGATCGACTTCCTGCGCGCCCTGCCGGACGGCCCGGCCCGCCGCGTCGCCGACGAACTGACGGAGCGGCTCACGCACATGGTGGACATCGGCCTCGGGTACCTGAGCCTCGGGCGCGGCACCGCGACCCTGTCCGGCGGCGAGTCGCAGCGCCTCAAAATGATCCGCCACCTCGGCAACAGCCTCACGGACATGCTGTACATCCTCGACGAGCCGAGCGTCGGCCTGCACGCCCGCGACGTCGCCCGCCTGAACGGCCTGCTGCGGCAGCTGCGCGACAAGGGCAACACCGTGCTGGTCGTGGAGCACGACCCGGACGTCATGAGCATCGCTGACCACATCGTGGACATGGGTCCCGGCGCGGGCATGCACGGCGGCGAAGTGGTCTTCGAAGGCCAGTACGACGCACTGACCCGCTCCGACACGCTCACGGGACGGCACCTCCGCCAGCAGCTGCCCCTCAAGGCGGAGGTCCGCACGCCCACCGGCTGGATGCCCATCGAGCACGCCACGCGGCACAACCTGAAGGACGTGACCGTGCAGGTCCCCACAGGCGTGCTGACGGTCGTGACCGGCGTCGCCGGGTCCGGGAAGAGCACGCTCATCAACGACGTGTTCGTGGAGCGCCACCCGGACGCCGTGGTCATCGACCAGTCCCGCGTGGGCGCGAACAGCCGCTCGGCGCCCGCCACGTACACCGGCATCATGGACGACATCCGCAAGGCCTTCGCGAAGGCGAGCGGCGCGAACGCGTCCCTGTTCAGCTTCAACTCGGAGGGCAGCTGCCCGAACTGCAACGGCCTGGGCGTGGTGTACACCGACCTGGCGTTCATGGAGGGCGTCACGTCCACCTGCGAGGTCTGCGAGGGGCGGCGGTACACGCCGGACGTGCTCACGCACACCCTGCGCGGCCGGAACATCAGCGAGGTGCTGGAAATGACCGCGGAGGAAGCCCTCGGGTTCTTTACCGAGAAGAAAATCCGGGCGGTGCTGCAGGCCATGAACGACGTGGGCCTGCGGTACCTGAAGCTGGGGCAGCCGCTCAGCACCCTGTCGGGCGGCGAGGGCCAACGCCTGAAGCTCGCCACGGAACTGCACAAGCAGGGCAGCGTGTACGTCATGGACGAGCCGACCACGGGCCTGCACCTGTCCGACATCGGGTTGTTCATGGGCATCATCGACCGGCTGGTGGACGCCGGCAACAGCGTCATCCTGATCGAGCATCACCTGGACGTCATCCGGCAGGCCGACTGGATCATCGACCTCGGCCCGGAAGGCGGCCGGGCGGGCGGTGAGGTCCTGTACGCGGGCCCGCCCAGCGGGCTGCTGCACGCGCCGCGCTCCATCACGGGGCAGTACCTGGACGTGCGCGCCTGACGACCCACCCGGTATGCGCGCGGGCCAAGCGCACGCGCCCCCAAGCAGTCCCCAACGCTACCCACAGCAAGAACCCCACCCGTGCAGGTGGGGTTCTTGCTGTGCTGGTGCGAGAATCGTTCAGGTGGGTGGAGTTACTTGCAGTTGGTGGCGACGCCGCTGCCGGTGTTGCCGGTGCAGGTGTTGCCGCTGCCGGCGAAGGTGATGGCCTTCTGGACGCCCGTGCCGAACGTGTTGTTGCGGAAGTTGTTGTTGTTGTTGCCGCTGTTGGCCGCGTAGATGCCGTTCAGCATGCCGCTGAAGGTGTTGCCCTGGAAGGTCGTGCCGCTCACACCCAGGTCGAACAGGACGCCGAGCGTGACCTTGCCGGTGAAGGTGTTGCCGGTGAAGACGTTCCCGCTGGCGTTCTGGTTGAACACGACGGCCTGCTGGGTGCTGTTCTCGAAGGTGTTGTCCTGGATGGTGTTGTTGTTGCCCTGGACGCGGATGGCGACCATCTGATCGTAGATTTTGTTGCCGATGACCGTGATGTTGCTGCTGACGGGGCCGCTGCCGTGCGCCTGGAGGCGGATGCCGTCCTCGTAGCCGTTGGGGCTGTCGCCGGTCATGCCGTAGGCGGCGTTGTTCTTGACGCTGCCCCCGATGACGCTGCTGAGCTGGTAGGCGCTGCTGCCGAGGGCGTCGGCGCCGGTGTAGCCGCGGACGGTGTTGTTTTCGAGGTTGCCGTTCTTGACGCTGGTCACGCCGCCTTCCGGGTAGGGCATGATCTTGATGCCGTCGCGGGCGAAGCCGTTCACGGTGTTGCCGCTGAAGGTGACGTTGCTGGCCCCTTCGGTTTTCATGGCGGTGTTGCCGTAGTTGCTGGCGGTGTTGCCGCTGATGACGTACGTGTCGCCGAGCGTGCCGAGCAGGCCGATGCCGGGTTTGCCGCTGGTGGCGCCGTAGCCGGTGACGGTGTTGTTGGTCCAGGTCTGCTGCGTGGCCTTGTTGCCCCACACGCCGTGGTAGGCGACGGCGCTGACGGTGTTGTTGTTGACGACCGTGCGGGTAGCGTTCTCGACGGTGATGCCGTCGCCGCCGAGGTTGCGGATGGTGTTGCCGTCGATGGTGGCGTTGCTGCCGCCGGTGACGCGGATGCCGTCGATCCAGGCGCCGCTCTGGGTGGCGCCGATGACCGTGAAGCCGCGAACGGTGGTGCCGGTGGTGTTCTGGAGGTGCAGCAGGGCGGTGCCGGCGAAGCCGGAAGCGGCCTTGAGGGTGGCGCCCTGTGCGCTCACGGTGATGCCGTTGGTGCCGCTGAGCACCAGGGGGCGGCTGATCAGGTACGTGCCGGCGGGGAAGACGAGGTTCTGGCCGCTGCTGAGCGCTTTCTGCAGCGCGTTGGCGTCGTCGGTGACGCCGTCGCCTTTCGCGCCGAAGGTCTTCACGTCCACGCCGCCGGTGACGGGCGCAGGGGTCGGGGTGGGCGTGGGGGCGGGCGTCGGGGCGGGGGTGGGGGCCGGGGCGGGCGCGGTGCTGCTGGCGGTCAGGTCGAGGTAGTCGACGTAGGCGTTGCGGTCCTTGCCGGTCCCGCCCCAGATGTCGTTGGTGAACATCACTTCGATGGTGTCGCCGGGTTTGAGGGCGTAGTTGCCGAGCGCGTACGGGGCGTACGTGGTGCTGGTGATGTTGGCGGTGGTTTTCTGGGTGCCGTTGATGCGCAGGGCGACGATGGGCGCGCCGTTGTACTGGTCGCCGCGGGCCTGCACCTTGAGGGCGTAGGTGCCGCTGCTGAGGGTGCTGGGGACGCTGAGGCGGACGCTGTTGCCGTTGCTGAACAGCGCGACGGCTTTTCCACCCTGGGCGTTGGCGTCGTTGATGACGATGGCGCCGCTGGTGGCGCCCGGTTCGACGACGCTCTGCGGTTCGAGGGTCACGTCGGTGGTGGTGCCGTTTTCGGCCTGAAGGCTGGTGCTGAGTTCCGCGGGGGTGCTGCTGGCGGGCGTGGGCGCGCTGGTGGTGTTGCCGCAGGCGGCAAGCAGCAGGGGGAGGCTCAGGGCGATCAGGTGGGTGAGGGTGGGTTTACGCATGGGGGGCTCCTGGGTGCAGCATTGATGGCGTGCAGAGGGCTGCACGTTGGTGGTGGCGGGGGAGGGCTAGCCGACGCAGGGGGCGCACCGGCGGGGCGAGGGGGTCCTCGTCTCAGCCCGTTCAAGCTTAGGTAAAGCTTAATGGATGCTTGAGGGAAGCGTAATAAAGAAATTCACGTGGAAGACGTGGGCGCAAAAAGCGTCCACGTGGCGTGCATGATTTAACACATGTGAAGCATGAGCATAAGGTGGGAAAAATTGCTCATTAAAAACCTGAGAACAGCATAAAAAGAGCGCGCTTTGACCTTAGTCAAAGCGCGCTCGCGCAAGACACCACTTAAACACCTAGCTGAAAATCCTAGAACGCGCCGGAACCCGTAAGCACCACCCGCGCCGTCCGCGCCAGAATCACCAGATCCAACCAGATCGACCAGTTCTGCACGTAATACGGATCCCACCGCTCCATGCCCGCATTCCCCGCCAGCGACCGCCCGGACACCTGCCACAACCCCGTCAGACCCGGCTGCACCTGACTGCGCAGCATCCGCGCGCGCAGCACCAACTGCGCCTCGTGGTACGCCGGCAACGGCCGCGGCCCCACCAGGCTCATCTCCCCACGCAACACATTCAGCAACTGCGGCAGCTCATCCAGACTCGTCACGCGCAACCAGCGGCCCACCCGCGTCACCCGCGGATCCCGCTGCAGCTTGAAATGCGCCTCCCACTCCGCGCGCAACGCCGCGTCCTCCGCGAGTCGCTGCCGCAGCACCGCCTCCGCGTTCGGCACCATCGTGCGGAACTTCCACGTCGAGAACACCCGTCCGTGCTCCCCGAGCCGCTCCTGACGGAACACCGGATCCTGACGGTCCTCCAGCCAGATCAGCAGCGCCACCAGCGCGCACACCGGCACCCACACCGGCGCGGAACCGACCACCAGCAGCAGGTCGAACGCGCGCTTCAGGAACCGCGCCGTCGGGTCCAGCAGGTTCCGCGTCAACTCCAGCCCCAGCACGCCGCCCAGGTCCACGGACGTCGCCCACAGCGACGGCACCTCCGCCATCTCGGGCAGCACCACGACCTTCCGGTACGACCCGAGCGGCCCCTCCAGCAACGGCGCGAGCTCCGCGTGACGTAGCGCCGGCATAGCCACCACCGCGATCGGCGCGTCCCCGCTCACCTGCGCGGTCGAACCGAGCACCGGCACGCCCCGCACGGCGCCACGCCGCTCATCGTCGAACACGCCCACCGGCACGTACCCGAAGCTGGGCGTCTCCTGCAACGCCTGCACGACGCTCTCATGCGCGCCGTACACCACCGCCGGCACGCCCCACAGCCGCGCGCGAATCAGCACGTGCCGCACCCCGTACCGGGCAAGCAGCACCAGCGGCCACGCGAACAGCGCGCCCACCACCAGCGCCACGCGACTGCTGTCGGCACTCTGCCCCAGCAGGAAGATCGCCGCGACCGTCACGCCGAACGTGAGGGCCAGCATGCCCGTCACGCGCCGCAACTCCTCGGCGGCGCCCACCCCCCACGACGGCAGCAGCTTCAGCAGGAACGCCCCCAGCAGCCACGTGACGATCAGCACGCCACTCCACGACGGCAACATCGGCTGATTGAACAGCCAGGCGCGCAGCGCGCCAGCGGCGCTGAACGCCACCTCCAGGGCGATCACGTCGCCCAGGGCGAGCAGCGCGCCGTTCATGACGCGCCGACGCGTGAACAGCTGGGCTTTGGTGTGGGCGTGACGGACGTGCTCTCGGACCTGACCCTGCGCGGGAACTAAACTCACGGTGCGGCCTCCTGGGGCGGGCGCGGGGGGGAGCGCCTGAATGGCGCCACCAACGCGGCGCCGGGACGATGAAGGCTTCAGGACGTGTGGGCGAGCACAGGCGCGCCCGGGTGGCGGGCGTGCAGAATGGTGCGCGCGAGGCCGTCCGCCAGCGGCACGCGCGGCACCCAACCGAGCAACTGCTCGGCCTTGCGGATGTCCGGGCGGCGCTGACGTGGGTCGTCCTCCGCGGCGGGCGTGAAGTGAATCGGCAGGCGCGGGTCGATCAGGTCCCGCACCAGCTCCGCGAAGTGCAGGATGCTGTACTCATCCGGATTCCCGAGGTTCACGGGATCGTGATGCGTCACGGTCATCAACCGGAGCACGCCGTCAACGAGGTCCGTGACGTACTGAAAGCTGCGCGTCTGCTGCCCGTCGCCGTGCACGGTGAGCGGCTCGCCGCGCAACGCCTGATGAATCAGGTTCGTGACCACGCGGCCGTCATCGGCGCGCATGCGCGGACCGTACGTATTGAAAATGCGGATGATGCGCGTATCCACGCCGCGCGCGCGGTGGTACGCCATCGTGAGCGCCTCCGCGTAGCGTTTCGCCTCGTCGTAGCAGCTGCGCACGCCGTTCGGGTTCACGTGCCCCCAGTACCCCTCGGGTTGCGGGTGCACGTGCGGGTCCCCGTACACCTCCGACGTGGACGCGAGCAGGAACCGCGCGCCCTGACGCCACGCGAGGTCCAAGGCGTACTGCGTGCCCTGCGCGCCCACCATCAGCGTCTCGATGGGGTGTTGTTGGTAATGCGGCGGACTCGCCGGCGACGCGAAATGCAGCACCCAGTCCAGCGCGTCCACGCCCGGCGGGAGGTGCGCCTCGTGCAGCCCCAGGCTGACGTCCGCCTGCACGAAATGAAAGCGCGGGTGGGCACGCAGCGCCTCGGTGTTGCTCCGCTGCCCGCTCAGGTAGTTGTCAACGCCGACGACCGTGTGCCCCGCGTGCAGGAGGTGCTCGGCAAGGTGCGAGCCGACGAAGCCGGCACTGCCGGTCAGCAGGACGTTCATGCGCTCGCCTGCGCCATGGTGGGTGCCGGTCCGGCGTCCTTGCCGATCTGCTCCACGGTGGCCGCCACCGACAACGGCATGCGCAGCAGGTTGCGCGCGTCAATCACGACGCGGGTGCGCATGGTCAGCACCGCCGCGTCCCAGTCGAGCAGGCGGAACTCGTCCCACTCGGTGGCGATGATCACAGCGTCCGCGCCGGCCAGGGCGGCGCTCGCCGAACGCGCCTCGCTGTACTGCAGGTGCCCCCACTCCTGCCGGGCGCGCGGCATGGCGACCGGATCGTACGCCACGACGGACGCACCCAAGCTGGCGAGGCGCGCGATGAAGTCGTGCGCGGGCGCGTCCCGCAGGTCGTCGGTGTTCGGCTTGAAGGCCATACCGAGCACCGCCACGCGCTTGCCCTTCAGCAGGCGCAGGTGCCGCTGCAACTTCTCGATGACGAGGGTGCGCTGACGGCGGTTCACGTCAATGGCGGCGCGCAGGATGGGCATGTCGTACCCGTACTCCTCGCCGGTGCTCACGAGCGCGCTGGTGTCCTTCCCAAAGCAGCTGCCGCCCCACCCGGCGCCCGCCGCGAGGAAGCGCGTGCCGATGCGCGCGTCCAGGCCGATGCCGCCCGTCACCTCCTCGATGTCCGCACCGACGCACTCGCACAGGCCGGCCATCTCGTTCGCGTAACTGATCTTCAGGGCCAGGAACGCGTTCGCAGCGTACTTGATCATTTCCGCGCTGGTCAGCGTCGTGTTCACGACCGCCGGCCGGGTGTACCCGCTGGGGCGCGGCACGTGCGGAGGCGGCGTGAATGACTGCTCGATGAGCGGCGCGTACAGCTCATGCAGGCGCGCCACGGCCCACGGGCGCCCGCCGAGCACGATGCGGTCCGGGTACAGGCTGTCGCTGAGCGCCGTGCCCTCCCGCAGGAACTCCGGGTTCGAGACGATGTCGTAGCGGTTGGTGTGGTAGTGCACCGCGTGCTCTTCGAGGATGCGGGTCATCCAGTCGGCGGTCCCGATCGGCACCGTGCTCTTGTTCACGATGATCTGCGTCTTGCCGTCCAGGTTGCGCGCGACGCTGCGCGCCGCGCTCTCCAGGTACGTGAGGTTCGGCTGGCCGCTCGGCAGCGCGGGCGTGCCCACGCAGATGAAGATGATGTCCGCCTTTGGAATCGATTCCTCGTACGAGGTCGTCCACGTGAGGTTGCCCTGCGCCTGCCGCAGCAGCTCGTCCAGGCCCGGCTCATAGATGGGTAGGTCCCCGGCACGCAGCCGCTCAATCTTTTGAAGGTCAGTGTCGAGACCAGTCACGCGGTAGCCCAGGTAGGCGAGCATGATGGCCGTTCCGAGTCCAACGTACCCTGTACCGACGATGGTGATGTTCATGCTGTTCTCCGCAGCTTCGCGCCTCGCCGAAGCCGGCGAGGGAGGGGGGCTTGGCCTGATGTGTAGAGGGTAAGAGAACCCCGAACATGCACAACGGCTGTCCATTCCCTGATCAGCCGTTGTTCACCAGAGATCAACCGCGTCAACGCCGCTCTCCACCAGCACCTCCGCAGCCCAGCGGCACCAGAGCTGAAAACCAGGTTCATGCTCCTCAGGTCCCTCATTACGGGCACTCTAGGCGGCGATCCTGTTCCGCCCGTGAGGCACGCATTCGGGCCACCTTGAGTAACAGCTGGTCAGCACTGACCAGCTGTTACTCAAGATGTGCGGTCCCTCAAGCGTCGTTAAGCTTGGCGTTAACGGGCCACCGCACCTCACGCACCACGAAAGGACGACCCATGCGCCAGCGTTTCCCGCTCACACGCCGTCCGCGCGGACGAACAGCGCGCCCCGCATGACCGCCCCCACCTGCCGAGTCCTGGCAGTCCTGCCTGCCCTGCGCCCCGGCGGCGCAGAGGTGCAGCTTGCATACCTGCTGCGCCACCTCCCCCGCCCCCAGTTCGACTGCGAACTCGTCACACTATTCAGCGCCCCGCACGACGACGCCCTCAACGCCCGCCTGGACCTGGGCGACCTGCGCGTCCACGACCTCGCCGTTGCGCCCGTCACGGACGGCGGTCACGGCCTAATGCACGCCACCCGCAACCTTATCCGTGCACGCGCCCGGCTGGCGGAACGCATTCGCGCGTTCCAGCCGCACGTCGTGTACTCCCGCCTGTGGTACGCGGGCGTCACGGTCGGCACCCTGAACCGCCGCCGTCTGCCGTTCGCGCACGTCGCCAACGAGGAGAACACCCTCGACAACCTCGACGACGCCGGGCGACTCAAGCGCCTGCTGCGCCGCTGGGTGGTCGCGCAGGCTGACCATTGGGTGGCGCCCACGCAGGGCCTCCACGACCAGCTCGTCGCGGGCGGCGCGCCCCTGAACCGGGGGCACGTCATTCATAACGCCACGCCCCTGCCGCCCCCGCTGCCCACCCGCTCCGCGCGGCCCGGCGAGCCCGTGCGGTTCGCCGCGATGGGCCGCCTGGTGCCCGCCAAGGGATTCGCGCGGCTGCTGGACATCGCCGCGCGCGTCAAGGCCGAACAGGTGCCGTTCACCATCGACGTGGCCGGCGAGGGGCCGGAACGCGCCGCCCTTGAGGCGCGCGCCCGCGCGCTCGGCGTGGACGACACCGTCCGCTTCGTCGGGTACGTGCCCGACCCGATCGCGTTCTTGAGCGCGCACGACGCGTTCCTGCTCACCTCGCACACCGAAGGGTTCGCGAACGTGCTCGTGGAGGCGATGGCGTGCGCGCTGCCGACCGTCGCGTTCGACATTGATTTCGGCCCGAACGAGCTGATCGTCCCGGAGCAGACGGGCGCGCTCATCACGGACGGCGATCACGGCGAGTACGCGGACGCCATGCTCACGCTCGCCCGCGACGCGCAGGTGCGCGCCGCGTACGGCGCGGCGGGCCGCGAGCGCGCCGAGACGCTGTTCTCCATCCCGCGGATGGTTTCGCACTTCAGTGAAGTCTTTTCGGGCGCCGTGCCGCGCCCGCGTCAACAAGGAGGGAACGTCCATGTGCGGCATTCTTGGAAGCGTCTCTGACGCCCCCGCTCCGCTGGGCATCATGGCCCTGCATCACCGCGGCCCCGACGCGCAGGCGCAGACCCGTGTCGGCAGCGCGCAGCTCGGTCACGCGCGCCTCAGCATCGTGGACCTCGCCAGCGGCGCGCAGCCCATGACGGACACGACCGGCACCGTCACCATCGTGTTCAACGGCGAGATCTACAACCACCTCACCCTCCGCCGCGACCTGGAGGCGCGCGGTCAGCGCTTCGCCACGCGCAGTGACACCGAGGTGATTCTCGGCCTGTACCTCGCGCACGGCGTAGCCGGCTTCGCGCGCCTGCGCGGCATGTACGCCTTCGCCGTGCACGACGCCCGCGACGGCAGCACCACCGTCGCCCGCGACCCGTTCGGTATCAAGCCGCTGTTCTGGACGCGCACGCCGCGCGCCGTGCATTTCGCGTCCGAGCTGGGCGCGCTGCTGCACGAGGCGGGCGTCACGCCCACGCTCGACCTCACGTCCGTGCTGGAGACCCTCACGCACCGGTACGCGTTCGGAACGCACACGCTGTACGAGGGCGTGCACCGCCTGGAGCCCGGCACGGCCCTCGTGATCAGCGCGCACGCCGAGGTCCGCCATGTCCGCTTCACGAGCCTCGCGGAAGAGGTCGAGCGGCACCGCGCGCCCGGCGCGCCCGCCCCTACGGACGCCGAGGTGCGGGCGCGCTTCACGGACACCGTCGAGCACCACACCATGGCGGACGTGCCGCTCGGGTGCTTCCTGAGCGGCGGCCTGGATTCCAGCGTCGTCGCGCAGCGCCTCGCGCGCACGACGAGCGAACCGATCCGCGCGTACGCTGTCGGGTTCGAGGGCGCCACGTCCGAGGCGAGCGAACTGCCGTACGCGCGCGCCGTCGCGGACGTGATCGGCGCGCGCCTGCGCGAGGTGCAGGTGAGCGCCGCGGACTTCGCGGACCTCGCGCCCGTGCTGTCCGGCAGCCTGAACGGCCCGCTCGCCGACCCGGCCGACATCGCCATGCTCAAGCTGTCCCTCGCGGCCGGCACCGAGGTGAAGGTCGTCCTGTCCGGTGAGGGCGGCGACGAAGCCTTCGCCGGCTACCCGAAGTACGCCGCGGACCGCTACGCCCGCATTCTCGGGCCGGCCATGCGTTCGCTCGCGCCGCGCCTGGGGCGCCGCAGCCGCGTCGGCATCGCCGCTGACGCGCTCGCGCGGGCGCAACGCCCAGACCGCTGGCTCCGCTGGTTCGAGAACGACGCCGCCCCGGTCGCCCTCATGAGCACTCTCATGCGCGGCGGCGCGCAACCCGAACGCGCGCGCGCCTGGGTGGAGGACCGCCTGCGCGCCTACCCGCGCGCCTGGAGTGACCTGCAGCGCATGCAGGTCCTCGACCTCGAGTCGTGGCTGCCGAACAACCTCCTGCACCGCGGGGACTACACCACCATGCAGGCGTCCATCGAGCAGCGCGTGCCGCTGCTGGACCTGGAGCTCACGCCGTGGGCGGTGGCCCTGCCGGACCGCGTGAAACTCAGCGGCCTGCGCGGCAAGATGCCGGTGCGCCGCGCGTTCGCGTCCAACCTGCCCCGACAGGTCCTCACGCGCCCGAAGAGCGGCTTCCGCCTGCCGCTCGCCGAGTGGCTCCGCGAGGACCCGACCTTGCGCGGCATGGTGCACGATCACCTGCTCGCACCGAACGCCGGCCTGCGCGCGTGGCTGGACCGCGCCACCCTGGAGGGCCTGCTCAGCCCGGCCGCGCTCGCCAGCACCGGCGGCGCGAAGCTCGCGTGGACGGCGCTGTGCCTCGAGTTGTGGCTGCAGGCCGCGCACGCCCGCGCACCTCAGGCAGCGGTGCCCGCATGACCCGTCCGCCCGGCGCGGTGTGGGTGACGACGCGCGCGCGCGGCGGCATGGCCGGGTACGCCCGCGCGCTCGCCCGCACCACCCTGTTCCGTGACTGGCGCGTGCAGCACATCGTCACGCACGACGACGGCAGCCCCGCGCACCGCCTCGCGGTGTTCGCGCGCGGCACCGCGGCGCTGCTGTGGCGCTGCCTCGGCGACCGTCCGGCCGTGGTGCACCTGCATTCCGCCGCGTACGGCAGCTTCGCGCGCAAGGGCGTGCTGCTGTGGCTCACGCGGGGCGTCCTGCGCGTCCCCACCGTCCTGCACCTCCACGCGGGCGAGTTCGAGACGTTCTACCGCGAGTCGCGCCTGCCCGTGCGCGCGTTCATTCGCGCCACGCTGCGCCGCGCGGACCGCGTGATCACGCTCGCGCCGGACCTCGCGGACGCCGTGCGCCGCACCGAGCCGCGCGCGCGCGCACTCGTCGCCCAGAACGGTGTGGCCATCGCGCCCGCGCCGCGCACCATGACGGGCCACGCCCCGCAGGTGCTGTTCCTGGGCGTGCTCATTGACCGCAAGGACCCCGTGAGCCTGCTGCGCGCCTGGGCGGCCGCCCGCCGACCCGGCGAGGCGCGGCTGGTGTTCGCCGGCGACGGCCCGCTCCGCCCGGACCTGGAACGCCTCGCGCGGGACCTGGGCGTGCAGGACACCGTCACGTTCGCCGGCTGGGTGGACGCCGACCAGGCAGGCGCCCTGCTGGACGCCTCGGACCTGCTCGTCCTCCCGTCGCATCATGAGGGGCAGCCGCTGTCCATCCTGGAGGCCATGGCGCGCGGCCTCGCCATCATCGCCACGCGCGTCGGCGGCATCCCCGACCTGATCGAGGACGGCGTGAGCGGCCTGCTCGTTCCCCCTGGTGATCCCGACCGCTTGTGCGACGCCCTCAGCGCCCTGCTCGCTGCGCCCGCCGCCCGCCAGCCGCTCGGGCACGCCGCGTACGCCCGCGCCCGCCAGCAGTTCGACCTGCAGCGCACGGCCGCCACGCTCGACGCCGTGTACCGCGACGTGACCGCCACCCCCGCGCCGCGCCACCCCCGCGCCCCCCAGGAGCCCGCATGACCACCCCCGCACGCCCCCGCGCCCTGATCATCGTCGAGAACCTGCCTGTCCCCGTCGACCGCCGCGTCTGGATGGAAGCCACGACCCTGCAGCAGGCCGGGTACGACGTGAGCGTCATCAGCCCCATGGGCCGCGGCCACGACGCCGCGCATGAGGTGCTCGAAGGCGTCCACATCTACCGCCACCCCCTCCCGCCCGAAGGGGAGGGCGCCCTGACGTTCGTGCGCGAGTACCTCACGGCGCTGTGGCACGAGACGCGCCTCGCGTGGCGCGTGCGCCGCGAACGCGGCTTCGACGTCATCCACGCCTGCAACCCGCCAGACCTGCTGTTCCTCGTGGCCGCGCCGTTCAAGCTGCTGTTCGGCACGCGCTTCATCTTCGACCAGCACGACGCTGCCCTCGAGATGTACGAAGCGAAGTTCGGCCGCCGGGACCTCCCGTACCACGCGCTCAAACTCGCGGAGCGGCTCACGTACGCCCTCGCGGACGTCGTGATCGCCACGAACGAAAGCGTCCGCGGCCTCGCCCGCACGCGCGGCCGCAAACGCGACGCGGACATCTACACCGTTCGCAGCGGTCCGCGCCTGGACCGCTTCACGCCGCTGCCCGGTGGGGACGTGCACCGCGCCGGCTTCCAGTTCCTCGTCGGGTGGGTCGGCGTGCTCGGCTCGCAGGACGGCCTGGACGCCCTGCTGCGCATCGTCCGCACCGTCGTGCAGCGTGGACGCACCGACATCAAGTTCATGATCATCGGCGGGGGGCCATCCCTGGAACCCCTCAAGGCGCTCAGCCGCGAACTGCAGGTGGACGCGTACGTGGAATTCACCGGCATGCTCACCGACCAGACGGACCTGATCCGGCGCTTGAGCGCCTGCGACCTGTGCATCGCCACCGACCCGAAAACGCCGTACAGCGACGTCAGCACCATGAACAAGGTCCTGGAGTACATGGCGCTCGGCAAGGCCACCCTGCAGTTCGACCTCACCGAAGGCCGCCACTCCGCCGGCGACGCCGCCGAGTACGCCACCAGCGGCGACGAGGCGGACTTCGCGAATCGCCTGCTCGCGCTGCTCGCCGACCCGGAACGCCGCGCCCGCATGGGCCGCACCGGGCAGGCGCGCATGCGTGACGCGCTCGCCTGGGAGCACCAGGCGCCCACCCTGCTGGCCGCGTACGCGCGCGCCCTCCGGCCCGCCCGTCCTGCCGCCCGCACGACCCGTTCCTCTGGTGAGCCCGTATGACCTCAATTGCCCCGGACCGCGCTGCCCCCGCCGCTCGCACGACCCTGGCGGTCGTCACCACGACCGCGCTCCTGAGTGTCGGCCTCGTGACCGCTCCGCACGTCGACCCGCCCGCCCACCCGAGCCTCGCGGCGCTGGCGAGCCTCGCCGCGCCCGCGCGCACCGCGCCCGTGAACGTCCGCGATTACGGCGCGCGCGGCGACGGCACCACCGACGACACCGCCGCCCTGAACCGCGCCGCGCAGGCCGCCGCGGGCCGCCGCGACCTGCTGTTCCCGCCGGGCACGTACCTGACCCGCGGGCCCGTGCACCTGCAGAACTACCACGATCAGGCGATCCTCGGGGACGGCGCGACCCTGAAGGCCGGACGCGGGTACGCGCGCGGGAACCTCGACGGGATGCTGCACCTCACCCGCCCCGTGAACGTCACTGTGCGGGGGCTGCGTATCGTCGGGGAACGCGACCCGCGCGCCGACCCGTACCACGTGAACATCGACGGTGTGCGCGTCATGAACGGCCGCAACGTCACCGTCGTGGGCGTCACGGTCGTGCAGGCCCCCACGAACGGCGTCGCATTCATCGACTGTGATGGCGTCACCACGCGGCAGTCCACCTTCCAGAGCGCCGGCGGTGCCGGCGGCTGGGCGTCCCGCACCACGAACCAGCGCTGGCAGAACAACGCGTTCGTGGGCTTCGGCGCGCCGAACGGCAACCCGTCCGGCGGCCTCGGGCTGTTCGCCACGCTCGGCGAGTACTTCCTCGCGGAGGGGAACAGCTTCAAGAACCTCGCGAACACCGCCACCAAAACCGAGGGCCTCAGCCACGTCACGTACCGCGCGAACACCGTGGACGTATTCGGCAAGGACGGCATCAAGATCATGCCGTACGGCCCGACCGTCACGAGCGTCCGCGACGCGCTCATCGAGGGGAACACCGTCCGGCACCGTCAGCCGTGGGCGCCGGACGGGTCCGCGTACATCCTGCTGCACTCCGTCATCGGCGCGAAGGTCCTGAACAACACCATTGAGGGCAGTGGCGGCACGCCGCCCGTGTACGAGGAGGACGCCATCCGCGTGAACGCCTGGGCGGGCGGCCCGGGCGCGCGTGACGTGCTGATCGAGGGCAACCAGGCGCGCGGCACGCGGCGCGGCCTGCGCATCGAGTCGGACGGCATCATCGTCCGCAACAACACGGTCATGGGCGCCGCCCCATGGGCGCGCAGCGGCCTGATTGTCGGCGGGCACGGCCTGACCGTCAGCGGAAACACCTTCGACGGCCCGGTGATCGGCGTGCTGATCGAGCGCGGCATCACCCGCACCCGCATTGACCGCAACCGTTTCGCGCACGTCGGGACCGGCGTGTACGCCAATGAGAACAACACGGACACGGTCGTCACGCAGAACCAGTTCGCGGACGTGGAAACGCCCGTGGTCGGGCGCGTCAGCCAGTAACGCCAGCAGTGTGGGCGGCTCCCGGTCCCTGGGGGCCGCCCATGCTCCTGCCCGTCGCGCTCAACCGTCCAACGGCTCCTCGAACCGGACGCGCCAGAGGTGAGGCGCCAGCAGTCCTGCGGCGCGCGGCCCGGCTCGCCCGGGCCGCGTTACTTTGTGGCGGCCTTGAAGTCGTCGCTGAACGCCTTCAGGAACTTGTCGAGGTTCTCGTTGAGTTTCTGCTCGATGTCCGCTGCGGACGCCTTCGTGCGCTTGCCGCCCCACACGCCCTGCGACCAGATGGACGCGCTGGACAGGTCCACGTCCTCGTCGTACGCGTTGTAGGTGAATAACTCCATGTTGTCCGTGAACGCGGTGTAGCCGTCGGAGTTGTCCAGTTCGAACGTCAGCATCAGCACCCGCGCGCAGTCCTCCGCGTCGTCGTACTCGCTGGCGGGCAGCCCGAGTTTCTTGAGGGCCGCGGCCATGCGCGCCTCGGCTTTCTTCTCCAGCGCGGCGTTGGACTTGTCGTTCACGTACACCGCCGCGTCGTAGCACAGCGGCAGGTCGTCCTGCAGGACGCGCAGGTTCTTCGCTTCGCTGCTCACGGTCTGCGCGTGGGCCGCGCCGAACGCGCACGCGAGGGTCAGGGTCATCAGGGCGGGCATCTTCGTGTTGGGCATGGCACTCCTGTCTGCCGCGCGTCCGCGCAGCACGATGCGGTGGGCGGCGCGCCCCACGCGCCGCCCACCCACACCCCCTGGTTTATCAGACGCCACGCGCGCGAACACGCAAATCTGCGCGTCCGCGCGGGCGACGGTTACTGCACGGACACCAGCTTCTTCTCGACGTTTGACGCCACGCCCGTCTTGTCGATCGCCTGCGCCACCACCTCGTACAGGCCGCTCGGCGCGCCTGACCACGTCACGCGGTACGGCGCGGTCGTCGCCTCCCCGATCTTCGCGACGGGCGCGCCCGTCAGGGAGTACGCGTAGTACACGACGCGGTCCACGCGTCCGTCCGGGTCACTGGCGTCTGCCGTCAGCGGAATGGGCTGCCCCGCCGGGTACTCGCTCACCGGGTCGCCGGGCGGCGTGAAGTGCACGACCGGGCGCACATCGCCCGCCTGTGGGAGGCGCCACACCTCCAGCGCCGCGAACCGCTCTGCGCCCGCACCGGTGCCGGTCAGGTTCAGCGCGCCGTCGCGGACGGCGACCTCCCACGGCCCGAGCTTGTCCCAGCGGCCTGGCGTGTTCGGCGTGTAGTGCGCGACCGCGCGGCCCTCCGCGAGGACGTCTACCGCCCGGGCCCGGTCGTCCGCGAGGACGTACAGGTACACGCGGTACGTGCCGTTCGGGACGTTCACGCGCACGTCCAGCGGGCCGCGCCGCGACACCGCGCTGCGCACCAGCGCTTCCCGCCCGGGCGTCATGATAGGCGGCACGAGCGACGCGTCTGCTGCGTTCGCGCTCGCGTCGCCGTTCGTGGTGACGCCGGCGGGTGACGCGTCGTAGAACACGCCGTCCACCAGGGTGGCCGACCCGCCGAAGTTCACGGCCCGCAGCGGCTGCAGCGTCGGCCGGCTCGACGGGCCGACCACCACCGTCACGTCGTTCGACGTGGTGCTCGCCCCGTCGTTGTCCACCGCGCGGGCCGTGAGGGTCCGCGGGTACTTCGTTTCGAGCCCCACGTCCCGTTCAGTGCTGAGCACAAACGTGTACGGCGCCGTGCGGTCCGACCCGACGAGCGTGTCGCCGTCGTAGAAGTCCACGCGGTCCACGCGGCCGTCCTCGTCGTCGGCGCGCGCTTCGAGCGTCACGTGGTGGTTCGGTTCGAAGACGTTCCCGGCAGGCACGTCCCCGTTCGTTGCCGTGCGCAGCGTCACGCTCGGCGGTACGTTCGCGGCGCCGTGCGGCGTGAGCGTCAGGTAGTCCACGACGGCGTTGCGGTCCTGACCGGGGCCGCCGTGCGCGTCGTTCAAGTACGTGACCGTGAGGGTCTGCCCGGGCTGCACGTCCACCGCGCCGAAGTTCCGCATGGCGTACGAGTCATTGTCGAGCGTGGCCGTGCCGAGCGGCGTTCCGCCGCGCGACAGCGCCACGATGGGCGCGCCGTCGTACTGTTCGCCGCGCGCGCGGACGCGCACGTCGTACCGCCCCGCGCGGAGCGCGCGCGGCACCGTGAAGCGCACCTCGTCGCCCGTGCCGAGCAGCACGAGCGCCTGCCCGCCATTCGCGTCCTCATCCTGAATGACGCGCGCGCCCCTGCGGGGGTCCAGGACCTGCTGCGCCGAGAATCCGCCCACTTCGGCCTCCAACTGCGCGGCGGCGCTGCTGGTCGGCGGGGTGGGTGGCTGGCTGCAGGCGCCGAGCAGCACGCCGAGGGTCAGGGCAAGGTGAGGGACGCGCCGGCCGGGCAGGCGGCGGGAAGGGCGGTTCGGCATGCATTCACTCCTGTGACGGGGGCGAGGTTCAGGGCGCGTGCCGCGCAGGCGCGCGCTCAGGGGCAGCTCCGATGCGGGGTTTCCCCTATTCTGACGCCTGGCCAGTTGCGCACCTGTTGAGCATCCACGAGCGGCGGGCCGCCCGCGCCAGTCCGGCGCGGGCGGCCCGCCGCTCGTCCGGGCGCCTGTTACCCGAGCACTTCCACGGGCGCGAAGTGCCGGTCCTGCTGCGCGCGCAGCTGCGCGGCCAGGCGCCCCGCCGGGAGGTCCACGTCCGCGTACGTGAGCACGGTGTCCTTCGGAACGTCGCGCAGCACCCGGCACCCCTCCGCGAGGCCCATGGGCAGCAGGCGTTCCGCGCGGGTCACGTCGGCGTTCTCGCACTGCCCGTACGTCATGTACCCGCCGAGCCCGTCGATGACCTCGCCGGCCTTCAGGTCGCGTTTGGCGGTGGTGACGACGTCCACGACGGGCGCGCCGAGCGGCTGCAGGACCGCGTCGCGGAACAGCACGGCGCGCGCGGCGGACAGTGGCACCTCGAAGTGGCACAGGTGGTACGGCGTGTAGAAGCTGTACAGCGGCCCCTCGCCGAGCTTGTAGAGGTTCAGGTAGTGCTGCTGCTTCGGGTCGTCGTGTGTGGCGAACACGAACACGCCCGGGCCGGGTTTCGCGCCGACGACGTAATCGACGACGCCGCCGAGGCGGCGCAGCTCGTCCGCGTCGTACAGGGCCTTGAGGTCGTCGACGTGGCCGGGGAAGTCCAGGCCGCGCATGCCGCGCTGCGCGACGCGCATGCCGGTGCCGTTCGCGACGATGGCCTGCTCGAAGCTGATTTTCGTGCCGTCCGCGAAGCTCGTGACCATGTACGGGTTCTGGCCCCAGCGTTCCGCGAAGGCTTGTTGCGTGGTGGGCGTGCGGTACGGGTCCTGCAGGCCCTTGATGTTCCCGCACAGCACCGGCGTCAGGCCGATGCTGCGCACGAACCGGTACAGGTTCATCTGCACGCCCGGCTGGTCCCCGTCGGCAGCAGTGAAGATCACGCCCGCACGGTCCGCGAGGACCTTCAGCATGGGCCCGACGGTCGCGTCGAGTTCGGCGTTCATGGTGACCATGTGCCGCCCGTTCGCGATGGCGTCCATGGTGACGTGCGCGCCGAACTCCACGTCGCCGGTCACGTCGATCAGGCAGTCGATGCCCTGCGCGCGGCACAGCAGCAGGGCGTCCTCGGTGACGGCGGCGCGGCCCGCGCGGATGGCGTCCTCCAGCTCCTCGACGCTGCGCACCTCGCGGGCGTCCTCGACGCCCGCCTCGCGGTACGCGCGGTACGCCGTGTCGAGCGTGCGGTTCGACACGGCCACGAGGCGCATGCCGGGCACGCTGTTGATGATCTGGTTCGCCACGCCGCGGCCCATGAAGCCCGCCCCGATCATGGCGACGCGCACGGGATCCCCGGCGGCCTCGCGCGCCCGCAGCGCCGTATCCACGATGATCACGCGAGCACCCCCTCGGTGGTGCGTTCATCCGTCAGGAGCGGCCACGCGGCGTCCTTCGCGGAAATGACCGTGACGGGCAGCGGCCACTGCAGGCCGAGGCGCGGGTCGTCGTGCCGCAGGCCCCGCTCGTGCCCGGGCGTGTAGTACTCCCCGACCTGGTACACGACCTCCGCGCCGTCCGTGAGCGCCTGGTACCCGTGCGCGAACAGCTCCGGGACGTACAGCGCGCGGCGGTTCTCGGCGCTGAGTTCCACGGCGACGTGCTGCAGGTACGTGGGCGAGTCCGGGCGGAGGTCCACGATGACGTCGAGGATCGCGCCGCGCGTGCAGCGCACCAGTTTCGTCTCCGCGAACGGCGGCAACTGGAAGTGCATGCCGCGCAGCGTGCCGGCCTTGTGGTTGAAGCTGAGGTTCGCCTGCGCGACGTCCACCTTCAGGCCGTGCTCCGCGAACTCCCGGCCGCAGTACGTGCGCGCGAACCCGCCGCGTTCGTCCTCGCGGACGTCCACGTCGATGATGAACGCGCCGCGCAGGGGCGTTTCCGTGAAGATCACGCGAGGCTCCCTTCGAGCGCCTGCGGGCGCGCGGGTGCCTGGAACGGGTCCGTCCAGAAGAAGTCCTGGTCGATCTGCCCGGTGGCGATCAGGTGCTCGAGCATCTTCAGGCGCGTGTACCCGCGCGACTCGAACTCGGCGCGCGTGAGGTTGATGCGCTCGAACAGCGCGGCGAGCTGCGCGGCGCCGCGCTCCGCGTTCCACTCGCAGCGGAAGCCGGGCAGGCGCGTGTTGATCTTCTCGAACGACACGCGGTAGCTGCGGTTGTCGCTGCCGTTCTCGCCGAAGCTGAGCTGGCAGCCGGGGAACGCGCCCGCGATGATCTGCGCGATGTCGCGCACGCGGTAGTTCTGCGCGGTGTCACCCACGTTGAACACCTCGTTGTGAACCACCTCGAGTGGCGCCTGGAGGACGCACACGATGGCGCGCGCGATGTCGCTGGCGTGCACCAGTGGCCGCCACGGCGTCCCGTCGGACGTCATGCGGATCTCGCCGGTGGTGTACGCGAGGCCTGCCAGGTTGTTCAGGACGATGTCGAACCGCATGCGCGGCGACGCGCCGAACGCGGTGGCGTTGCGCAGGTAGGTGGGGGAGAAGGTGTCGTCCGCGAGTGCCCGCAGGTCGCGCTCCACGAGGACCTTGCAGTCCGCGTACGCCGTCTGCGGGTTCACGGCGCTCGTTTCGTCCACGTCGCTGCCTTCGGCGACGCCGTACACGCTGCACGACGACATGTACACGAAGCGGCGCACCCCCGCGGCCTTCGCCATGCGCGCGAGGCGCAGGCTGCCCAGGTGGTTGATGTCGTACGTGATGTTCGGCAGCAGCTGCCCGAGTGGGTCGTTCGACAGTTCCGCCATGTGCACGACGGCGTCCACGCCGCGCAGGTCGTCGGGCGTGATGTGCCGGATGTCCTTGAACTGCGTGGGCGCGCTCGCGTCCACGCCGTGGTACAGCCAGCCACCACGGTAGTAGCCGGTGTCGACGGCGCTCACGTGCATGCCGGCGCGCATCACGGCGGGCGCGACGATGCACCCGAGGTACCCTTCAGTGCCGGTGATCAGGACGTTCATGCGTACACTCCTTCGAGAGGGGGGCGAGCGGGCGTAAGGGGCGCGATGCCGGGCACGCGCGCCGCGATGACGCGGCCAATTTCCAGGCTGGACGTCGCGGCCGGGGAGGGGGCGTTGCAGACGTGCAGGGCGTTCGGGCCGTCCACGAGCAGGAAGTCGTCCACGAGTTTCCCGTCGTCCGCCATGGCCTGCGCGCGTACGCCCGCGCTGCACGGCACGATGTCGTCCGCGGTGACCTCCGGGATGAGCGCCTGGAGGCTGCGCACGAACGCCGCTTTCGACCAGGACCGCAGCATTTCCATGGCGCCTTCGCGCAGGTGCTTGCGGGCGAGCGTGTGGAAGCCGGGGTTGCGCAGGACTTCCGTGAGGTCATGGAGGTTCACGTCGGTTTTGCGGTACCCTTCGCGCTGGAACGCGAGGACGGCGTTCGGGCCGGCGTGGACGCTCCCGTCGATCATGCGCGTGAAGTGCACGCCCAGGAACGGAAAGTCCGGGTTCGGAACGGGGTAGATCAGGCCGCGCACGAGGTGCCGGCGGTCCTCGCGTAGCTCGAAGTACTCACCGCGGAATGGGACGATGCTGGCGCCCGGGTCGGTGCCGGCGAGGCGCGCGACGCGGTCGCTGTGCAGGCCCGCGCAGTTCACGAGGACGCGCGCCGTGAAGTCCCCGGCGGTCGTGCCGATGTCGTACCCGTGCGCGGTGGGTGTGAGGCGCTCCACGCGCGTGCCGAACCGCACGTCCGTGCCGCGTGCGCGCGCCAGGTCCACGAGGGTGAGGCTCACGTGCCGGTAGCTGACGATGCCGGTGGACGGCACGCGGATGCCCGCGATGGCCTGCACGTGCGGCTCGTACGCGCGGACCTCCTCGCTGGTGAGGCGCTGCACGTTCAGGCCGTTCTGCAGGCCCCGCTCGTACAAGCGCTCCAGTTGCGGCAGTTCCCGCGCGTGCGTGGCGACGATGACCTTCCCGCACTGCTCGTAGCGGATGCCGTACTCGTCGCAGAAGCGCATCATGGACTGCACGCCCGCCGCGCACAGGCGCGCTTTCAGGCTGCCGGGCGCGTAGTAGATGCCGGAGTGGAGGACGCCGGAATTGCGGCCCGTCTGGTGCCGCGCGGGGCCGTCCTCCTTTTCGAGCAGCAGGATGGACGCGTCCGGGAAGCGTTCCGCGAGGGCGTGCGCGGTGGCGAGGCCGACGATGCCGCCACCGACGATGGCGTAATCGAAGCGCACGCGCTCACCACACCTTCCAGGGAGCCTGCCGTTCCCGCCACATCTCCTCAAGGACGTGTTTGTCCCGCAGGGTGTCCATTGGTTGCCAGAACCCGGCGTGCCGGTACGCGCTGAGCTGCCCGTCGCGCGCGAGGTTACGGAGCGGCTCGGCCTCCCAGGTGGTGGTGTCCCCGTCGATGTAGTCGAGGACGTCGGGTTCCAGCACGAAGAACCCGCCGTTGATCCACGCGCCGTCCCCGTTGGGTTTTTCCTGGAAGCTGCGCACGCCGTGCCCCTCGTCGATGGCGACCGCGCCGAAACGGCCGGGGGGCTGGACGACCGTCATGGTCGCGAGTTTCCCCTCGCGGCGGTGGAAGTCGATGGTCGCGCGGATGTTCACGTTGCCGACGCCGTCGCCGTACGTGAGGCAGAACGTCTCGCCTTCGAGGTACTGCCGCGCGCGTTTCAGGCGTCCGCCGGTCATGGTGTCCTCGCCGGTGTCGACGAGCGTGACGCACCACGGCTCGGCGTGCGCGTGGTGAATGCGGGGCGTGTTGGTGCGCATGTCGAACGTCACGTCGGACATGTGCAGGAAGTAGTTCGCGAAGTACTCCTTGATCATGTACTGCTTGTAGCCGCACAGGACCACGAAGTCCGTGATGCCGTGGGACGCGTACGTCTTCATGATGTGCCACAGGATGGGCCGGCCGCCGATCTCGATCATCGGTTTCGGGCGGACGGTGCTTTCCTCGCTGATGCGCGTGCCTAAGCCTCCGGCGAAAATAACTGCTTTCATGGTCGGCACCTCGGGGGCGGGTGAGGCCGGTTGAGTCCAGACGACGAAACGACTCGCCGTTGCGGGCGGGCCTTCAGGCGCGTGGACGGGTTCCGGAAGCGGCGCGTGCGTGAGCATCACGCGGTGGCGGGTGGTCTTATAGGCAATGTAACCGTACACTCATCCGCCTGCCAGAGGGCGCGTCTGCAAAGGCCCTGAGCAACCGTCATGCATGGCGCATTTCGCCCCTGATCATCCGTTGTGCGCGGCCCTCACGACTCCAGTGGAGGCCCACCCGGCGCCGCGTGCGGGGCGTGGGCCGCGCCGCTCACGCGCGGCCTCAGAAACGTGCACGCCTGCGCCGGTTGCGGCGCGCCGAACCAGAAGCCCTGCCCCAGGTCACACCCGAGCGCCCGCAGCGCCTGCACCTGCGCTTTCGTCTCGACGCCCTTCGCGACGACGGGCACATGCAGCCCGTGCCCGAGCGCGATGATCGCCTCCGCGAGCGTCCCCGCGTGCGGCGCGCCGTCCAGCGGCGCCACGAACGCGCGGTCCATCTTCAACTGCCCGAACGGCAGCGCCTGCACCTGCGTGAGGTTCGACAGGCCCGACCCGAACCCGTCCAGCGCCACGCGCACCCCCGCCCGTACCAGCTGCTGCGCTGTGCGGAGGGCCGCGTCGGCAGCGCTCACGAGCGCCCCTTCCGGCAACTCCAGCACCAGACAGTGGGGCGGCAGGCCCGTGTCGTGCAGCAGCGCCTGTACCTGCGCCGGCAGGTCCGGGTGCTGCCACTGCCGCTCCGAGAGGTTCACGGACACGTAGACGTCCGGCTCGACCCGCCCGGTCGCGCGCCACGCCTGCAGCTGCGCGCACGCCTCGCGCAGCACCCACCGCCCGATGCGGTTGATGACGTCGTTCTCCTCCGCGACCGGCAGGAACGCCTGCGGCGCCAGCCACGACCCGTCCGCCTGCGGCCAGCGCAGGAACGCCTCGACGCCCACCACCTGCGTGGTGCCCAGATGCACGAGCGGCTGGTAGTGCAGGTGGAAGTGCGCGTGACCGAGGCGCGCTTTGAGCTGCTGGCGCGCGTGCGCCTGCCGGCGCATGTCCTCGTTGTACGTCCGGCAGCGGCCCCGTCCCGCCAGTTTCGCCTCGTACATGGCGATGTCTGCGGCGCGCAGCAGCGCCTCGGCGGTGGCGCCGTCCTCCGGGTAGAAGCTGATGCCGGCACTGAAATGCGCGTGCAGAACGTGCTCGTCGAGCGTGAAGGGCGTGGCGAGCGCGTCCATGAGCGTCTGCGCGAGCCGCTCAGCGTGCGCGGCGTCGTGCAGGTCCGGGAGGAGCAGCACGAACTCGTCCCCGGCGAAACGCGCGACGATGTCCTCAGCGCGCACCGCGTGACGCAGGCGCCCCGCGACGCCACGCAGCAGCTGATCGCCGACGCCGTGCCCGAGCGTATCGTTCACGAGCTTGAAGCGGTCCAGGTCGAGCAGCATGACCGCGAACGCCTCCCCGTGCCGCTCGGCGTGCGCGTGGGCGCGCGCGAGGTGCTCGGTGAGCAGCGCGCGGTTCGGGAGGCCTGTGAGCGGGTCGTGGAACGCGAGCGTCCGGATGTGCGCCCTGGCATCCTCCAATTCGAGAATGACGCAGCGACTGCGCAGCGCGTCCATGACGACCACCGCGAGGTCGCGCAGCAGTGCGCCTTCACGGTCACTGGACGCGCGGGGCTCAGGCGCGAGCACCGCGAGCGTCCCCAGGCACACCCCCTCGGGCGTGCAGAGCGGCGCGCCCGCGTAGAACCGCAGGTGGTCCTCGGTCACGAACGCGCTGCGGGCGGTGCGTTCGTCGAGGGTCATGTCCGGGAAGACCGTGAGCGCGCCGCGCTCGATGACGTGCGCGCACGGCAGGTCCCCGCGCTGCAGGGAGGTGCGGGGGGTGCCGTGGTGCGCTTTGAACCACCCGTGCCCGTCCGCCACCAGGTTGATGAGCACGACGGGCGCCCGCAACAGTCCCGCGGTGAGCTGCGCGAGCCGGTCGAGTTCCGCTTCCGGGGGCGTGCCGAGCACACGGAAGCGTGTGAGCGTCTCCAGGCGCGTCTGTTCCTGATGGGGCGTGGGCATGGGTCGTCCGGTTCCTTTCGGGGGCAGGACGAACGAGCAGGCCGTGAGTGGGGGAGAGGTCGTCCCTGACGGGGGTCTGACGCCCAGCATGCGCAGCGGCCCGACCGCAAAGCGCGTTTGCGTCGCAATGTAAACGCGAACTTTAAAAACCGTGGATGAGCCCTTAACAGCCCGCCGCCCTCGTGCTGGCCCGCCGCTGGTGCAGCTTCCCTGCGCCCCCGGCGGGCGTCATTCAGGACGTTTCCGCCCGTGGGCGGGTGGGCGCGCGCCCACCCGCCCCTCATGACGCGGACGAATGAGCAGCGTGCCAGCTCCCACCGTAGGCTGCGCGCGGCAGGCCGCCATGAACGACCCCTCAAGTCCTCCTGAACTTTTTGTGCGTTTGCTCCCGCGGTCGCGTGGCGTGTTCTTCACAGCCACCCGGTAGAGTGCGGCCTATGACGATTCAAGTTGGCGACCTGGCTCCGGACGTTCCTGACACCACCCCGCCGCTGGCGTTGTCCGCGTGGCGTGGGCAGTGGGTGGTGCTGTTCTTCTTCCCGCGGGCGCACGCGACGCACTGCCAGATGCAGGCGCGGCGGTTCCAGGCGCTGATGCCGGAATTCCAGGCGCTGGGCGCGAACATCGTGGGCGTGAGCAGCGACACGGGCGCGCAGCAGATGACGTTCCGGGACGTGTGCCGGGTGAGCTTCCCGCTGCTGTCCGACGCGGGGGAGCGGATCGGGGGGGTGTACGGGGTGCTGGAGGACGCGGTGGTGGAGGATGAGGAGACGCGGCGCCTGAAGCGGCAGACGTTCCTGATCGACCCGCAGGGCGTGGTGGTGGAGCACTGGACGGAGGTGGACCCGAACACGCACGCGGGCGAGGTCCTCGCGGCTCTGCGCCAGCATGAGGCCCCACTCGCCTGACCACGTGAGGCAGGCCGGGCCATCCGCCCGGCCTGCCCCGTTCACGCGAGGTTCAGACGTACTCGAGGGCCTGCGCGAGGTCCGCGATCAGGTCGTCGGCGTCCTCAATGCCGATGCTGAGGCGCACCAGGCCGTCTGTCACGCCGGCGCCCGCGCGGTGCTCGGCCTTCATGGCCGCGTGCGTCGTCGTGGCTGGATGGCACGCGAGGCTCTCCACATCGCCGAGCGACACGGCCTGCACGAACAGCTGCAGGTGATCCAGGAACCGCGCGGCCGCGCCCGCGTCCCCGCCGATGTCGATGGCCATCACGCCGCTGAACTGCGCGACCTGCGCCGCGAGGGTCGCGTGCCCCGGGTGGCTGCTCAGGCCCGGGTAGTACGTGCGTGTGACCTTCGGGTGTGCGCTCAGGTACTCCGCGACGGCAAGCGCGGCCTCGCTGTGCGCGTCCATCCGCAGCGGCAGCGTCTTGATGCCGCGCAGCAGCAGGTACGCCTCCTGCGGGCCGAGCGGCGCGCCCAGGTGCTTGAGGCCGATGGTACGAATGGGGGTGAGCAGCTCGCGCCGACCCGCGACGACGCCGGCAATCAGGTCGCCGTGGCCGCTGAGGTACTTCGTGGCGGAATGCATCACGAGGTCCACGCCGCGCTCCAGCGGCCGGAACAGGTACGGCGTCAGGAAGGTGTTGTCCGCGAGGGTGAGCGCGCCGACGCGCCGCGCGACGGCCACGACGGCGTCCGTGTCGATGACCGTCAACGTCGGGTTGGTGAGCGGCTCGAAGATGATCAGGCGCGTGTTCGGCTTGATGTTCTGCGCGAGGTCGTGCTCGTCGCGGTAGCGGGTGACGTGCATGCCGGCGCGGGGGAGGGTGTTTTGCAGGAATGCGTCGCTGCCGCCGTACAGCGGATCGATGAACGCGACCTCGTCGCCGTGGCTGAGCAGGCCGTACGCGACGCTGCTGAGCGCGGCCATGCCGCTGGCGACCGCCAGGGCGTCCTCGGCGCCTTCGAGCGCTGCGAGTTTCGCTTCGAGGGTGTGCGTGGTCGGGTTGCCCATGCGGCTGTAGAAGAACCCTGGGGTTTCACCGGCGAACCGCTGACGGCCCTGCTCGGCCGTGAAGTAGCTGAAGGTGCTGCTCTGGTAGACGGGCGTGGTGAGCGCGCCGGTTTGCGGGTCAGGGTGCTGGCCGGCGTGAACGCTGAGTGTACGGGGTTTCATGGTGAACCTTTCTGCACCCTCCAACGGGATGCTAGCAAACTGGTAAGTCAGTCAGAAAGCAGCACTGGATGTGCGCGTCCGACGCCCTGAAAGTATGCCCCGAACCCCCCACCCCCGAACAGTGAAAGGCGCCCGTAAGGGCCAGCCTGCTACAACAGGAGCAGAACCCCCGTGACCCCACCCCCCACCCCCACCCCCACCCCCGACGCGCACACCCACGCGCACGTCACGTCACGGGCCTTGCTGTTCACCCTCACCGCCATCGCCGTTGCGTTCGGCATCTCCATCCTGTTCGACCTCCAACGCGCCGACCACAACCCCTTCGACCGCGTCGCCTACCCCCTCATGCTCGCCGGCGTCGCCGCCCTCCTCGGCCTCCTCATCGCCCGCCCACGCACCCTCCCCATCGTCACCGTCACCACCGTCACCTGCAGCGGCCTGTTCTTCCTGAGCAAACTTATCTACCTCCTCAACAGCGGCAACCCGGACCTCATCAAGGACGAACTCGCCGAATCCTTCTTCTGGCTGCCCGGCGTCTACGTCCTGTCCTTCTTCGTCCCCTTCATCCGCGCCGCCCAGATCGGCAACATCATCTTCCTCGGCGGCGTCACCCTCACTGCCGCTGCCTACGCCTTCACCCACCACCGCACCCTCGACCTCGAACTCCTCAACGCCCTGATCCAACTCAGCCTCGCGAACCTCACCTTCTTCGGCCTCGCGCGCCTCTCCCACCGCCTCAGCGGCCACTACGCCCGCCTCGCCACGCACACCGAAACGCTCCAGCACCTCGCCAGCACCGACCCCCTCACCGGCCTCCCCAACCGCCTCCACCTCGAACGCGTCCTTCAGCGCGCCCTGCACCCTGACCCGCCCACCACCGACCCCGCCCCCTTCAGCGTCGTGTACATCGACCTCGACGGCTTCAAACTCATCAACGACACCCTCGGCCACGAAGCAGGCGACCACGTCCTCATCGACACCGCCAGCCGCCTCCGCAGCTGCTGCCGCGCGCACGACATCATCGCCCGCATCAGCGGCGACGAATTCGTCGCGTACCTCCCCGGCATCCACCAGGACATGGCCGAAATGGTCGCGTACCGCTTCCTCGCCGCCCTCGAACCCCCCTTCACCATCGACGGCCAGGTCACGCACCTCACCGCCAGCCTCGGCATCAGCGCCCACCCCGACCACGGCCACGACGCCGCCGCGCTGCTCCGCCACGCCGACAGCGCCATGTACCGCGTCAAAAGCGAAGGGCGCAACGGCGTCGGCGTCTACACGCCCGACAGCGGCGAACGCGAGGAGCACCACCGCCGCCTCGCCCGCGACCTGCGCGTCGCCCTCGACCGGCAGGAATTCACCCTCGCGTACCAGCCGATCGTGGACCTCCCCACCGGCCGCACCGTGAAGGTCGAGGCGCTGCTCCGCTGGACGCACCCCACGCACGGCCCCATCTCCCCAATGACGTTCATCCCGCTCGCCGAAGCGAACGGCAGCATCGTCCCGCTCGGCACCTGGGTCCTGAACGAAGCCTGCGCCAGCGCCCGCGCCTGGCAACGCGCCGGGTTCGACGTGAAAGTCTGCGTGAACGTCTCCGTGATTCAGTTCTCGCAGCCGGCCTTCGTGGCCACGGTTCTTCAGGCCCTCGCCACCCACGACCTGCCACCACACCTGCTCGAACTCGAATTGACGGAAGGCATCGTCATGAAGAACGTCGAAGGCGTCCGCGCCACCCTGGATGACCTGCGCGCTGCTGGCGTGGGCACCGCTGTGGATGATTTTGGCACCGGGTACAGCAGCCTGGCGTACCTGAGGGACCTGCCGATCGACACGCTGAAGATCGACCGGTCCTTTATCAAGGACCTCGTGACTGACGAAGGCCCGTCGACGCCCGCCATGACGCTCGTGGAAGCCATCATTCGCGTGGCGGACGTGTTCGGCATGACGGTGGTCGCTGAGGGCATCGAAACTGAGGCGCAGCGTGATGCGCTGCGGGCGCTCGGCGTGGGTTGCGGGCAGGGATATCATTTCGCCCGCCCTCTGCCTCTGGAGGGACTGCTGGCGTCATTGAAGCTGGACCAGCCTGCAGATTCAACACCCTGAGTTGGCGTGGATGCTCAAGCGAGAAAAGGCGCCTCTTGTAAATCAAGAATTTTATACGAAGACGTATGATGTCAGCCTGCAACCTTTCCACTGAATCTTTTTGGCGCTCAGCAACTGCCCAAGCAGTTGCTTCCGAGCCTCGCACCCCGAAAACAGCCACTCCACAATGTCGCCATCAATTGCTCCAGCTTTGTGGGCCTTATCGACCTCATAAGCTGACCTGCCAGTACCCGGGCACAAGCTGAGAGCCTACGCAACTGAGGTTGCCTTGAGTGAGAGCGGACTGATTCCGTTTTTCTAAGGCGTGGCTGGATCAGAGCGGAAAGCCTTGCACGCACGTTTTTCTTCTGACGGCATATTCTTCTTAGGTCGTTTAAGTATGTTTTTCTGTATGCCTTGCCAAGAGGCGGCAAATGCCGAGGCCTACCCGTATATGGGTAAGAGGAGCTAAGTTACCCCTGGTCAATATGTTGTTAGGCAAATTACTTTAAGCTAAAACTGCCCCGTACAGTTCAGCACTACCCGGTCGCAATATCGAAACCAGAAATTCCACTAATCATAGTTAGTGCTAAACACTCTCTAGTTCCGCAGTACACCCAAACTCAAGCCACGCCGAAGGCCTTCAGGTGCCTTCTTCGACTTTGCGCCGGTAAGGCTCCGTGAGTTGCAGCGTCACCAGCCCCAACTCCTGCCGTACCCGTTCCGCATTTCCAGTCAAGAGGTACAACCGCAGGCCCGCATAATGCCTGAGCGCCCGCCACGCCCGGTAAGACACGTTTGCCGCTTTACATAATCGGTACAACTGCGACCGCAACGCCGTTGGCCCCTCGATGTCAAAAACGCGCGCTTCACTCGTGAACAGGTCACCCACGCCCTGCGTCCGCGCGTACGCCCGTAACGCCTCCAGCAGCTCCTCGCTCGCGTGAACAGCGCGGCCATGCACGATCAGCTCTCCACGCTGCAACTGAATCTGAGACCAGTGCACGCTCAGCACCTCACTGGTCGTCAGCCCCCCGTGCGCGCCGAGCAGCACGAGGGCCCGCTGCTCGGTGGTTCCGTGAGCGAGCAGTCGCGTCAGCTCGTCGTTCGTGTAGTACTCCCGCGCCGCACCAGGCTGAACGGTGGGCCGCTCCAGCGCACTGAACGGGTCGAGGTTCCGGGGCACCAGCCCGAGCTTCCGCAGCACGCGGTACAACGCGCGCGCCTGCGACAAACGCGTCGTAAGGGTACTCGGTTTCCCCGCGTACCGGGCGTGCAGATGCGCGAGGTACGCCCCGCCCATTGCCTCACCGGGACGCAACAGCGCATGCCCCTGCGTTTGCGCCCAGCCGATAAACTCCTTCACGCCGCTCCGGTAGTTCCGTTGCGTCGCGGACCCCTCCACCCCAGGGAGGTACGGCGCCAGGTGGGGCCACACCTCATCAAGATCGAACGCCTCCAGCGCCTGCCGGAACTCGACCAGCGTCTCACTTGATAATGCTGCTTCCGTCCCCATTGATCGCATTCTACGGGCATGAGCAGGAACTGCTGAACTGTCGCGCGGCACTTTCTGTCTTGTGGCTCGCGCTGGAGCAGAGGCCTTTAAGCCACCAGTGATATTGAAGGGGTTGTTTCAGCGCTAAGCAGCCAGCTCAAGGACTCCAAAACGTCTTTGTATAAAATTTTTGTTCTAGTCGAAAGTGCAAGAGGGGAGCTTCAAGCTCCCCTCTTGCACCGCGCTCACGCCGGCTGACTGCCCAGATGCTCCTTCAACCACCCCAGGCTGGCCGTAACACTCTCCAGCGGGTCCCTCTGGCAGAAGTCCTGCTCGACAATCAGCCAACGGGCTCCGACTGTGGGCGCGGCCGCAATGGCGGCCGCGAGATTCACCTCCCCCTGATTCAGTTCCACGGTCACGAACTGCCCCTCCTCCACGCGGAGGTCCTTGAGGTGTACCAGAGGGGTACGGCCCGCGTACTTCGACAGATACTCGCGGGGCGTGACACCGCCCGCATGCGCCCAGGCGACGTCCAGTTCGACTTGTACGGTCGGTGCGCGGCCGAACAGCAGGTCGAACGCGTACGCCCCGTCATGCTGCGCGGCGAACTCGAAATCGTGGTTGTGGTACGCGAATGTCAACCCACGCGCGCGCGTCGCCTGCGCCCACGCCTCCAGCTCATCCGCGAACGCCAGCCAGGCGGGCAGGTCACGCGCGAGTTGCGGATCGATGTAGGGACACACGACGTACGCGGCCCCCAGTTCCTCCACCTGGGAGACGGCGCCGTCGAAGTCCGCGCGGAGCGCGGCGGCGCCCACGTGGCACGCGGCAGCGCGGAGGCCCACGTCATCCAGCACCGCGCGGGCTTCGCGGACGCTGAGGTTGCCGGTCCCGGCGAATTCCACGCCCGCGTACCCGATGCCTGCGAGGCGGCGCAGGACGCCCGCCATGTCGTGCGCCGTCTGGTCCCGCAGGGTGTAGAGCTGCACGCCAATGTGAATGTCGTTCATGCCAGAACCTCCTCGTCGTGCCCCTGGGGGAGGGCGTCAGGGCGCGGGGGGCGCGCGTGAATGTCGATGTGCCGGCCCAGGTCGGAGGCGCGCAGCGTGGCGTGCATGACTTCCAGGACGTGCAGGGCGAGTTCGCCGCTCGCGCGGTGCGCGCGGCCGGTGCGGAGCGCGGCGGCCAGGTCCGCGAGGCCGATGCCGCGGCTGTTCTCGGCGTACGGGTGCGTGAGGGGCAGGTCCGTCCATGCGTCCGACCCGGCGCGGCGGACGCGGACAGGCCCGCCGAAGGTGTTCGGGTCGGGCAGGCTGAGGGTCCCTTCGGTGCCGTAGATTTCGAGGCGGGGCACGTCGGCGGCCCACACGTCGAAGCTAGTGACGAGCGTGGCGATGGGGCCCGCCTCGAAGTCGAGGACGCTGGCAATGTGCGTGGGGGTGCGCACGGGGATGCGCCGCCCGGGAGCGTCGCCCGCCCCGGCGATGCGTTCCGCGAACGACGCGCGTGCGGAACTGCTGACGCGGCGGACGGGGCCGAGCATGTTCACGAGCGCGGTGAGGTAGTACGGGCCCATGTCGAACATCGGGCCGGCGCCGGGCTGGTAGAAGAAGTCGGGGTTGGGGTGCCAGCTTTCCGGGCCGTGGCCGAGCATGAAGGCCGTCGCGGCGACCGGCTCGCCGATCAGGCCGTCGTCGAGGGCTTTCCGGGCGGTCTGGAGGCCGCCGCCGAGGAACGTGTCGGGCGCGCAGCCGACGCGCACGCCGCGTTCGTGCGCGCGGGCGAGCAGCGTTCGCCCCGCTTCGAGGTCGATGGAGAGGGGCTTTTCGTTATACACGTGCTTCCCGGCCTCGACGGCGGCGAGCGCCACTTCGGCATGCGCCGCGGGAATGGTGAGGTTCAGGATGACGTCGACATCGTCGTCGCGGAGGAGGTCCCCGAGGGGGAGGGCGCGGGGCACGCCAAACTCGTCGGCGCGGGCACGCGCGCGCTCCAGGTCGAGGTCGCTCACGGCGGTGATGGTGAGGGCCGGGAAGGTCCGGGGGGCGCTGAGGTAGATGGGGCTGATGTTGCCGACGCCGACAACGCCGATCCGCAGGGGTGCTGCTGTCATGGGGGCCTCCGTGGGTGAGGTGAGGGGGCGGGTGGGGTTAGTCCAGCCACCACGCCTGGGCGGGCGCTTCGCGCAGGATCACGCGCTGCAGGGTGTCGACGGCGCGGTGCAGGCCCTCGTCGACGGACATGAGCGCGTCCTCGTGTTCGATGCTGATGGCGCCGTCGTACCCGGCGAGGCGCAGTTCCGCCATGATGCGGGACCAGTGCAGTTCGTCATGGCCGCTGCCGACGCTGCGGAACGTCCAGGACCGCTCGCTGATCCGGTCGTACGGCGTGAGGTCCAGCACGCCGTTACGCTCGATGTTCTGGCGGTGCAGTTGCGTGTCTTTCGCGTGGAAGTGGTGGATGGCGCCGCGCAGTTCGCGGATGGCGACGAGCGGGTCGATGCCCTGCCAGTACAGGTGGCTGGGGTCGAAGTTCACGCCGACGTTGTCGCCGGTGCCGGCGCGGAGTTTCAGGAGCGTGGCGGGGTTGTACGCCACGAACCCCGGGTGGAGTTCCAAGGCGACGCGCAGGCCCAGGGTGCGCAGGTGCGCGGATTCCGCACTCCAGTACGGGAGGACGCGTTCCTGCCACTGCCAGTCGAGCGCATCGAGGAATTCCGGAGGCCACGTCGCGGTGATCCAGTTCGGCGTGCGGTCGGCGGGCGAGCCGCCGGGGCAGCCGGAGAACGTCACGACCGTTTCGACGTTCAGGCGCGCCGCGAGCTCCAGGGCGCGTCGGTAGTCGTCGTGGTCCCGGCGGGCGCGGTCCTCGTCCGGGTGGAGGGGGTTGCCGTGCACGCTGACCGCGAGGACCTGCAGGTTGCGCGCTGCGAGTTCACGGCGGAACGCCTCGAGTTGCGCGGGGTCGGCGAGCAGCGCGGCGGGGTCCGCGTGGGCGGTGCCGGGGTAGCCGCCCGCAGCGAGCTCAAGGCCGTCCAGGCCGAGCGCGGCGACGCGGTCGAGCATGGCCGTGCGGGGCAGCGCGCCGTACACGGGCGTGAACACACCGAGTTTCATAGGGCCTCCTGGGGGGTGGCGGGGACGTTCACCCAGTCGCCGCGGGTGTGGCTGAGGTACGCGGCGTCCGTGAATTGCGCGGCGGCGAGGCCGTCCTCGAAGGTCGGGTAGGGTTGCGTTTCGCCGCGCAGCGTGGCGTAGAACGCGCGGATGACGTTCGTGATGGCGTCCGGGACGCCTTCCGGGTGACCGGGCGGGTAGTGCGTGAACGGGTGCGCGGGGTCCTTGAGGCGCAGGACGCGCTCGTCGCGGCGGCTACCGAGCAGGAGTTCCTCCGGGCGTTCCTGCCGCCAGCGCGCGGAGCCCTGCGTGCCGAACAGTTCGATTTCGAGGTCGTTCTTGTGCCCGGCGGCGACCTGGGACAGCTCGAAGGTGGCGCGCACGCCGCCCGCGCAGTCCACCCAGATGCTCGCCTGATCTTCGGTCTGCACGGGGTACGGCGTGCCTTCGCCGTCGCCCGCCGCGAACGTGACGGCGCCGTGCGCGGGACGCACGCGCGTGTCGTGCATGCGGCTGAAGCGCGCGAGCACGCGCTCCAGCGCTCGGCCCGTCACGTACCGCGTCAGGTCCGCGAGGTGCGAGCCGATGTCCGCCACGGCGCGCGTCTCCGCGGCGGGCGCTTCCGTGCGCCAGTTGTGGTCCGTGGGGAACAGCAGCCAGTCCTGCAGGTAATGCCCGCGCACGTACCGCAGTTCCCCAAGCGCGCCGGACTGCACGAGATCGCGCAGTTGCTGCACGGCCGCGTACCCGCGGTACGTGAAGTTCACGCCGTGCAGCCGGTTCGCGTCCTGCGCGGCGCGGAGTTGCGCGGCGCACTCGGCGGCGGTCACGCCAAGCGGCTTTTCGGACAGGACGTGCTTGCCGGCGCGCAGCGCGCGGACGTTCAGGTCCGCGTGCACGTCATTCGGGCCGCAGTCATGGATGACGTGCACGTCCGGGTCCGCGAGCAGTTCGTCGTAACTGCCGTACGCGCGCAGGCCGAGCGCCTGGGCGCGCGCGGCGGAGGGGCCAGCGTCACGGCCGAGCACGCCGGCGATGGGCACGCCGAGGCGTCGGAGCGCTTCGATGTGCGCCGCGCCGATGAAGCCGACGCCGACGACGGCGGCACGGTAAGGGTCAATTGGGTTCATGTGAGTTGTTCCTCCCGGATGGCCTGCATCATGCCGAGCGCCCACGTGCCGCGCTGCCCGGCACTGCGTTTGTCCGGCAGGTGGTCGATGGTGAGCTGGCGGGTGCTGAGCGGCAGCGAGTGGGCGTACACGTTCTGCCGGACGCTGCTGAGCAGCGACAGCCCGATGTCGGAGACGCCGCCGCCGAGGTACAGCGCGCGCGGGTTGAAGAAGTTCGTGAGGCCCGCGAGGACCTGGCCGACATGCGTGCCCGCCTGCCGGATGACGGTGTTCGCGGCGGCGTCTCCGGCGTGCGCCGCCGCCGCGATGTCCGGCGCCTGCAGGGCCCCACGGTCGCGGAGCGCCTCCGCGAGCAGCGGGCTCAGGCCCGTGCGCGCGGCCTGTTCGGCAGCGCGCACGAGTGCCGCCGCGCCGGCGACCGCTTCGAGGCAGCCGGTGTTGCCGCAGTGGCATGGCGGGCCGTGCGGCGCGACGATGATGTGCCCGATGTCGCCCGCGGCGCCGTCCGCGCCGCGGTGCAGGTCCCCGTGCGAGATGATACCCGCGCCGATGCCCGTGCCGAGCTTCACGACGATGAACGTCTCATCGCCGTGCCACGCGGCCGCGCCGCGCCGCTGCCGCTCCAGCTCCCCGAGCGCGAGAACGTTCACATCGTTGTCGACGTACACGGGCGCCCCGAGCGCCCGCTGCAAGGTGTCCCGCAGCGGGAAACCGTCCCAGGAGGGCATCAGCGGCGGGCTGATCAGGGCGCCCGCGCGCGCGTCCACCGGGCCCGGCACGCCCACGCCCACCGTCACGAGGGCGCCGCACTCCACGCGGCGCAACAGGTCACGGCACGCCCCGAGAATGGCCTGCGTGACGCCCTCCACGTCATCCAGCCGCTCGATGCGTTGCGTGCGCTGGTCGAGCGCGGCCCGGTTCAGGTCGGACAGCGTCACCACGAGGCTGGTGGCGCCCAGCGCCACGCCCAGCACGCAGCCCCGCCGCCCATTCAGCGTGAGGCTGCTCGCGCGGCGCCCCCCCGTGGACGCGAGCGGTTCACTCTCGGTCAGCCAGCGCGTCTCCAGCAACTCCGCGACGACCGACAGCACCTTCGTCTTGGACCAGCCGGTGATCTGCATCAGCTGCACGCGTGACGCGCGGCCCAGCCAGAACACCAGCTCCAGCACTTCCTCGCGGTCCTGCCGTACGCGTTTTGATAACAGTCGCATGCGCGCTCCGAACGAGAGGGGACGCCCGCCGCCACACGGGAGCGGCAGGGACGAAAGGCCAGGACTAGCAGTGCCCGGATTGTGGCACCGCGACTTTGCACCGTCAATGCCCACCTTCGGCCTCTTTTAGACCGAAGGTGGGCATCAAACGACCGCCGGGAACGGGCGAGCATGCACCCTGCTTCAAGCCAGGGACGCCTGGGCGAGCATGGGCTAGGGTTGAGCGGGAGGGAGGCGCTGATGCTGGTCCCGAGTGGCCTCAGAACACGGGGGGGCGCGCTGTGGAACGTCGTCTCCCCTTCAGCAGTGTGATGAAGTTCGACCCGACCACCACGAGCTGGCGCGTGTCCACATCACGCCTCCAGTGCGTGGCGGGCGCCGCCGGGAGAGGCTGTAGGGCGCCTGTGAGGCAGTGTCACTCAAGGCCAGCGGGGAACGCACCGCCCGCGCGGCGAAAGGCATCAGCATGGCCAGGTTCGCGGGGTCGTTCACCTGGCCGTCCAAGAGCGCTGAGACGCCGCCCGTGCCGCTGAACTGTGCGGACCTGCGCCACAGGCGTTACGCGCCTCCTTCAGCCACAGGGGAGCATCCTCAAGGTCGTGAATACTCTGGGTGAGCAGGCACAACCAGACTTCGAGCATACTGTCCGCCGACCAGAACCCGTACCGGGAACAGCCGATGACACTATGGGGACGCAGGCCCCTGAAGGAAACCCCCACACGCCGGCTGACGACGGCGCTTCAGCCGGCGTGTGGGGTATCAGCTGGTGGGGCCGCTGGCTTGCCGCCAGGCGCGCGCGAGGGCGCCGTACGCGCGGACCTGGGCGGGGGCGTCCAGGCTCGGCTGCCACTGCGTGACCTCCCGTTGGAACGCGAGGACCTGCAGGTACGTGAGGCGCGCTTCCGTGAGGGGCACCAGCTGGTCGGTGCGGTTGGCGGCGGTGGCGTTCAGCCGGAAGCCCGTGTCGCGCGCGTACTGCTGCCCGCCGTGGACGGTGTAGAGGTGCTCCTCGGCGGTTTCGATGCAGGTGAGACGCCAGGGGCGGCCGCGCCGTTCAATGACGGCGAAGGTGCCGGGGGTGCCCCAGGGGCTTTGGGCCGCGTTGTCGAGCAGGGCCGGGTCGAACACGTCCATCATCGCTCCTGTGGTATGCACGCGGTCGTCAATTGGATGAGCGGTTTGCCGGTGGCCGGGCGGGTTCACGCGGGACGAGGGTCGGCGTGGCGTGCGGGGTTCCTCAGGCGGCGTGCTCGTCGAGGACGGCCTCGACGGTCCAGGTGGGGGTGCCGGCTGGACGGGTGATGCGCAGGAGGCGGCCGTCGGCGAGACGCCAGGTTTCCACTTCGGTGGGGGGGCGGTGCGGCCACGCGAAGGGGCGGGCGGTGCGGGTGGTCGCGTTGAGGCGGACGACACCGAGACACATGCGGCCTTCTGCGTGCAGCACGGGGGTGCCCTGGAGCGTGAAGGAGACGCGGGCGTTCATGGGTTAAGACTACGGAGGGTCGTCTTACAGGAATCTCACGCTGTTGCTCACCTTCTCATGTGGTGGCTTGACGTGCGGGTGGGCGCGGCGGAGAGTGGGTAGGTGAGTGCGTGGGGAACGCCGCTGGACCCGTGGGGGTGGGAAGCGGTGCGGGCGGGCGTGCGCGTGGTGGCGGCGTCGGTGCCGCCGGGCGTGGTGGTGGCGGCGCAGTGGGATGACGTGCCGGACATGGTGCTGGTGGGGGCGCACTGGGGAGTGCGTGGGCAGCGTTCGGGCGCGCTGGTGGGTGTGCCGGCGTGGTTGGCGCGCGCGCCGGGCGCGCGGGTGCGGGCGTTTCGTGCGGGGCGGCGCTGCGCGGCGGTGGCAGTGGAGGCGCTGCGCGGCGGGCGGTGGGTGCCGGTGGACGGCGGGCGGCGGGGTCCGCGGTGGCCGGTGGGGCTGGGGGGGTCGGTGTCGCACAGTGGGGGGTTGACGGTGGCGCTGGTCGGGTCAGGCCGATTGGGGGTGGATGTGGAGGTGTCGGGGGAGGTGCCGGGGGCGTTCCTGACGGTGGGTGAGCGGGCGCTGCCGCGCCTGGGGTTGGGGGAGGTGGCGTGGCGGCGGGTGCTGTTTTCGGTGCGGGAGGCGGCGTTCAAGGCGGGGGTGGCGGGAGCCGGGGAGACGCTGTTGTCGGTGGAGGTGCGGAAGGTGGGGCCGGGGTGGGCGGTTGTGGCGGGAGCGGGTGGGGTGGTGCGGGTGCGCTGGGCGCTGGTGGGGTCGGGGGTGTGGTCATGGACCTTCTAAACTTGACAAAACCACTCGGATAAATTTACTTTAGCCGGGCATTCGTCGCAAGCCACGCGCGGCCTGGGAACCCCGCGCGGCGATCCTCACCCACCCGTCCAAGGAGCCTCCATGCCCGTCAGCCTCACTGCCGACGTTCCAGCCGGAACGCCGGACACCCCGTCATCGGCCACGCACCTCCTGCACGCCTACAACGACCACGCCAGCTTCTTCTACGCCTCGCCCACCCGCACCCTGCTCGGGCAGGGCGCCCTTGACCAGCGCGCCGTCCCCACCCCTGAACTGACCGCGCACGCCACCGACCTGCTCCGCCCCCGACCCGGACAGACGCGCCCCCTGCTGGTGGGCGCCGTCCCCTTCCACGCGGAGCAACCCGCGCTGCTGCTCCGCGCGCAGCGCACGCAGCAGGCCGGGCGCCTCCCCGCCCTCCCCCACCCCGGTACGCCCGCGCCCCGCACTGCCCGGCTCCAGCCGACGCCCACCCCGGACGCGTACGAAGCGCAGGTGCAGGCCGCACGCCGCGCCTGCCAGGACGGCACGCTGCGCAAGGTCGTGCTCGCGCGCACCCTGCACGTCACCCTCGACGACGTCATCGACCGCGCGGCGGTCCTGCGGCACCTCGCGCAGCGCAACCCGGACGGCTACACGTTCGCGCTGCGCACCGGCCCCGACACGCACCTGCTGGGCGCCAGCCCGGAACTGCTGCTCACCCGACACGGCCAGCAGGTGCACCTGCACCCCATGGCGGGCACCTGCGCGCGCGCCCACGACCCCGCTGAGGACGCCGAACGCGCCCACGCCCTCGCGCGCAGCGCCAAGGACCTCCACGAGCACGCCCTCGTCGTGGACGCCATCCGCAGCGCCCTCACGCCCCTGTGCGCCGAACTGCACGTTCCCGAGCAGCCCCGCGTGGTCCCAACCGCCACGCTCTGGCACCTCGCCACCCGCATCACCGGCACGCTCCGCGACCCGCGCACCAGCGCCCTCGACCTCGTGCGCCGCCTGCACCCGACGCCCGCCGTCTGCGGCGTCCCGCACGACGCCGCCCGCGCGTTCATCCGCCGTACGGAACCGTTCGAGCGGGACCTGTTCACGGGCGCCGTCGGATGGATGGACGCGGACGGCGACGGCGAATGGGCCGTCACGATCCGCTGCGCGGACGTGCGCGGGCGCGAGGCGCGCCTGTACGCGGGCGCGGGCATCGTCGGCGCGTCCGACCCGGCCGCCGAACGCCGCGAAACCGCCGCGAAATTCCGCACCATGCTGCACGCCCTCGGCGTGCACGCCGACGGGGAGGCCCTGTGAACGCCGACTTCACGCCCTGGCCACCCGACGTGGCCGCCGAGTACCGCCGACTCGGGTACTGGCGCGGCGAGACGTTCAGCGCGTGGCTGGACCGCACCAGCCGCCTGCACGCGCACCGCACCGCGCTGATTCACGGTGACGACACCGTCACGTACGCTGACCTGCACGCCCAGGCCGAGCGGTACGCGACGCTGTTCGCCCGCAGCGGCCTGCAGGCCGGGGACTGCGTGGTCGTGCAGCTCCCGAACCGGGCGGCGTTCTTCCCCGTATGCTTCGGCCTGATGCGTGTCGGCGCGGCGCCCATCATGGCGCTCCCCGCGCACCGCGAGCGCGAAATCACCTTCTTCTGCGCGCACACTGACGCGCGCGCGTACGTCACCGTCGACGAGCACGGCGGGTTCGACCACCGCCGCCTCGCGCGCGCCGCCGTCGCCGCCGCCCCCAGCCTCCGGCACGTGTTCATCCTCGGGGACGCCGCGGAATTCACGCCGCTGCGCGCCCCGGACGAGGCGGGCGACCTCCCCCCCACCCCGGTGGACGCCTCCACGGTGGCGCTCTACCAGCTGTCCGGCGGAAGCACCGGCACGCCAAAACTCATTCCGCGCACGCACGACGACTACCTGTACAGCGTCCGCGCCAGCGCGGACATCTGCGCGCTCGGCCCGGACACCGTGTACCTCGCGGCGCTGCCGCTCGCGCACAACTTCCCGCTCAGCTCCCCCGGCACGCTCGGCGTGCTCCACGCGGGCGGCACCGTCGTGATCGCCCCCGACCCGACGCCCACCACGACCTTCCCGCTCATCGAGCGGCACGGCGTGACCATGGCGGCGCTCGTGCCCGCGCTGCTGCTCGTGTGGCTGCAGCACGCCCGCACGCACGGCACGCCCGGCTGCCTGCAACTCCTGCAGGTGGGCGGCGCGCCCCTCGCCGCGGATGTCGCGCGGCAGGTGCCGGACGTGCTCGGCTGCGCCCTGCAGCAGGTGTTCGGCATGGCCGAAGGGCTCGTGAACTACACCCGTCCGGGCGACCCGGCGTCGCTCGTGTACCACACGCAGGGCCGCCCCATCAGCCTGCACGACGAGGTCCGCATCGTGAACGACGACGACGAGGACGTCCCCGCCGGCGTGCCCGGGCACCTGCTCACGCGCGGCCCCTACACGATCCGTGGGTACTTCCGCGCGGACGACCACAACCGCCGCGCGTTCACGCCCGAAGGGTACTACCGCACCGGCGACGTCGTCACCCGCCGCGCCGACGGGTACCTGGAAGTCACCGGGCGGCACAAGGACCAGATCAACCGCGCGGGCGAGAAGGTCGCCGCCGAGGAGATCGAGCACGTGCTGCTCACGCACCCGGCCGTGCACGACGTCGCCGTGGTCGGCCTCCCGGACGCGTGGCTCGGCGAACGCACCTGCGCGTTCGTGCAGCTCACAGGCGCGGCCACGCCGCGCCTCGCGCTGGACCTCAAGGCGCACGTGCGCGCCGCCGGCCTTGCCGACTACAAAACCCCCGACCTGATCGAATTCGTCGATGCCCTGCCCCGCACGGCGTTCGGCAAGACCAACAAGGTCGCCCTGCGCGCCCGCCTGAACGAACGGAGCCCCCAATGATTCCCCGCATCGCCACGTACCCCATGCCGACCGAAAGCGACCTCCCGCGGAGCCGCGTGCCCTGGACGCCGGACGCCGCGCGCACCGTGCTGCTCGTGCACGACCTGCAGCAGTACTTCCTGGACTTCTACGACGCGGCGCACGCCCCCATCCCGGAACTGTTCGCGCACGTGAACGCGCTGCTGGAACGGTGCCGCGCGCTCGGCATTCCCGTCGTGTACACCGCGCAGCCCGGCGATCAGGCTCCGGCGGACCGCGCGCTCCTCACAGACTTCTGGGGGCCGGGCCTGCGCGACGACCCCGCGCAGGTGCGCGTGCACCCGGCCGTCGCGCCGCAAGGCGGCGACACGGTCCTCACGAAATGGCGGTACAGCGCGTTCGTGCGCACGCCCCTGCGCGAGCAGCTGCGCGCGTGGGGCCGCGACCAGCTGCTCATCTGCGGCGTGTACGCGAACATTGGGTGCCTGCTCACCGCCGCGGACGCGTTCATGCACGACACGCAGGCGTTCCTGATCGGCGACGCCGTCGCGGACTTCACGCGCGCGCAGCACGATCAGGCGCTGACGTACGCCGCCGGACGCTGCGCGAGCGTCCTGAGCACCCGGCAGGTGCTGGACGCGCTGCCGGCGCCCGCTGCGGCGCTCTCCCCCGCCCGCGTCCGCGCGGACCTCGCCGCGCACGTCGGCCTGAGCGCGGACGACCTGCGCGACGACGACGATCTGCTGCTGCTCGGCCTGGACTCCATTCGCCTGATGCTGCTGGTGGAGGCCTGGACGGGCGCGGGCGCGACCATCACGTACGCGGACGTCGTCGCGGACCCCACCGTCGGCGGCGTCCTGCGGCGCCTGAGCGCGGGAGTGGGCGCATGACCCTGACTGGCACCCTGCCGCTCACGGCGGCGCAGCGCAGCCTGTGGGCCGAGCAGCAGGCGCACCCCGACCACACCCTTAACCACACCGCCGACTGCACCGAGGTGCGCGGCCCCCTGCAACGCGACGCGTTCGAGCGCGCGCTGCACCTCACGATGCTGGAAGCCGAAGCGTTGCGCGCACGCCTGGACGGCCCCGGCGAGCGCGGCGTGCAGCACCCGGGCGCGGCGGCGCCCACGCCGATGACGCTCGTGGACCTGCGCGGCACCCCGAACGCCGCCGCGCACGCCGAAACGCACCTGCGCGCGCACCTCGACGCGCCGTTCGACCTGACGCGCGGGCACCTCACAGACCATACGCTGTACGTCCTCGCAGACGACCACCACTGGTGGGTGATGCGCACGCACCACATCGCCCTCGACGGGTACGGCGTGGCGCTGTTCGGCGCGCGCGTCGCCGAACACTACCGCGCGCTCACGGGCGGTCCGGCCGTCGGCGCGCCGTTCGCGGCGTATGCGCCCGTCGTGGCGGAGGATGCCGCGTACGCGACCTCCGCCGCCCGTCAGGCGGACCGCGCGTACTGGATGAAGCTGTACGCGGACATCCCGCACACGCCCGCGCCGCTCCTCGACCTGGGCCTCGCGCGCGGCACGCGCGTCACCGGAGACCTGAGCGCCGAGGACGTGCGCGCCCTGCGCGCGTGCGCGGACGCGCTGCGCACCCCGTGGCCGAACCTGCTGTTCGCCGCGACCGCCGCGTACTGGCGGGCCCGCACGGGCGAGCGGCACGTGTTCCTCGCGGTGCCGAGCATGGCGCGGCTCGGGAGCGTCGCGGCGCGCGTCCCATGCCTCACCATGAACCTGCTGCCGCTGCGCGTGAACGCCGAGGACGGCGCGAGCCTCGCGGACCTTGCGGGGCAGGCCGACGCCGCCTACCGGGCCGCGCGTCCGCACGCGCGGTACCGTTACGAGGACTTGTGGGCGGACCTGAACGGGCACCGCCTGTTCGGCCCGGAAGTGAACGTCATCCCGTTCGCGGCGCCGCTGAACCTCGGCGCGGCCCTGCAGGTGCGCACGCGCAACGTGGCGTCCGGGCCGGTGGAGGACCTGGCGTTCGCGTTCACAGGGTGGGCGGAGCGCCTCACGTTCGCGCTCGACGGGCACCCCCGCCTGTACGACGCCGCGACCCTCCAAGCACACCACGCGGCGTTCCTCGCCGGCCTGATGGACGGCGTCCGCCACCCGCACCGGTCCCTGGTGTTCCCGGCGGTGCGCGCGTGACCGGCCCGCACGCGGCAGGCCCGGTGGCACTCGTGACCGGCGCGGCGGGCGGGATTGGCGCGGCCATCGTGGCGCACCTGGGGCAGCAGGCGTACCGGGTGGTCGCCACGGACCTCCACGCGCCCGCAGCCCCGCACGCGGCGCGCGCCGCGGCGCTCGACGTCACGGACGCGCGCCGCGTGGAGGAGCTGGTGGACGAGATCGAGCGGACGCTCGGGCCGATTGACGCGCTCGTGAACGCAGCCGGCATCCTGCGGCCCGGCGCGCTCACCACGTACAGCGACGAGGACTGGGCGCGGACGTTCGCCGTGAACACCACCGGGCCGTTCCTGACCGGGCGCGCAGTCGGGCGGCGCATGGCGCCGCGCGGGCGCGGCGCCATCGTGACGGTCACGTCGAATGCCGCGCACGTGGCCCGCGCGGGCATGGGCGCGTACGCGGCGTCCAAGGCGGCCACCGCGCACCTGACGCGTTGCCTTGGGCTGGAGCTCGCGCCGCACGGCGTGCGCTGCAACACCGTGTCGCCCGGCAGTACCGACACCCGCATGGGGCGGCAGTTGTGGACAGAGGCGCACGGCGCAGACGCCGTAATTCGCGGTTCGCTGGATGCGTACCGGCCGGGCATTCCGCTCGGGCGGATCGCGCAGCCGCAGGACGTGGCGGGCGTCGTCGCGTTCCTGCTGTCCGACGCGGCGCGGCACGTGACCCTTCAGGACGTCGTCGTGGACGGCGGCGCGACGCTGGGGGCCTGAGCGTGACCGCGACCCTCGACCGCCCCGACGTTCACGCGGACGTTCAGCTCGTCACGCCGCGGGAACTGAAGACGGTGCTGCCGCTGACGGCGCGCGCGGAACGCACGGTGCTCGCCGCGCGCGACGCCATCCGCGCGATCCTGCACGGCCACGACGACCGCCTGCTGCTGATCCTCGGACCGTGCAGCATCCACGACGAGCACGCCGCCCTCGACTACGCTCACCGCCTCGCGCACCTCCGCGAACGCACCCGTGACCGCCTTGAGCTCGTCATGCGCGTGTACGTCGAGAAGCCCCGCACCACCGTCGGCTGGCGCGGCTTCCTCACCGACCCTCACATGAACGGCGCCTACGACCTCAGCACCGGCCTGCACCGCACGCGCGCACTGATGGGCCGCATCAACGAACTGGGGCTGCCCGTCGCCACGGAACTGCTCGACCCGTTCGTGCCGCAGTACCTGTTCGACCTGCTCGCGTGGGGGTGCCTGGGGGCGCGCACCGTCGAGAGCCAGACGCACCGCGTCATGGCGAGCGCCGTGAGTGCCCCCATGGGCTTCAAGAACGGCACGGGCGGCAGCGTCAAGCTCGCGGTGGACGCCATCACCGCCGCGAAGCACCCGCACGCATTCTTCACCATCACCGAGGACGCCCGCGCGTGCATCGTGCACACCAGCGGCAACCCGGACGGGCACGTGATCCTGCGGGGCGGCACGCCGGGCCCCAACTTCGACGCCCACAGCGTCGCCGACACCGAAGCCCTGCTGCGCGCTGCCGGGCATCACCCCGCCATCCTCGTCGACTGCTCCCACGCCAACAGCCGCAGCGACCACACCCGCCAGGCCCACGTCTGGCGCGACGTCCTTCAGCAGCGCGCCCGTGGCACCACCAGCCTCAAGGGCCTCATGCTCGAAAGTCACCTCCACCCCGGCAAGCAGCCCCTCACCCCCGCCGGTCAACCCCTCCAGTACGGCGTCAGCGTCACCGACGCCTGCCTCGGCTGGACCGACACCGAAGCCCTCGTCTGGGCGGCGTATGCGGGGGTCAGCGGGCGAGTTTGAGGAGGCGCATGAGGTCGGTGGGGGTGTCGCCGCGCGCCTGGCAGAGGGTGAGGTAGGTTTCGAGGATGACGTCGCCGGTGGCGTCCAGGGCGCTTTTGGCGCTGGCGAGCTGCGTCATGACGTCCACGCAGTTCTTGTCGTCCTCGACCATTTTCTGCAGGCCGCGGATCTGACCTTCGAGGCGGCGCAGGCGGTTGAGGATGCGGGTTTTTTCGGCTTGGTGGTCGGCGACGGGCACGGGGGCACTCACCCCAAGAGTATACCCCCCCGGGGTACTTGACGCATAGGGGGAGGGGGTATACGGTGAGGCATGCTCCTCCACCGCCTCTACGACGACGACCTCGCCCAGGCCAGCTACCTGATCGGCTGCCCGGACGTCGGCGTCGCCCTCGTCGTCGATCCGCACCGCGACGTGCAGGCGTACCTCGACCTCGCGCGGCAGCACAGCCTGCGCATCACCCACGTCACCGAAACGCACCTCCACGCCGACCTGCTCAGCGGCGCCCGCGAACTCAGCGCCCGCGCGCACGCCGAACTGCACCTCAGCGCTGAAGGCGGCCCCGACTGGACCCCCACCTACCCGCACACCCCCCTGCACCACGGCGACACCCTGCACGTCGGGTACGTCCGCGTGCAGGCCCTCCACACACCCGGCCACACCCCCGAACACCTCAGCTTCCTGATCACCGACCGCCACGGCGACACCGCCCTGCTCACCGGGGACTTCGTGTTCGTCGGCGACGTCGGCCGGCCCGACCTGCTCGACGAGGCCGCCGGCGGCCACGACACCCGCTTCACCGGCGCGCGCCAGCTGTTCGGCGCGCTGCGCGACCACTTCCTCCCCCTGCCGCCCGGCACGCCCATCTGGCCCGGGCACGGCGCGGGCAGCGCCTGCGGCAAGGCCCTCGGGACGCAACCCTCCAGCACCGTCGGTGCGGAAACGCAGCGCGCGTGGTGGGCGCCCTACGTCGCGCGCAATGACGAGGACGGCTTCACGCGCACGCTGCTCGCCGACCAGCCGGACGCCCCCGCGTACTTCGCGCGCATGAAACGCGACAACCGCGCCGGCCCGCCCCTCACCCCCAGCACGCCCCTGCCCGCCCTCCCCGCGAGCGCCGTCCTCGACGGCCTGCTGATCGACACGCGCCCGCGCGGCGCCTACCACGCCGGCAGCCTCCCGAACGCCCTGCACCTCCCGGACGGTCCGCACCTCGAAACGTGGGCGGCGTGGCTGATCGACCCGGACGCCGACCCGCGCCCGCTCGTGCTGCTCGCCCGCGACGCCGCGCACGCGCACGCCCTGCGCGCCCGGCTGTGGCGCGTCGGCCTGGACCGCGTCGCCGGGTACGTCACGGACCTGCACGGCCTGCCCACCCGCCCTTATCCGCCCCTGCCCCCCGGGGCGCTCCCCCACGACGCGGCCCTGCTGGACGTCCGCACCACCGCCGAGCACGCCGCCGGGCACCTCCCGGGCGCGCTGCTGCGCCCTGCCGCGCACCTCACGCGCGACCTTCAGACCCTGCCGCGCGACACGCCCGTCACCGTGTACTGCCAGAGCGGCGCGCGCTCCGCCGCCGCCGCGAGCCTGCTGCGCACGCGCGGCTTTGCGGACGTGCGCGAACTGGCCGGCGGGTACGCCGCGTGGACCGCCGCGCACCCGTGACGCCCGAACGTGCCCTCACCGCCGCGCTGCTCGGCGTGCCCATTGGGCTCGCGCTCGGGCTGGTGGGCGGCGGTGGCAGCCTCCTGACCGTGCCGCTCCTCATCGGCGTGCTCGGTGTCCCCCCGAAACTCGCCACGGGTGCCAGCCTGATGATCGTCGCGGCGAACGCCACTGGCGCGCTCGGCGCGCACATCCGCGCGCGCCGCGTGCAGTACCGCATGGCCGCCCTCATCGTGCTCACCGGCACCCTCGGCACGGCCGCCGGGACGCTCGTGCACGCCCGCCTGAACGAACGCGCCCTCACGCTCGCCTTCGCGGCCCTGATGGTCCTGATCGCCGTGAACCTCCTGCGCGGCCGCACGCCCGAACCGCCCGCCGACGCGGGCGCGCACGTGCCCCGCCGCAAGGTGCTGCTGGCCGGCACGCTCGTGGGCCTCACGACCGGCGTGTTCGGCGTCGGCGGCGGCTTCGTGATCATCCCCGCACTGCTCGCCCTGGGCCTCGGCATGCGGCAGGCGGTGCCGACCAGCCTGCTGATCATCGCGCTGAACAGCGTCCTGGCGCTCGGCCTGCGCGCACTGAGCGGCGCGGCCGTGCCCGTCGGGGACGCCGTCCCCATGGGCCTGGGTGGGCTGGCGGGCAGCGCGCTCGCGGCGCGCATCGCCCCGCGGCTCGGGCACGCCGGGCTCACGCGGGCGTTCGCGCTGCTGGTGCTGGGGCTCGCGGGGGTTCTCGCGTGGAGCGCGCGCGGCGACGGCGCCTGAAGCGGCCTGGCCAGCGGGCAGGTCCGGGCAGCGCACGCGCCTCAGGGGCGCTCGCCGCCGAGGGTGCGCTGCAGGTACGGGGCGGTGCGGCTGCCCCGCGCCCGCGCGACGTCCGCGGGGCAGCCGGCGGCGACGATGCGGCCACCCTCGTCGCCCGCGCCGGGGCCGAGGTCAATGACCCAGTCGCTCGCGGCGATGACGCTCAGGTCGTGCTCCACGACGATCACAGTGTGCCCGGCGTCCACGAGGCCGTGCAGCTGCTGCGTGAGGCGTTCGGTGTCGGCGGGGTGCAGGCCGGTGGTGGGTTCGTCGAGGACGTACACGGTGTGGGTGCGCGCGGCGCGCTGCAGTTCCGTGGCGAGTTTCACGCGTTGCGCTTCGCCGCCGCTGAGTTCAGTGGCGGGCTGCCCGAGGCGCAGGTACCCGAGGCCGACGTCGCGCAGGGTCGTGAGGGCGCGCGCCACGGCCGGCTCCTCCGCGAAGAACGCGTGCGCGTCGTCGACGGTGAGGGCGAGGACGTCCGCGATGCTGCGTCCGGCGTACGCGACCTCCAGGGTTTCGGCGTTGTAGCGGGCGCCGTGGCACACCGGGCAGGGGGCGTACACGCTGGGGAGGAACAGCAGTTCGACCATCACGAAGCCTTCGCCAGCGCAGTGGTCGCAGCGGCCGCCGTTGACGTTGAAGCTGAACCGCCCGGCGTCGTACCCGCGTTCGCGGGCGAGGGGGGTGGCGGCGTAGAGTTTGCGGACGTGGTCGAACAGGCCCGTGTACGTGGCGAGGTTCGAGCGGGGCGTGCGGCCGATGGGTTTCTGGTCGACACGGACGAGGCGGCGCACGACCGTCGTGTCGCCGCCGAGCTGCCCGTGCGTTTCGGTGGGGGCGTCGGCGGGTTCGTCGGGGTCGGCGTCGTCCGTGTCGGCGGGGAGGGCCGCGCCGAGGTGCTGGGCGAGCAGGTCGACGAGCGCGCCGGTCACGAGGCTGCTCTTGCCGGAACCGGACACGCCCGTGACGCTGGTGAACACGCCGAGGGGCAGGCGCGCGTCGAGGTCGCGCAGGTTGTGGCGGGTGACGCCCGTCAGTTCCAGCCAGTGGGTGGGGGTGCGGGGCGTGCGGGGCGGTGCGGGCGGCGCGAACAGGTACCGGGCGGTGTGGGAGGCGCGCACGTCGCGGAGGCCTTCGGGCGGGCCGCTGTACAGAATGTCGCCGCCGCGTTCGCCGGCGTCCGGGCCGACATCGACGATCCAGTCGGCGTGGCGGATGACGCTCAGGTCGTGCTCTACGACGAACAGGGAGTTCCCGGCGGCTTTGAGGTCGTCGAGCGCGCCGAGCAGCGCTTCGGTGTCGGCGGGGTGCAGGCCGGCGGAAGGCTCGTCGAGGACGTACGCGACGCCGAACAGGTTCGAGTACAGCTGCGTGGCGAGGCGCAGGCGTTGCAGCTCCCCGGGGGACAGGGTGGGGGTGGAGCGGTCCAGGGTGAGGTAGCCGAGGCCCAGGTCGAGGAGCACGTCGAGGCGCTGCACGAGGTCGGCGGTGAGGCGCAGGCGCGCTTCGGCCTGTTCGGGGTGCGCGGCGTCGCCGGGCTGGGGGGCCTGCCCGGTGGCGTGCGGGTGCAGCAGGGCGCGCAGGCGCGTGAGGGGGAGGCGCGCGAGCTCGCTGATGTCGAGGCCCTCGAAGGTGACGCCCAGGGATTCCGGGCGGAGGCGTTTGCCGTGGCAGGTGGGGCACGCCTGGCTCACGAGGTACTGCGCGGCACGTTTCTTCATGCTGGCGCTCGGGGAGTTCGCGAAGGTGTGCAGGACGTGCCGGCGCGCGCTCGTGAAGGTGCCCATGTAGCTGGGTTCCTGGTTGCGTTTGAGGGCGCGTTGCGTTTCGGCGGGCGTGAGGCCGGCGTACACGGGCACGACGGGCTGCTCGTCGGTGAAGAGAATCCAGTCGCGCTGTTCGCGGGGGAGGTCGCGCCAGGGGCGGTCCACGTCGATGCCGAGCGTGACGAGGATGTCGCGTTGGTTCTGCCCGGCCCACGCGGTCGGCCACGCGGCGACGGCGCGTTCGCGGATGGTGAGGGTGTCGTCGGGGACCATGCTGCGTTCGGTGACGTCGTACGTGCGGCCCAGGCCATGGCAGGTGGGGCAGGCGCCTTCGGGGGTGTTGGGGGAGAACCCTTCGGCGTAGATGATGGGCTGGCCGGGGGGGTACGTGCCGGCGCGGGAGTACAGCATGCGGGCGAGGTTTGCGAGGGTGGTGACGCTGCCGACGGAGGAGCGGGTGGTGGGGGCGCCGCGCGTCTGCTGGAGGGCGACGGCGGGCGGGAGGCCGTCGACGGCGTCCACGTCGGGGGTGGTGAGCTGGTGGAACAGGCGCCGGGCGTACGGGGAGACGCTTTCGAGGTAGCGGCGCTGCGCTTCGGCGTACAGGGTGCCGAACGCGAGGCTGCTTTTGCCGGATCCGGACACGCCGGTGAAGACGACGAGGGCGTCGCGGGGGAATTCGACGTGGAGGTTCTTGAGGTTGTGTTCGCGGGCGCCGCGCACCTGCACGAAGCCGGGACGGGCGGTGTGGGGTCGGGGGCGGCGGGGCATGCGGTGATTATTTCGTGGTGGTGCGCGCGGGCGGGGAAGTCCACAGGTTTGCGTAAGGTCGCGTGTGGACTGTCTAGGTGTACGGTGGCGCGCGGGGTGGGGTGGGTTGATGTGGACACCCCGAACATGGAAAAATTATTTTCATACTTTTCAACGCGTTTGACCGTGCATTGCCATGTGCGCGGGTCGGCCCCGCCTCTCCCCTCCTCGCAAAGGACCACCCATGACCCAGTCCATCGAGAACGTCCTGCACGAACACCGCCGCTACGCCCCGCCCGCCGAGTACGCCGCGCGCGTCCGCTGGACCCGCGACGCGTACGACCGCGCGTACGCCCGCTCCCTGCAGGACCCCGACGGCTTCTGGAGTGACATCGCCCGCGAACTCCACTGGTTCCGCGCGCCCACCCAGGCCCTCGACTGGCAACCGCCGCACGCACAGTGGTTCGCGGACGGCACCACGAACATCGCGTACAACGCCCTCGACCGGCACCTCCCCACCCGCGGCGACGCCCGCGCGATCGTCTGGGAAGGCGAGGACGGCACCCAACGCACCCTCACGTACCACGAACTGCACGCGCAGGTCTGCCAGCTCGCGAACGCCCTCACGCGCCTCGGCGTGCACGCCGGCGACCGCGTCACCCTCTACCTCCCACTGATTCCCGAGGCGGCCATCGCCATGCTCGCCTGCGCCCGCATCGGCGCCGTGCACAGCGTCGTGTTCGGCGGGTTCAGCGCCAGCGCCCTGTGCGAACGCATCAAGGACGCCGGCAGCAAGGTCCTCATCACTGCCGACGGCGGCCTCCGCCGCGGCAGCACCGTGAACCTCAAAGCCAGCGCCGACGAGGCCCTGAAGGGCACGCCGGACATCGAGCACGTCATCGTCGTGAACCGCACCGGGCAGGCCGTGCCCATGCAGGCCGGCCGCGACCTCTGGTGGGACGACCTCCTCAGGGACGCCAGCGCCGAGCACGCCCCCGCCGAACTGAACAGCGAACACCCGCTGTTCATCCTGTACACCAGCGGCAGTACCGGCAAACCCAAAGGCGTCCTGCATACCACCGGCGGGTACATGGTCGGCACGTACCTCACCACCCAGGCGGTCTTTGAACTCGGCCCGGACGACCTGTACTGGTGCACCGCCGACGTCGGCTGGGTCACCGGCCACAGCTACGTCGTGTACGGCCCGCTGCTGAACGGCGCGTCCGTGTTCCTGTACGAAGGCGCCCCAAACCACCCGGACTGGAGCCGCTTCTGGGCCATGATCGAACGGCACCGCGTGACCGTGCTGTACACCGCGCCCACCGCCATCCGCTCATTCATGCGCGCCGGCGACGCGTTCGTGCAGCGACACGACCTGAGCAGCCTGCGCCTGCTGGGGTCCGTCGGGGAACCCATCAACCCGGAAGCGTGGGTGTGGTACCACGACGTCGTCGGCGGCGGCCACTGCCCCGTCGTGGACACCTGGTGGCAGACCGAAACCGGCGGCATCATGCTCACCACCCTGCCCGGCGCGCACGACGCGAAACCCGGCAGTGCCGGCCTCCCCATGTTCGGCGTGGACCCCGCCATCATGACCCGCACCGGGCAAGAACTCGGCCCGGACGAGGGCGGCTTCCTGGTCCTCAAACGCCCCTGGCCGAGCATGCTCCGCACCGTATACGGCGACGACGACCGCTACCAGCAGAGCTACTGGTCGGAAATTCCCGGCGTGTACTTCGCGGGGGACGGCGCGCGCCGCGACGCCGAAGGGTACGTGACCGTCATCGGCCGCATCGACGACGTACTGAACGTCAGCGGGCACCGCCTCGGCACCATGGAACTGGAGAGCGCGCTCGTGGCGCACCCGAGCGTCGCGGAGGCCGCCGTCGTCGGCCGCCCGGACGACGTGAAGGGAGAAGGGATCGTCGCGTTCGTGACGCTGCAGTCCGGCGCCACGGCCACCGCTGACGACGTGCGCGCGCACGTCGCGCGCGAGATCGGCGCGATCGCCCGCCCGGACGAGATCCGCTTCGCGGACGCCCTGCCGAAAACGCGCAGCGGCAAGATCATGCGGCGCTTCCTGCGGCAGATCGCGGCGGGGCAGGCCATCAGCGGCGACACCAGCACCCTCGAAGACCCGGCGGTGCTGGAGCGCCTGCAACAGGCGCCCGCGCAGTAAACACCCCCGCAGAGGCCAGCCCCCGCAGGACGTCCCCTGCGGGGGCTGGTGTGATTGACCCTCAGATTCACCGGCGACCAGGGCGGCGCTCTACCCAACGTACGCTCGGCCTGGACAGAGCAGCCCAGTGCGACGTATGACCCGGATACGCAGCTTTGCCTGAGCTTGATGACGTGGGGCATCGCCTGCGCTGAGGGGCGGACGGGCTTCACCGTCCCGAATGTCCTCCACGCGCGCGGCGCAACCATCACGCCACAAGCCGGCGTGCAGTCCTTCGATCCGGCGGCGTTCGTCCGGGCAGCTGTTCCGTTCGCACAGGCGCAGACGCCACACCCGCTGGTGCGGGAACGGACCTGGTTGCCGGGGCGCGCGACGCTCAAGGTCCAGGGGAACCTGGCTGACACCCCCTGGGCCACCGAACATGCTGCAGCTCGTGGCCGGCAACCGCAACCGGCAGATCCGGACATGGGTGGCTGCTCAGGGTCGGCCAGGCATGACCGAGCTCACCGGGCTTCGTGCGTGCTGGCATGATGGACGCCCCTGAGACCTCCCCGACCTTCACTCTGGAGTGTTGGCTGGCGCTGAAACCCGGCCTGGCCGTGTTCCCCACCGCGCGCGGGAACGTCAGCCTGCTCATCACCTTACTTGGGAGAGGGCGCCACCCGAATGGGCACGCTGAGGAGGCGCTCAGCCTGGAAGTGCGTTGTTCGCCGGAAGCATCCGGCCCGCTCTGCTGCGCAGCCTGTTTCGCCGGGGTTAATCGCTGTTCGTGGTCAGTAGTTGTAGTTGTAGCTCAGCCAGTAATGGTACCGGTCGTTGGGCGGACGGTAGCAGCTGGAGATGTCACTGACCATCGGCTCGCGCTGAAGCTGAAGGCGGCGGTTCTCGCAGGACGTGAGGTCGTTGTATTGAATGGTCACCGGTTGTTTGGACGCGAGCGCTGCGCCTCCCAGAGCCACCGCGAAGCATACAGAAGCCGCGATCTTGTTCAGCGTGTTGTGCATGTTGGTTCCCCTTTCGGGGTTGACGCTATCAGGGGCGTTCATGGCGGGCGTGAGCCGCGGCCAAACGGCCCGCGCCGCCGTTCTGGCCACAGGAGAAACCTCCTCTGCCGCTTGGGCCATGCAGAATCTCCCGCCAGCGTTGCGGGCGCGCCACCTCCCCAGACCCGGCAAACACCGATGGGCACGCCCCGCCGCCCGGAGGACCGTCCTGCAGGCTGGCGCGCCGGCACACCCACCGGTTCCCGCCCGAGCCAGGGCGAGCATGAGTGGCTTCTGACCTCAGGCTCAAGAGGCCCCCTCGGGCGACGTTCTGGCCTGTGCTTGCGCCCGTGGCCCGCCCGGTGTGCGCACTGCCCTGCCGGGCTGTGGGCACATACTGAGGGCATGGCTTCCTCACCCCGCGTCACGGTCTTCCTCGGCATCAGCCTCGACGGGTACCTCGCGCGCGACGACCACAGCCTCGACTGGCTGAACGTCGTCCAGACCGACCCGCCCGAGGACACCGGGTACGCCGACCTGATGGCTTCCGCCGACGTGCTCGTCATGGGCCGCGCCACCTACGACGTCGTCACGGCCTTCCCGGAGTGGCCGTTCACCGGGAAGCGCGTGGTGGTGCTGACGCACCGCCCGCTCGACGGTCAGCACCACGAGGAGGGCTTCCAGGGCGCCCTGGTGGACCTTGTGGAGCGCCTCGCGCGGGAAGGTCACCGCCACATCTACCTGGACGGTGGCGACGCGGTGCGTCAGGCGCTGCGCGCGGGCCTCGTCACCGACATGACGCTCTCGTGGGTGCCGGTGGTGCTGGGGTCCGGCATCGCCCTGTTCGGGCGTGACCTGCCGGAGCGACGCTGGCGTCTGGTGAGCAGCCGCGCCTTCCCGAGCGGGCTGGTGCAGGCGACGTACGCCGCGCACACCGAAGGCGACTGATTGACTGTGGGTGGGCGCGGGCCGTGGCGTTGACCGTTCCGGGTGCAGCGTCAGGGGCACGGGAATCCCGCGGGATTCCCGTGCCCCTGTGGACGCTCAGGCGTGGCCGAGGTGCTGCTCGAGGTGCTGCCTCAGGCTTTCCACGTCCGTGCGCTGGCGCGGGCGCGCGTGCGGTACGCGGACGTCCTCGGCGACGCGGCCGTCGCGCAGGAGGAGCACGCGGTCCGCGAGTTTCAGGGCTTCGTCGAGGTCGTGAGTGATCAGCAGGGTGGTGGCGCCCGTGTCATCGAGCAGCGTTTCGAGCAGGGTGTGCATGCTGGCGCGGGTGAGGGCGTCGAGCGCGCCGAAGGGCTCGTCGAGGAGCAGCAGGCCGGGACGGTGCGCGAGGGCGCGGGCGAGGGCGACGCGTTGCCGCTGCCCGCCGCTGAGTTCATGCGGGTACGCGTCGGCGCGGGCGCCGAGGCCCACGCCGTGCAGGGCGGCGAGGGCGTGCGGGCGGGCGGTGCGGGGCAGGCCGAGGGCGACGTTGTCGAGGGCGCGCAGCCACGGCAGCAGGCGGTCCTCCTGGAACATCACGCGGACGCGGGGGGCGGCGCCGTCCGCCTGGGCGACCTGCACGCGCCCGTGCGAGGGAGGCGTGAGGCCCGCGAGGACGCGCAGCAGGGTGGTTTTGCCGCCGCCGCTCGCGCCGACCACGGCGACGCGCTCACCGGGGGCGATGTGCAGGTGCAGGTCGTGCAGGACGGCGTTCGCGCCGAAGTGGACGTGCAGGCCGTCGACGGTGACGTGCGCGCCGGGGGCGGGCAGGGTGGGCGCGGCGGTCATGCGCGCCCCCGCCACGGGAGAAGGCGCTGCTCGAGGACGCGGACGAGGCCGTCGGCGGCCTTGCCGATCAGGGCGTAGATGACGATGGCGAGGACGATCACGTCGGTGCGGAAGAACTCGCGGGCGTCCATGGCGAGGAAGCCGATGCCGCGGCTCGCGCCGAACGATTCGCTGACGACGAGGGCCAGCCAGGAAATGCCGAGCGCGTAGCGGACGCCGACGAGGACGCCGGGGAGCGCGCCGGGCAGGGTGACGCGCCGGAACGTCTCGGCGGGGCTGAGGCCGTACACGCGCGCCATTTCCTTGAGGCGGCCATCGATGCCGTGGACGCCGTGCACGGTGTTGAGGTACACGGGGAAGTACGTGGCGAGCGCGATGAGGAACACCTTGCCGGTTTCGCCGATGCCGAACCACACGATGACGAGCGGGATCAGCGCGAGGTTCGGGATGGTGCGGAGCATCTGGAAGGTGCTGTCGAGCAGGAGGTGCGCGGCGCGGCTCGCGCCGGTCAGGATGCCGAGCAGGAACCCGAGGGTCCCGCCGATCAGGACGCCGACGCCGGCGCGCTGCAGGCTGGCGAGGAAGTGCGTCCACAGTTCGCCGCTGCGCGCGAGGTCGATCAGGGCGGTCACGACGGCGCTCGGGGCGGGCAGCACGCGCGCGTTGAGGTGGCCGGTACTGGCCGCCCACTGCCACGCGACGAGCAGGGCGACGGGGACGGCCCAGCGGGCGGCGGTGTGCGCAATGGCCAGGCCGGCGGCCCGGGCGCGCGCTGCTCGCGGGCGGCGCGCGCCCGGCGCGGGGCGGACGTTGCCGGTCCCGGCGGGGACGTCGAAGGTGGGCGCATCGAGATCGGCGGTGAGTGCGCGGAGTTCGCCGGGCGTCATTTGACCCCCAGGGCGCGCAGCGCGGCGCTGAAGTTGGGCAGGGTCACGTACGACGCGGCGTTCAGCTTGAGGGCGCGGGGGAGCACGCCCACGTCCCGGAAGGTGTCCGCGAGGCCCTGCAGCGGGCGGATGTCGGTGCTGCGGAACGGGCGGATGTTGAACGGAACTTCCTTGCGGACAGTGACGTTCAGGACGCTCTGCGGAATGCCGAGTTCGTCGCTGAACTGACGGATGACGTCGTCTTGGTGGGTGTTCGCCCACGCGGCGGTCGCTTCGAGTTCCGCGAGGACGATCTGCAGCGCGCGTTTCTTGTCGGCGTCCTTGAGCACCGCGGAGGGCGCGAGGTAATAGCTGTTGCTGCGTGGGAGGCCGCGGTGGTCGCGCAGGACGCGCGCGCCGGTGGCCTGCAGGGCGGTGGTGAGGTACGGGTCCCATACGGCCCACGCGTCGATGGCGCCGCTCTCGAAGGCCGCGCGGGCGTCCGGCGGGAGCAGGGGCACGAGGGTGATGTCGCCCAGGCCGAGTTTGGCGGTCTTGAGGGCGTTCTGCAGGAACGCGTGGGCGCTGGAGCCGCGCGCCACGCCGACGCGTTTGCCGCGCAGGTCCGCGACGGTCTTCAGGGTGGAGGTGCGCGGCACGATGATGGCTTCGCTGTCGAGGCTCTTGCGGTCGGACACGGCGACGTACTGCAGGGCCGCGCCGCCCGCAAGGGCGAACACGCCGGGCGCGTCGCCGACGCTGCCGAAGTCCACGGCGCCGGCGTTCGCGGCTTCCAGCAGGGGCGGCCCGGCGGTGAACAGCGACCAGCGGAAGTCGATGCCCTGTTTGGCGTATGCGTCGAGGGTGCCGCGCGCTTTGAGGAGGTTCGGCAGGCCGCCTTTCTGGTAACCGATGGTGAACGTAACGGCGCTGGCGGTGCTGGCGAGGGTGGCGGTGAGCGTGAGAAGCAGGGTGCGGCGCATGGTTCGGGTCCTTTGTGGGGTGTGGGTGGCCGCCCGGGCGCGTGGGTGCGACCGGTGGCGGCGGGCGTGGTGGTGGGTGCGGTGAGCGCGCGGGGCGTTTAGATGCTGCGGAAGCGGCCGGTGTACTCGGCGGCGCGTTCCGTTTCGGCGGTGCTGGGGGTCGCCTGCTGCGCGGCGTACACCGGGCTGGTGCGGCCCAGCGCGGGGAACAGCAGTTCGGCGGTGCGGTACGCTTCTTCGAGGTGCGGGTAGCCGCTGAGGATGAAGGTGTCCACGCCGAGCGCGGTGTATTCGCGCAGGGCGGCGGCGACGTTCTCGGGGTTGCCGACGAAGGCGGTGCCGGCTCCGCCGCGCACGAGGCCGACGCCGGCCCACAGGTTCGGGCCGACGCGCAGGGACGCGCGGGTGCCGCCGTTCAGGGCGCTCTGGCGGCGCTGCCCTTCGGAGTGGCTGTTCAGGAACGCGTGGTGCGCGCGGGCGATTTCCTCGTCGGAGATGTTGGCGATGAGGGCGTCCGCGGCGGCCCAGGCGGCCTCTTCGGTTTCGCGGACGATGACGTGCGCGCGCAGCCCGAAGCGGACGGTGCGGCCGTGGCGGGCGGCGTGGGCGCGCACGCGGTCGAATTTCTCCGCGACCTGCTCGGGCCGCTCACCCCAGGTGAGGTAGACGTCCACGTGTTCGCCGGCGACGTCGAGGGCGGGTTCGCTGCTGCCGCCGAAGTAGATGGGCGGGTAGGGTCGCTGGACGGGCGGGAGGGGGCTGCGGCCGTCGTGGATCTGGAGGTGCGTGCCGTCGTGGTGGACGGTTTCGCCGCGCAGCAGGTCGCGGAACGCGCCGAGCCATTCGTTGGTGAGGGCGTAGCGTTCGGCCTGCGTGAGGTTCAGCCCCTCGAAGTCGAAGTTGCCGCTGCCGGAGACGATGTTGAGGTTGACGCGCCCGCCGGTGATGCGGTCGAGGGAGGCGGTGAGGCGCGCGGCGAGCACCGGGGAGAGCAGGCCGGGGCGCAGGGCGACCAGGAAGCGCAGCTGCCGCGTGAGGGTGCTGAGGGCGCTGGCGAGGATCAGGGTGTCCTCGTTGGTGCCGCCGGTGGGGAGCAGGACACCGTCGTAGCCGAGAACGTCGGCGGCCTGCGCGACCTGGCTGAGGTACGCGAACGAGGCGGGGCGGGTGGGCTGGCCGAGTTGGCGGCCGTCGCCGCCGGAGGGGATGAACCAGTAGAGGTTGGGGGTAGGCAGGTTCGGGGTGGTCATGTGGGCCTCGCTCTGGGTGTGGGTGAGGGCGCCGTCCGGGGTGCGGGCGGGCGGGTGGTGGGGGTGCGCGGCGGTTCAGCTGGCGGCGCGGGGGCGGTCAGCGGTCAGGGGCGACATCGCGCGTGGGCGTGTGGCTCTCGCATTCGGTTGTCCTTTGGGTCGGCGCCGGGTGGCGGCGGTCCTATCGGTCCCGGGTGGGCGGGCAGGCGTGAAGCACCGTGGGGCTTGGAGGGGTCGCGGGCGTCGGGTCCGCCGGGTTGGGCGGGTGTGGGTGACGCGCTTCCGTGGGGCTGAAGGGGGGGCCCTTCAGCCGCTGACGCGGGTGGTCAGCGACAACAGGGGCCCAGCGGGGTGGGCGTGTTGGTGGGGTGGAAGGTGCGGTTGCTCATGGGGCTCCTGGTTGCTGCAGCGTCATGGGGCCTGTTCCCTCGGCTGCTCTGGATAAGTTCGGCCCAGGTCTGGGTTGGCTGTACCGTAAACCAGTTGATAAAACTTGTCAACTTAGGTTGTGGGTCCCATCATCCCTCTCATGGCCGCGTCGCCGCCTCACGCTATCCTCACGCCATGCACCCCCCACGTGACGGCGTCGCGCCCTTTCACGTCAACACCCCCGAAATCGCGGACGTCTTCCGGAACGTCCTCGCCTTCAAAATGCTGCTGCACTTCATGCGCCCCGACGGCGCCACCGTCAGCACCCTCGCCGACACGCACGGCCTCACCCTCAACGCCGCGTACCGCAAAGTCAAACGCCTCGAACGGCTCGGCCTGCTGCGCGTCCTGCGCGAAGAACAACGCGCCGGGCGGGCGGTGCGCGTGTACGTCGCCCCGCACCGCGCGTACTTCATCCCCCGCACGCTCGTGTCCCTCGAAGAACAGATGCGCGAAACGTTCGAGCCCTACCAGGAGCTCATGCGGCAGCACCTCGCGCGCGTCTCCGCGAACGGTCACAACCCCGTCGGCGGCCTGCTGTTCCGCGCCGAAGCGGACGGCCTGTGGCTGATCCCCGCCACTGCCACCGGCGAAAAATGGCGCCCGGACGTGCCCGGCACGCCCGCCTACTACCACGGCAGCGGCCCCCTGTACCTCGACTACGCGCAGGCCAAAGCCCTGGAACGCGAACTGTACGCCCTGTTCGACCGCTACCGTCAACAGCGTGGCCCGCACCAGTACCTGATGCACGCCTTCCTCACGCCGGTCGACAACCTCCCGAACTTCGCGTTCCCGCACGCCGGCTACACCGACCTCGTCTGAAACCGGCACGCCAACAACAGCGACCCCACCGGAAACGCTGGTGGGGTCGCCGCGGCGCCCAGGCACAGGACGCCGCTGGTGCTCCCTCCCGGGCACCGCGCATCACCAACTGTTCTGGGTCCCCTCAGTGTACGGCACCGGACGTGCAGCAGAGCGGACCTGCCGCCGACGCGCCCGCCCCAAAGCGCGCGTGCTGAACGGCGCGCGTGGGTAGGCGCCTTTCCGCGACCCTCGCGCGGGCGAGGGACGCGTCTGCTAAGATCGGGCGACCTGGTGCCCGGCGCGTTTAGCCCGAGCTTAAAGTGGGGAAGTCCGGTGAGAATCCGGCGCTGTTGCGCAGCGGTATGAGGCCTTGAGCCTTGAGCCCGAATGCCTGCCAGGGACGTCACGAACGTGACACCTCTCGACGAAAGGGGCGCCCTGTGCACGCGGATTTTGCTTGTTCATTTTGCGGCTCCGTTCCCGAGAGGAACGGAGCCCGTCGTTTTTTCCGCCCGATTCGACCCGTAAGGAGACCCATGCTCGCCCGAACCACGCCGCCCGCCCGCCCGCCCGCCGCCACCACCACCAGCGCGCCCGCCCTTTCCGCACTGGACGCCCTGGTCGCCCGCAACTGGGGGCAGGCCCGCGCGGCCATGCAGCCGGGCGAGTGGGACGCCGTGCAGGCGGAACTGCTGTGCGGCGCGGACCTGCCCACCCTGAACGGGAGGCGCTGATGGACCTCGCGGTGCTGCCGCTGGTGTTCGCGCTCGGCCTGCGGCACGGCTTGGACGCCGACCACCTGGCGGTCATCGACGGGTTCGCGCGCCTGCGGCCCAGCCCGTGGAACGGCGTCCTGTTCGCGCTCGGGCACGGCGGCGTGGTCACGCTGCTGGCCGTCGGGGTGCATCAGCTGATCGGGCACCTGGACCTGTCCAGGCTCTCGCCGTACCTGTTCCTGGGGCTCGCCGCCGTGAACCTCTGGCGTCTCCTGAAGCCCGGCCCGCACACGCACGCGACCACAGCGCGCTGGGTGACGCTGGGACCGTTCACGCTGGGCGTGCTGCTCGCCATCGGGTTCGAGACGGTCACGCAGCTGTCCGCGCTGGCGCTCGCGCAGCACACCACGCCGCTGTGGCTGGGGCTGGCGTTCACGCTCGGCATGATGTTCACCGACGGCGTGAACGGGCTGCTCGCGTCGCGCCTGCAATCCACGCACGGGCCGCGCGCGCACCGCGCGTCGCGCCTGATGGGGTGGCTGGTCGTGCTGGTGTCCGCGTCGTTCGGCGCGGCGGACCTCGCGGGCCTGGATGTCGGCGCGGTCGCCACGCCGCTGGGCGCGGCAGCGTTCGCGGCGCTGATCGGCCTGCGCATCTGGAGCGCCCGCGACCCGCACGCCGGGGCGGCCCCCGCATGATTACGTGCGTCGGCGCCGGCCCGGGCCACCTGGACTTCCTGACGCGCGGCGGCGCGCAGCGCATCGCGGACGCGGACGTCGTCGCGGGGTTCACGTACGTCGTGGACCTCGTGCGGCCCCTCATCCGCCCGGACGCGACCGTCATCACCATGGGCTACCGCGACCAGACGGAAAAGCTGGAGGAGACGGCCGCGCTGCACCACGCCGGGAAATCGTGCGCGGTGGTGTTCATGGGGGACATTCACTTCAGCGGCTTTCAGTTCCTCGAGCGGGTCGAGAAGGCGTGCGGGCACCGCGTGGAGACCTTCCCGGGCATCAGCAGCGCGCAGGTGCTCGCGTCGCGCACGCGCGTGTGCTTCGACGAGACGACGTTCGTGACGTTCCACCGGCGCGGGGACCTCACGCCGTTCAAGACGCACCTCGTGCACGCCCTGCAGGACGGCCGGAACGCCATCGTGATTCCGCGCCCGTGGGACTTCATGCCCAAGGACGTCGCCGCGTACCTGATCGCGCACCGCATCCGCCCGGAGCAGCCGGTGGAGGTCTGGGAGCACCTCACGAGCGTGGACGCGCAGTGGACGGGCACGCTCGGGAACCTCACGGCGGACTTCTCGGACATCAGCATCATGCTGATCCGCACCATGACGCCGTTCGCGACCGGGCTGGAAGGAGAGCAGTTCTGATGACCCAGTACGGCATTGTGCTCGCCGGTCACGGCAGCCGTGATCCGGACGGCCTCGCGCAGTTCGAGGCGCTCGCGCAGCTGATGCGCGAGCGCCTGCCGGACGATCAGGTGTTCACGCACGGTTACCTGGAGTTCGCGGCCCCCACCATCGACGAGGCCGTCCGCGAGAACATCCGCCGGGGCGCGCGCGAGGTCGTGCTCGTGCCCGGCGTGCTGCTCGCCGCGACGCACGCGAAAAACGACATGCCGAGCGAACTGCTCGCGCTCGCCCGTGAGCACCCGGACGTGACGTTCCACTACGCCGCCGCGATGGACCTCCACCCGAAGCTGCTGCAGCTGTGCCGCGAGCGCCTCATGCAGGCCGAGGCGGGCAGCGCAGCGCTCGTGCGGCGCGACGAGACCTGCCTCGTCGTCGTGGGGCGCGGGACCACGGACCCGGACGCGAACAGCGAGGTCAGCAAACTCGCGCGCATGCTCGAAGAGGGCCTCGGGTACGGCGCGTCGTTCGTGTGCTACAGCGGCACCGCGAACCCCGGCCTCACGGACGGCCTGCGCCTCGCCGCGAAACTCGGCTTCCGCCGCCTGATCGTCCTCCCGTACTTCCTGTTCGACGGCGTACTCGTGAAACGCGTGAACGCCGCCGCCGAGGCGCTCGCGCAGCGCCACCCGGAACTTGAGGTGCTGCGCGCCGCGCACCTCGGCGTGCACCCGCACGTCGCGGACGTGTTCATCGAGCGTGCCCGCGAGGGCCGCGAGGGCCGCGCGCACATGAACTGCAGCCTCTGCAAGTACCGCATTCAGATCGTCGGGTTCGAGGAACAGGTCGGACAGCCGCAGGTCGGGCATCACGCGCACGTGCGCGGCCTTCTCGCCCGCGAGGGTGCCCCGGCGCGCAAGGTGTGGACGCCGTACGAACCGCACCCCATCGAAGCGGAAAGCTTCGAGATCATCAGCCGCGAACGCGACTGGTCGGACGTGCCCGCCGCGCACCTCGGCGTCATGCAGCGCCTCGTGCACACCAGCGGCGCGTACGACATCGTCGAGGACGTGTTCATCTCGGGCGGCGCGGTCGAGGCGGGCGTGCGCGCCCTGCTGCTCGGTCGGCGCGTCGTCACGGACGTCACCATGGTCCAGACCGGCCTGAAACGCGCCCTGCTCGAGGAACTGCAGATCGACACGTGGTGCGGCGTGCACGACCCGGAAACGCACCTGCTGTCCCAGGAGGCGGGCATCACCCGCAGCGCCGCCGGGATTCGCCGCGCGTGGCAGAAGTTCGGGAACGACGTGATCCTCGCCATTGGGGACGCACCCACCGCCATCACGGAGACGCTGCGCCTGATCCGCGAGCACAACTGGCGTCCGCACCTCGTGATCGGCCTGCCCGTGGGGTTCGTGGGCACCCGCGAAAGCAAGGACGCGCTGCGCCGCACCCTGCAGGTCCCGCGCATCACCAACCGCGGCACGCGCGGCGGGAGCCCGTGGGCCGCCGCCGCCGTGAACGCCATGCTGATCGAGGCGAAAAACCGGCTCGTGACCCTGCAGGCGCTGACGGAAGAAAGCTCGGTCGAGGGAGTGCCGGGCGCGTGACGGCCCGTCGGCCCCTCGACCTGAGCGTCCTCGCCGAGAATGGCCTGCGGCGCGGGCGCACTACGGGCACCTGCGCGACGGCCGCCGTGAAGGCCGCGCTGACGCTGCTGCTGCACGGCCGCGCCGTGACGGACGTGGACGTGAGCCTCCCGGACGGCGAGCACGTGCTCAACGTGCCGGTGGAGCGCGCGCTGCACCTGCCGGACGGGCGGGTGCGCGCGGAGGTGCTGAAGGACGGCGGAGACGACCCGGACGCCACGCACGGCGCGACCATCCACGCGACCGTGTGCGTGAACGGCAGCGGCGAGGTGCGCTTCCTGGCCGGGGAGGGCGTCGGGACGGTTACGCAGCGCGGCATTCGCGTGCCCGTCGGGGAGCCCGCCATCAACCCCGTGCCGCGCGCCATGATGCGCGAGGCCGTCGCGGAGGTGCTCGCAGGCACCGAGAACCCCGGCTTCGACCTGGAGATCGGCTGCGTCGGCGGGGAGGACATCGCGCGGCGCACCTTCAACCCGCGCCTCGGGATTCTGGGCGGCATCAGCATCCTCGGCACGACCGGCATCGTCGAACCCATGTCGCAGGAGGCGTACATGGCGAGCATCGAGGTGTACGTGCGCGTCGCGCTCGGCGACCACCCGGACGCCGTTGTGTACACCCCCGGGAAGCTGGGGCGGGATTTCGCGCGCGCGCACCTGAACCTGGACGGCAAACGCATCGTGCAGATCTCGAACTTCGTCGGCTTCGCGCTCGACGCGACGCAAGGCGCACTCGCGGAGGAAGGCGTGCGGCTCGGCACCCTGTGGCTCGCCGGGCACCCCGGCAAACTCGCCAAGACCCTCGACGGCGTGTGGGACACGCACAGCAAACGCAGCGGCATGGCCATGGGCGCCGTCGCCCGCGTCGCCCGCATCGCCGGACTGAACGAGGACCTCGCGCGGCAGCTTGACGCCGCGAACACCGTGGAGGACACCATCGAATACCTGAAAACCAGCCCGTTCGGGCGCGCCGTGTGGCTGGCTGTGGAGGCCGCCATCGCGCGCACCTGCCATGCCCGCGTTCCGAATGCCGATCAGGTGCAGGTGCGCCTGTTCGCGCTCGACGGCACGCCCCTCGGAGCGGCCGCATGACGCCTGAACCCACCAGGCTCGGGACCTTCTACGGCGTGGGCGTCGGCCCCGGCCCGCACGCGCTGCTGCCCGTCGCGGCGCTGCGGGCCCTGCAGGGCGCGGGCGTCATCTACACTCCGCGCGCTGCCATCAGCGAGGACAGCGTCGCCCGGCACTGCCTGCGCGACCTGGACCTCCCCGAGGACCGCTACCGCGAGGTGGAGTTCCAGATGCGCACCGACCCCGCCGACCTCGCGCGGCAGTACGCGGCACTCGCGGCGGAAATCGCCGTGGACCTGCGCGCCGGGCGGGACGTGGCGTACCTGACGATCGGGGACAGCATGACGTACAGCACGTACGGCTACACGCTCGCGGCGATCCGCGAGCTGCTGCCCGACGCGCCGCGCGTCACGTTCCCCGGCGTCACCAGTTACGCCGCCGCCGCGAGCGCCCTGGAGTTTCCGCTCGGCGAGGGCAAAGAGCGCGTACTGATCCTCCCCTGCCCAGACGACATGGACGCGCTGCGCGCGGACATCCTCACGCACGACATCGTCGTGCTGATGAAGATCGGGCACCGCTTCCCGCAGGTGCTCGCGCTGCTGCACGACCTGAACATCGCGCAGCACTGCGCGCTCGCGGCGCGCATCGGCCTGCCCGGCGAGACGCTCCAGCGCGACGTGACGGGCCTGCAGGGCGAACGGCTCGGGTACCTCAGCACCCTGCTGATCCGCCGCGCGCCGCGTGCCGAGCGGGGCGGGGAGGCCGCATGAAGGTCGCCTTCGTGGGCGCCGGCCCCGGCGCCGCCGATCTGATCACCCTGCGCGGCGCGCGGCTGCTGGCCGAGGCCCGCATCGTCATGTACGCCGGGTCGCTCGTGCCGCCCGCCGTGCTCGAACACTGCCATGCGGACGCCGAACGTATTGACACCAGCAAACTCAACCTCGACGAGCAGCAGGCGGTGTACGAACGCGCGCAGGCTGCGGGCGTGAACGTGGTGCGACTGCACTCCGGCGATCCGGCCATCTACGGCGCGACCGCCGAGCAGATGCGCCGCCTTGAGAAGCTCGGCATTCCGTACGAGGTCGTGCCCGGCGTGAGCAGCTTCACGGCCGCCGCCGCGACCATCACGGCGGAACTCACGAAGCCGGAGGTGTCGCAGACGATCATCCTCACGCGCGTGTCCGGCCGCGCGAGCCCCGTGCCGGAGAAGGAGGCGCTCGCACGCCTCGCGGCGCACCGCGCGACGCTGTGCATCTTCCTGTCCGGCCCGCAGCTGCCGAGCATCGTCGCGGACCTGCTCGGGCACTACCCGCCCGGCACGCCTATCGCACTCGTGCAGCGCGCCACCTGGCCGGACGAGCGGGTGCACCGCAGCACGCTGGAGCGCGTGCTGGACGAGGTGCGCGTGAGCGAGTGGCAGCTGACGACCATGCTGCTCGTCGGCGAGGCGCTGTCGCGCGAGGACGGCGTGGAGTCCCGCCTGTACGCGGCCGGGTACGCGCACCGCTTCCGCAAGGCCGCGAAGGACGAGGCGTGACGACCGGCGTGTGGCTGGTCCGCCCGGAAGCGGAAGCGCTCGGCGTGCACCTCGCGCGGGCGCTCGGTGCGGACGTCGTGCGGCCCTGGCTCACGGACGAGCGCCCGCGCGCGCAGTTCGCGCGCGCCTTCCACGAACGGCGCGCGTGGGTGCTCGTCATGACGACCGGCATCGCCACCCGCTACCTGGAGGGTCTCCCGGTGGACAAACGCACCGACCCGGCAGTGGTCGTGCTCGACGAGGCCGCGCGCTACGCCGTGAGCCTGCTGAGCGGCCACGAGGGCGGCGCGAACGCCCTCGCGTACACCGTCGCGAACGCCACCGGGGCCACGCCCGTCATCACGACCGCCACCGAAGCCACGAAGCCCCTCGTGCTCGGCATCGGCTGCCGGAAGGGCGTCCCGGCGGACACCATCGAGGAGGCCGTGCAGCTCGCGCTGGGCGCGCGTGACCTCCGCGAGGTGCGCGAGGTCGGCACCATTGACCTCAAGGCGCGCGAACCAGGCCTGCTGGACTTCTGCGCCCGCCACGCCCTGCCGCTGCGCGTGTACCGCGCCGCCGACCTCACCGCGCGCCCGTGGGTCACGGCCCCCAGCGCGTGGGTGCAGCGCACGACCGGCGCGGTCGGCGTGTGCGAACCGTGCGCGCTGCTGGGCAGCCCCCGCGCGCGCCTCATCACCCCGAAGACCACACTCAACGGCGTGGCCGTGGCCGTCGCCACGGACGCCTGGGAGGCCGCATGACCACCGAACCACGCCCGCACCCACGCGGGAAGCTGTACCTCGTGTCCGTCGGGCCCGGCGACGCGAGCCTGATTCCGCCGCTCGCGCAGCAGGCCCTCGCGGACAGTGACGCCATCGTCGGGTACGAACTGTACCTGCGCTGGATCGCCGACACCATAGAGGGCAAGGAGATTCACGCGCCGCCCCTCACGAAGGAGCGCGAGCGAGCGCAGCTCGCCCTCGATCTCGCTCGCCAGGGGCGCCGCGTGTCCCTCGTGAGCAGCGGCGACATCGGCGTGTACGCCATGGCCGCCCTCGCGTTCGAGGAGCTCCGCGAGGACGACCCGCTCGACGTGCAGGTCATTCCCGGCATCACCGCCGCGAACGCCTGCGCGAGCCTGCTCGGCTCGCCGCTCTCGCACGACTTCGCGACGCTCAGCCTCAGCGACCTGCTGTGCCCGTGGGAATGGATCGAAACGCGCGCCGAGCACATCGCCCGCGCGGACCTCGCGTGCGTCCTGTACAACGTGCAGAGCCAGGGGCGCCGCGAAGGCGTGTACAAGGTCCTGCGCACCATGCTGGCGCACAAACGCCCGGACACGGTGTGCGGCATCGTCCGCAACGCGTACCGCCCGGATCAGACGGTGGAGATCACGACGCTGGGCGACCTGCTGACGCGGGAGTTCGACATGCTCACCAGCCTGGTGATCGGCAACCGCTTCACGCGCCGCAAGGAGAACTGGATGTTCACGCCGCGCGGCTACAACGACTGGACCGGCGACGAGGCGCAGGACCCCACGGACCTGCCGCGCGGGGCCGTGTGGGTGTTCGCGGGCACGAGCGACGGGAACGCCCTCGCGGCGGACCTCGCGGCGCGCGGGCATGAGGTCGTCGTGTCCGTCGCCACCGAGTACGGCCGGGAGCGCGCGCAGGAGCGGATTCCCGGCGTGCACGTCGTGGCGGGTCGCATGGGCGTGGAGGCGCGCCGCCGCCTGCTGCGCGACACGCACGCGCGCGCCCTCGTGGACGCCACGCACCCGTACGCCACCCTCATCACCGCGCAACTGCGCGACCTCGCCGGGGAACTGAGCCTCCCGTACCTGCGGTACGAGCGGCCCAGCACCCTGCCGCAAGGCGCGCCCGGTGTGACGCGCGCCGCCAGCATGGAGGACGCCGCGCGCCTCGCCGCGCGCCTGGGCCGACGGGTCTTCCTCGCGACGGGCAGCAAGGACCTCGCCACCTTCCTGAACGTCCCCGGCGACGCGGCGTGGTTCGCGCGCGTCACGCCGCAGGCGGACGTCATCGACGCGGCCGTGCGCGCTGGCATCCCGCGCGCGAACCTGCTCGCCATGCAGGGCCCGTTCACGCGGGACTTCAACGAGAGCCTGTGGCGCGCCTGGAACATCGACGTGGTCGTCACGAAGGATTCCGGCGAGGCGGGCGGCTTCCCCGAGAAGTACGACGCCGCGCGCGCCCTCGGCCTGCCCCTCATCGTCGTGGACCGTCCGCGCCATGACGCCGCGCACCTGCACCCGACCTTCGATCAGCTCGCGGGCGCCCTCGCCCACCTCACCCAGGAGACCGCATGAACCCCATTCCCGTTACCGTCGTCACCGGCTTCCTCGGCTCCGGCAAGACCACCCTGCTGTCCAACCTCCTGCGGGACGTGCATGACCGCCGCCTCGCGGTGATCGTGAACGAGTTCGGGGAGGTCAGCATCGACGGCGCGCTGCTGCGCGAGCGTCCGCACGGCGAGCACGTCGCGTTCTTCGACCTGCCCGGCGGCCTCGTCGCGTACGGCGAGCAGGACGCGTTCGCGCCCACCCTGCGCGCCCTGATGGAGCGACGCCACAGCATCGACCACGTGCTGATCGAGACGAGCGGCCTCGCGGTGCCCACCGCCGTGTTCGTCGTGCTGGAGAGCGAGGAGTTCCGCGACCACTTCACGCTCGACGCGACCCTCGCCGTCGTGGACACGCCGCTGCTGCTCAGCGGCGACCTGACCGGCACCGAGGAGGGCGTGCGCGCGGGCGTGGCGAGCGTGTTCCGGCAGCAGCTGGAGTTCGCGGACGTCGTCGTGCTGAACAAGATCGACGGCCTCGACGACGACGTGCTGCTGAGCACCGAGGAGACGCTGCGCGCCCTCGCCCCGAACGTCCGCTTCGTCGAGACGGCGTACGAGGCGAAGCTCGACACGAAACTCACGCTCGGCCTGCACCTGCACGCGAACACCCGCGTGGCCGCGCACGCGCACAGCCCCGCCAGCAGCGCGCCGGGCGTGAATGACGCGCCGCTCGCGGACCAGCGCGCCCTCGACGGGCACAGCCACGGCGACCTCGGCATGCACGTCCACTCCCTGAGCACGCACGAGCACTTCCACCAGCACGACCCGGCGTGGCAGTCGTTCCGGCTGCGCAGCGACGACGTGCAGGACGCCCGCACGCTGCACGGCGCGATCCGCACGGTGTCGCAGGAGTTCCCGCTGCTGCGCGCCAAGGGCTTCGCGCGCCTCGGTGCGGGCCGCGTGACCATCCAGGCGGTGCGCACGCGCGTGGACGCCCGCGAGGACGACAGCCACGTGCACGGCCCGTCCGAGCTGATCTTCATCGGGTACCATCCGCGCCGCAAGCAGGTCGCGGCGCGCCTGACGGAGTTGACCGGCACCGCGTGGGCCTGAGCGATAATGCCGGGGACCCCCTGGGGACCTCAGGCCAGCAGTGAACAGAGCGGCGGGTTCCCCTTCAGGAACCCGCGCGCGTCCGTAACCGGACAGGGAGCAGCATGAAACGGCAACGCGTGACCCGCGCCGACGGGAAAACCATCAACCTCGTGCAGAAACGCGGGCACCTCAGCTACTGCTACCACGGCTGCTGCTGCGGCCGCACGGACCGCGGGTACGCCGCCGTGCCCGTGGACGTCTACAAGGACGAGTGGGTTCGCCGGAAGCTCCGCAACCACGTGCACCTCACGAAGGGCGGCTGCCTCGGGCCGTGCACGCTCGCGAACGTCACGCAGCTGCTGTTCGACGGGCGCAGCGTATGGTTCCACAGCGTGAACGACGAATGGCAGGTGCGCGCCATCTACGACTACATCGAGGGGATGCTGCGCGCGGACCGCTTCCTGCCGCCCCCGCCGGAGCTGCTGGAGTACACCTTCAACTACTACAGCTGGGACGGCGCGCCGAATGAACTGCCGCTCGCGCTCCCCACCCCGGACGCGCCTGCGGACACCGGCGCGCTGAGCGGCGTGGCGTTCCTGACGCACGCGGACACGGACCTGCTGTGCCTCCCCGCCGCGCTGGAGACCCTGCCGGACGATTACGGCCCGGTGCATGGCGTGAGCCTCGGGACGATCCGCAGCGACGCGCAGATGAGTCAGCTGCTCGCCGGAGACGTAGGCCGCGCGGAGATCCTGCTGGTCCGCATTCACGGTCGCCTCGCGAACGTACCCGGGTACGGCCTGCTGCTCGACCACGCCCGCAAGGCCGGGCAGCACCTACTGCTGTTGAGCGGCACGGGCGAACCCGACCCGGAGTTCGCGGCGGGCAGCACCGTCCCGCCGCGCGTGCTGGAGGACGCCCTCGCGTACCTGCAGGCGGGCGGCTGGGGGAACATCCGTGAGCTGCTGCTTGCCGTGTCGGACGCGCTGCGCCTCACCGGGTACGGCTTCGAGCGGCCCGCGCCCATGCCGGAGCACGGCCTGTACCACCCGGACCTCCCCGAGAACCCCACCCTGGACGACTGGACGCGCCACATGCGCGAAGATCGGCCCACGGTGGGCCTCACCTTCTACCGCGCGCACGCGCTGTCCGGGAACACGGACTTCATCGACGCGCTCGTGCGCGCCCTCGACGACGCGGGCGTGAACGCCCTGCCGGTGTTCACCAGCAGCCTGAAAGCCCTGGACGCCGGGGAGCCCGCCGTGTTCCGGCTGTTCCGTGGGGCGGACGGCGCGCCGCGCGTGGACGCCCTCATCAACACGCTGTCGTTCGCGATGGGTGAGGTGAACGTTGGGGGCGTCACGAATGCCGGCTGGGCGGTGGGCGCGCTGGAGCGTCTGGGCGTGCCGGTGCTGCAGGCGATCACGAGCGGGCACGCGCGCGGCCCGTGGGAGACGAGCGCGCGCGGCCTGAATCCGCTCGACACTGCCATGAACGTGGCCCTCCCGGAGTTCGACGGGCGGATCATTACGGTGCCGGTGTCGTTCAAGGAACGCGATCAGGACGGCGCGCGGTTCGTGCCGGACCTGGAACGCTGCGCGCGCGTGGCGGGCCTCGCGGCGCGGTTCGCGCGGCTGCGGCACCTGCGCAACGACCAGAAGCGCATCGCGTTCGTGTTCACGAACTCTGCCAGCAAGGCCAGCCAGGTCGGGAACGCGGTGGGCCTGGACGCGCCCGCGAGTCTGCTGGGCATCCTGCACGCGATGCAGGCGGACGGGTACACGCTCGGTGAGCTGCCCGAATCCAGCGACGCGCTGATTCACGACCTCATTGACCGCTGCTCGTACGACACGACCCTCCTCACGCCGGAGCAGTTGCGGCGCGCAGTGGGCCGCGTGAGCGCCGCGCAGTACGAACGGTGGTTCGCGGACCTCCCCGAAAGCCTGCGCCGCAAGATGGTCAAGCAGTGGGGCGTGGCGCCCGGCGAGGCGTACGTGCAGGACGGGCACCTCGCGCTCGCCGGCATCGAGCTGGGGAACGCGTTCGTGGCGCTGCAGCCGCCGCGCGGGTACGGCATGGACCCGGACGCGATCTACCACACGCCGGACCTCGCGCCCACGCACCACTACTACGCGCTGTACCGCTGGCTGCGCGAACCCGTGGAGCGCGGCGGGTGGGGCGCGGACGCCATCGTGCACGTCGGCAAGCACGGCACGCTCGAATGGCTGCCCGGCAAGGGCGTGGGCCTGAGCGCGAACTGCTTCCCGGACGCGTTCCTCGGCGACGTGCCGCTGTTCTACCCGTTCATCCTGAGCGACCCGGGCGAGGGCACGCAGGCGAAACGCCGCGCGCACGCGGTCGTCATTGACCACCTGCCGCCGCCGCTCACGCGCGCGGACACGTACGGGCCACTCGCGGAACTCGCGGCGCTCGTGGACGAGTACTACCAGCTGGAACTGCTCGACCCCAGCAAGCTGCCGCTGCTGCAGGGGCAGATCTGGGACCTTGTGCAGCGCACGAACCTCGGCACGGACCTCGGCGCGATGCTGAAACGCGACCACGGCGACCACGTGCACGAGTGGGATGACGAGTTCACCCCGGACGGCGTGCCCGTCAGCCTCGCGGAGATGCGCGGCGACGAGGTCGCGCATCTCATCGAGGACATCGACGGGTACCTGTGCGAGATTGGCGCGGCGCAGATCCGCGACGGCCTGCACGTCCTCGGGCAGGTGCCGAGCGGGGAGGGCCTGCCGGAGATGCTGCGCGCCCTCACGCGCCTCGCGAACCTGGACGTGCCGGGCCTGCACGCGGGCATCGCGGGCGTGCTGGGGCTGGACCTCGCGGCGCTGCTCGACGCGCCCGGTCAGCGCTTCGCGGAGGTGTCGGTGGACCTGAATAACCTCGCGGGGCAGCCGGTGTTCACGCACGCCGACGCGCTGGAACTGATTGACGAACTGGCGCTGCACCTGTACCAGCTGCTCGCGCGCGAGGCGTTCGAGGTGGGGCGCGTCCCGCAGGTGCTCGCGGAGACCTTCGGGGCACGCCCGGAGTACGGCACGCTGCCCGCCACGCTCACGTTCGTGTGCGCGCAGCTCAAACCCAACCTGGACCGCAGCACGGACGAGATCACGCACCTGCTGCGGGGCCTGTCCGGCGCCTACGTGCCCGCCGGGCCGAGCGGCGCGCCGTCGCGCGGCATGGCGCACATCCTGCCGACCGGGCGGAACTTCTACGCGGTGGACCCGCGCGCGCTGCCGTCGCAGGCGGCGTGGCGCGTGGGCGAGAACCTCGCGCGGGAGGTGCTGGACCGTTACGTCCGCGAGTCCGGTGCGTACCCGGAGAGCGTCAGCATCAGCGTGTGGGGCACGTCCGCCATGCGCACGCAGGGTGACGACGTCGCCGAGATTCTCGCGCTCATGGGCGTGCGGCCCACCTGGCACCCGCAGAGCCGCCGCGTGGACGGCGTGGCCCTCATCCCGCTCGCGGAGCTGGGGCGACCGCGCATCGACGTGACGGCGCGCATCAGCGGCTTCTTCCGCGACGCGTTCCCGCACCTGATCGCCCTGATCGACGAGGCGGTGCAGCTCGTCACGCACGCCGACGAGCCCACCGACATGAACTACCCCCGCAAGCACTACCTGGAGGACCTCGCCACGCGCCTCGCGGACCTGCCGCCCGAGGAGGCCGAGGCGCGCGCCACGTACCGCGTGTTCGGCAGCGCGCCCGGCACGTACGGCGCCGGCATCCTCCCGCTCATCCAGGAAGGGAACTGGACGGGCGACGAGGACTTCACGCGCGCGTTCGTGAACTGGGGCGGGTACGCGTACACCGCCGGGGAGAGCGGCGCGGACGCCCGCGACGACTTCCGCGAGCGGCTCGCGCGCACCGAGGTGGCGCTGCACAACCAGGACAACCGCGAGCACGACATCTTCGACAGCGACGACTACCTGCAGTTCTTCGGCGGGATGATCGCCTCGATCCGCAGCCTCAGCGGGCAGCAGCCCCGGCAGTACTTCGGGGACACCCAGAACCCGGAGCGGGCGCGCGTGCGTGACCTGAAGGAGGAGGCGCTGCGCGTGTACCGCTCGCGCGTCGTGAACCCCAAATGGATTGACGGCATGAAGCGGCACGGGTACAAGGGCGGCCTGGAACTCACCGCGACGGTGGATTACCTGTTCGGGTTCGACGCGACCGCGCAGTTCGCGGAGGACTTCATGTACGAGGGCGTCGCGGGCGCGTACGCGCTCGACCCGGCCACGCAGGCGTTCCTGCGGGACGCGAACCCGTGGGCGCTGAACGCCATCACGGACCGCCTGCTGGAAGCGCACGCGCGCGGCATGTGGACGCCCGAACCCGACACGCTGCGCGCCCTGCAGGACCTGCACCTGGACAGCGAGGCGTGGCTGGAAGTGCGCGGCGAGGCGGGCCGCCACGCGCCCGTGCACAGCGGAGGTGAGCGGTGAGCTACCCGTTTTGCGCCATCGTCGGGCAGGACGACCTGAAGCTGGCCCTGACGCTGCTCGCCGTCACGCCCGCCATCGGGGGCGTGCTGGTGCAGGGCGACAAGGGCAGCGCGAAAAGCACCACGGCGCGCGCCCTTGCGGAGCTGCTGCCCCCAACCGGGAGTGGCGCGCCCGCGCCCTTCGTGACCCTGCCGCTCGGCGCGACCGAGGACCGCGTGATCGGCACGCTCGACCTCGAGAAGGCCCTGCGGGGCGAGAAGGCGCTGCAGAGCGGCCTGATTCGCGCGGCGCACGAGGGCGTGCTGTACATCGACGAGGTGAACCTCCTCGCCGATCACCTCGTGGACGTGCTGCTGGACGTGGCCGCGATGGGCGTGAACCGCGTGGAGCGCGAGGGCCTCGCGGAGGAGCACGCGGCGGTGTTCGCGCTGATCGGCACCATGAACCCCGAGGAGGGCACCCTCCGCCCACAGTTCCTGGACCGGTTCGGGTTGTGCGTGGACGTGGGCGCGCCGGGCGAGGCGCGCGCGCGGGCGGAGATCGTGCGGCGCCGCATGCGGTACGAAGCGGACCCGGCGGGTTTCAGTGCCGCGTGGGCGGACGCGCAGGCGGCGCTGCGCGCGCAGGTGCGGGGTGCGCGCGCGCGGTACCCGGAGGTGCAGGTGTCGGACGCGCTGCTGGAGGCCATCAGTGAGCTGTGCCAGGCGTACGGCGTGCGCAGCCTGCGCGCGGACCTCGTGCTGCACCGCGCGGCCCGCGCGCTCGCGGCCCTTGACGGCCGCCGCGAGGCGACACTGGAGGACGTGAAGCGCGTTGCGCCGCTCGTCCTGACGCACCGCAAGCGCCAGCATCCGACGTCCCCGCAGGGGGGTGAGCCGGACCTGGAGCAGCTGATGGAGCAGCTGCAACCGCCGGAGCGCGCCCCCGACGACGCGGCGGGGTCAGCGCCCGACGACGAACCGGCGGAGGCGCACCCGGACCCGGGCCCTCCGGAGGACGAACCGGCGCCCGCCGAGACGACCTTCCGGGCGCGGCCGCCCGCCGCGTCGCCGGTGATTGACGTGCGGGGGCTGCCGGCCACGCACGCCGGGCGGCGCGGCACCGCAGAGGAGGCTGCGCGGGGCCGCACGGTGCGCACGCGACCGTCCCCGTCCCCATCGAGCCTCGCGTTGCCGGCGACGCTCGTGAGCGCCGCGGGACGCGCCGCGCTGGACGGCCAGGCGTTCCAGGTGACGCGCGCGGACCTGCACGAGCGCGTTCGGGAGGGCCGCGTGGGGTCGCGCGTGCTGTTCGTGGTGGACGCGAGCGGCAGCATGGGCGCGCGCGCGCGCATGGAGGCCGTGAAGGGCGCGGCGCTGGCGTTGCTCGCGGACGCGTACGCGCGCCGCGACGAGGTGGGCGTCATCACGTTCCGGGGGATTGCCGCAGAGGTCGCGTTGCCGTTCACGCGGGACGTGGACGTCGCGCGCGCCGCGCTGGACGGCCTGCCGACCGGGGGTCGCACGCCGCTCGCGCACGCGCTCACGCTCGCGCGGGACGTGGTGCGGCGCGCGGACGCGGACGGGCGCGTCCTGCTGGTGCTGCTCACGGACGGGCGCGGGAACGTGCCGCTGCCCGGCGGTGGAGACGCGTGGGCGCAGGCGTTGGACGCCGCCGCGCAGTTGCAGGGGACGCCCGCGCTGGTGCTGGACACCGAGGCGGGCGTGGTGCGCGCGGGCCGCGCCGCGGAGATCGCGGGGGCGCTCGGCGCGGAGTGCCTGACGCTGGAAGCCCTGAGCGCGGAGGGCCTGACGCTCACCCTGCGGGGCCGGACGCTCACGCGCGCCTGAGACGCGCCGGAGCGCGGGCCACGGGCGCGCCCCCCATGTGGGGGGCGCGCCCGTTTCGTGAAATTCATCCGGTTGTGGCGCGTGGCGGACCGCCATACTGGCGCATGCCACAACACACGGAGAGGTGCGTGCCGGACGGTCCGCTGTTCGCGGTGTTTCGTTGGTTGGATGGGCGGGGTCGGGCGTCGGCGATGCTGCAGCCCGGCGCGCCGACGCCGCCGGTCGGGTCGGTGCTGCTGTGGGAGGACGCGCGCCTGCAGGTGCTGAAGGTCATGTGGCCGGCGCAGGGCGCGTGGGGGTCCATGCTGCTGCTGGCGCGCATGCCCGGCGACGTGGGCGCCTGACGCGCCAGCGGTGACACCCAGGCCCGGGGGCGGAACTGCGCGCGCCCGGGCCTGATGGGTTAGCGGGCGATCAGGACGTCGATGGGGGCGGCGTGGCTAACGGCGTCGCCGGTGCTGCCGGCCATGGCGGCGCTGAGAGCGGTGGTGTGGCGGCGGCCGAGGACGATCAGGTCGGCGCCGGTGTCGCGGGCGACGCTGAGGATGGCGTCGGCGGGTTTGGCGGCCTGGATGAGGTGCGCGTGGACGGTGAGGCCCTGCTGGCGGGCGAGTGCGCTGACCTGCTGGAGGTGCGCTTCGCGGACGTCGCGGTCGTTTTGGACGCGCTGGGCTTCGAGGACTTCGCTGCCGGGGAGGCCGGCGGCCATGTTGAGCAGGGCGTTGCCGGCGGTGGGGATGACGGCGACGACGTCAAGGGTGGCGCCGAAGTGCGTGGCGAGCGCCAGGGCGCGTTCTACGGCTTTTTCGGAGTGGGGGGCGCCGCCGGTGGCAACGAGGATGCGGCGGTAGAGGTGAGGTTCGGCGCTGGTCATGCTTCAGGGTAACACCGGTGCTTCCAGAAGGAATAGTTCCGGTGGGAATAGTTCCGAATGAAACGACCGGGTAGAGTGCGCAGGATGGACACGACCACGGACGTAGACCCCCTCACGCTGATGCGGCGCTTCGGGCGGCTGTACCGCCTGCTGCACGCCACCGCGCAACCCCACCTGGAGCAGGCGGTCGGGCTGCACACCAAGGAACTGCAGGTGCTGAGCGCCATCAGCGCCGGGCAGACCTCACCGTCGCAGATCAGCGCGCGCGTCGGCACGCCGCCCCCCTCCACCAGCCGCCTCATCGACACGCTCGTGAGCGCCGGGCACGTCGAGCGGCGCGGCGACCCCAACGACCTGCGCCGCTTCCAGCTCACCCTGACCGAACAGGGCGCCCGGACGCTCACCGAAGCGCGCGCCGTCATCCGCACTGCCCTCGCGGACCTGTTCGCGGGCGTGCCCGCCGACGACCTGCGCGACGTGGACCAGAGCATCACCCGCCTTCAGACGCAGCTCGGCCTCCAGGAGGACTGAATGACCCACCGTGACAAAATGCTCGCCTTCGCCGGGGTCCTCGTGGTCCTGTTCCTCTCCTCGCTCAGCGGCACCGTGGTCGGCACCGCCCTGCCGCGCATCATCGCGGAACTCGGCGGCCTGAACCTGTACACCTGGGCGTTCACGGCGTTCACGCTCGCGCAGACCGTCAGCATCCCCATCTACGGGAAGCTCAGCGACATGTACGGCCGTAAACCCATCCTGCTGATCGGCATCGTGCTGTTCTCGCTCGGGTCGGTGCTGTGCGGCTTCAGCCAGAGCATGGGCGAACTCATCGCGTTCCGTGCGCTGCAGGGCCTGGGCGGCGGCGCGCTCATGAGCATGGCGTTCGCCACCATCGGCGACATCTTCACGCCGCTGGAACGCGGCAAGTACCAGGGCCTCACGGGCGGCGTGTTCGGCGTGTCCAGCGTCGTCGGGCCGCTCGTGGGAGGCCTGCTCACCGACCACCTGTCGTGGCGGTCGGTGTTCTTCGTGAACATTCCGTTCGCGATCATCGCGTTCGCGTTCATCACCCGCTATCTGCGCACGGGCGCGCCCGGCCGTCAGGCGCGCGTGGATTACCTGGGCGCGCTGCTGCTCATCGCCACGACCGTGCCGCTGATGATCGCGCTCACCTGGGCGGGCACCACGTACGCGTGGTCGTCCACGCAGGTTGTCGGGCTGCTCGTCGGCGCGGCCGTGATGCTGGCCCTGTTCATCCTGCGGCAGGCGAAATCCAGCAGCCCCATCCTGGAACTCGGGATGTTCCGCAACGCGACCTTCACCGTGTCGAACATCGCGGGGTTCCTCAGCATGGCGGGCATGTACGGCGCGATCCTGTACCTGCCGCTGTACATGCAGGGCGTGAAGGGCGTCAGCGCCACGAACTCCGGCCTGGCGCTCTCGCCGCTGATGGTCGGCCTGATCGCCACGAGCACCGCCGCGGGCCTCGCGGTGTCCCGCACCGGGCGGTACAAGCCGTTCATTCTGGGCGGCCTGATCATCATGACGGTCGCGCTGTTCCTCGGACACCTGATCACGCCGACCACGCCGGCCCTGCTGGTGTCCGGCCTGATGGTGCTGCTGGGCCTGGGCCTCGGCCCGACGAACAGCCTGTTCACCCTCGCCGTGCAGAACGCCACGCCGCGCGAGAAACTGGGCGTGGCGACGTCCGTGAACCAGTTCTTCCGGAACATGGGCATGACCATCGGCGCGGCCGTGTTCGGCACGATCCAGAGTGCCAACCTGCACCACATTCAGCTGCCCGCTGCGGCGCGCGCGTTCCCGCCGCAGCTCACGGACGCCGTGTCGAACCCGAACGTGCTGAGCAGCCCGACCGCGCTTGAGAAGGTGCAGGCAGTCGTCACGAAGGTGGCGGGCGCGCAGACCTTCAGCGAGATTCTCGCGGCGCTGCGCGGCGCGCTCACGAACGCCGTCACGGAGGTGTTCCTGGTCGCGTCGGTGCTGGCCGCCGTCGGGCTGCTGGTGACGCTGATGCTCCCGAACGTGAACCTGAAGCCGGTGCCCGCGCCGGTCGCCGGGGACGCCGAGGCCCGCGAGCAGCGCGCCTGACCCAGGGATCCATCATTAGAAGAGCGGGCGCCTGGGTCAGGCGCCCGCTCCTCCTGGTTCAGGCGCTCGACGCGTCGAGCGCGCGGGGGGCGCTGCGCACCTCGCCGGGCGTAACGTTCAGGACGGACCGGAACGCGAGGTACAGGCCGACAGCGCTCTCGTACCCGACCGCGTCGGCGATCTCGTCGTGCGTGAGCGTGGTGGTGAGCAGCAGCCGCCGCGCCTCCATGACGCGGCGGCGCATCAGGTGCCGCCCTGGGGACTCGCCGAGCAGCGCGCGGAATTTCGCGCAGAACGACGAGCGGGACATGCCGGCGCGTTCCGCGAGGCTGGTGACGTTCCAGCGCTGCGCGTACTCGCGGTAGATGGCGATCAGCGCGCGGGAAAGGCCCGCGTGGTGGGTGAGCTGGTTGATGGGGCTGGACGCCGGGGCGTTCTTGAGGCTGTGGCGCAGGCCCGCGAGGTACACCAGCTCGAACCCGCGCAGCAGGATCAGCCCGCGGCCCTCCTGACGCGCGATGGCTTCCTGCGTGAGGTTCTGCAGGAGCGCGTGCAGCAGCGGGTCCTGCTGGATGTGCGCGCGGCGGAGCGTGAGCAGGTCCGGGAGCAGCTCGTACAGCGGGAGGATCCCTTCGGTTTCGTAGTGCAGGCCGACGCAGAGCATCTCGGCGTCCGCGTCGGGCGTGGCGGGGCCGAGCCGCAGGGTGCTGACGCCGCCCACGGAACGGTCCGGGAGGGCCGCGTGCAGGGGTAGGGGCGTGAGGCAGTGGGGCGCGCCAATGGCGTGCGGTTCGCCCAGGGGGAACAGCGCGAGGTCGCCGGCGTGCAGGGTGGTGCGTCCGGCCGGGCCGAGGTCGATGGTGGCCTCGCCGCGCAGCATGTAGTGGATGAGCGCGCACGGTTCGCGCTCGCCGTACACGCCCCACGCGCCGCTCATCTGCCAGTGGCTGACGAACACCCCCTGCAGGCGCAGCGGCGTGAGAATTTCGCTGAGGAGGTCGTCCGAGGCGGGGGTGTGCTGCACCGGGGTTGGATGATCCATAACGTCCCTCGGATCATCTTTTATTGTTATTCCGCGCACAAGCCCCTACGCTCTTCATCGGCCCGTCATGCACGCTCATCCGGACACCCGGCTGGGCGGCGCGCACGCGCCGGCCGCACCACCACTCACCGTCATGTTCACGAAGGGTCTGGGGGGACCGATGAACAGAAACGACATCATGTGGCTGATCGCCGCCACGAACCTGCTGCTCCTGATCGACACGTCGATCATCAACGTCGTCATTCCGTCGGTCGCGCGGGACCTGCACTTCAGCGCCGTGGACCAGTCGTGGATCATCAACGGCTACCTCGTGGCGTTCGGCGGGTCCATCCTGATGTTCGGGCGCGTCGCGGACTTCGCGGGCCGCGTGAACGTCCTGCGCGCCGGGCTGATCGTCCTGCTGGGCGGCTCCGTGCTGGGCGCACTCGCGGACCACGCGGGCGTGCTGGTCGCCGCGCGCGTCGTGCAGGGCCTCGGCGCGGCCATGGCGGGCGCCGCCAGCTTCGCACTGATCCTCGCGCTGTTCCAGGGCGGTGCGCGCCAGCGCGCGCTGGGGCTGGTGGCCGCCATGGCCGGCGCCGGCGGCGCCATCGGCACCGTCCTCGGCGGCGTCCTCACCGAGGGCTTCGGGTGGCGGTCCACCTTCTGGGTGAGCGCGCTCGCCGCCGCCCTCCTGATGGTGGGCGTGCAGCGCCTGCTCGCGCGCGTCCGGGAGGCACGTGACCCTCGCCCGCTCGACGGCCCCAGCGCCGCCCTGCTGCTCCTCGGGCAGACGCTGCTGATTTCCAGCCTGACCTCGCTCGGCAACGCGCAACTGAGCATCTGGCAGCAGGCGGGCCTGCTCGGGGCCGCGGCCGTGCTGCTCGCGGCCTTCCAGGTGCGGCAGTGGCGCGCGTCCGCACCGCTCGTCCCGGCGGGCACGTGGCGCAAGGCCCCGCTGGTAGGCGCGTTGTCCCTCGCGGCGCTCGGGCAGTTCGTGCTGTTTCCGATGTTCCTGCTGGTGAACCTGTACCTGCAGCGCGTACTGCACGTCACGCCGCTCCTGTCGGGGTTGTCGCTGCTGCCGCTGTGCTTCGTGGTGATCTTTACCGCCGGGACGGTCGGCGCGCTGCTGCGCCGCGTCGGCGTGCACGGCACCATGACGCTCGGCTTCACCCTCATCACGGGCGGGCTGGCGTGGCTGGCGTGCCTGAACGTGACAGGCAGCTACCTCACGGACGTGCTCGGGCCGACGCTGCTGCTCGGCGCCGGCCTGCCGCTCGTGGCGATCACCACGAACATCGTGGCGGGCGCGCAGACCGACGCGGGCGAGGAGGGCCTGATCGCGGGCCTGCTGAACACCGCGCAGCAGCTCGGCGCGTCCGCCGGCACCGCCGCGCTCGTGGCCCTCGCGGCCGCGCACGCCTCGACGTTCGCGCAGCCCGGCGCGCCCAGCGCTCTGGCGGGCGGGTACGCGCGGGCGCTGCTGCTGTCCGCCCTGATTGCCGCGGCGTGCACGATCGCCAGCGCCGCGTGGACGCGCGCCGCGCGGCGCGGCGCCCCGGAACGCCCCCTCGAAGCCGACTCGAGCGCCGCATGACGCCCGCCCCGCACCAGACCCCACCTACGGCGCTGAGCGTCGCGGCGGGCGTCCTGCTGCTGGTTCTCGGCGCCTGCGCCCCCAAAGGCCAGAGCCAGACGAACGGCGGCACCACGCCGCGCAGCGCCGCCGCCCACCCGGCCACGACCACGCCCGCCAGGATGCCGCCCGTCGACCTGGACGCCCTGGAACTGCGCGCGAACGCACCGGACGCCGCGCGTGGCGCGCAGCTGAGCACGGCGTGCGCCGGCTGCCACGGGACCCGCGGCGTCAGTCGGCGCCCGGACGTCCCCGGCCTCGCCGGGCAGCGCGCCCACTACACGCAGCTGGAACTGGTGGTGTTCCGCAACGGCGTGCGCCCCAGCGACGTCATGGCGCCCATCGCGCGGCGCCTCAGCGACCAGGACGTCGCGGACCTCGCCGCGTACTACGCTCGGCAGCCGCTCGGCCCGGCGTGGCCCACCAACGCCGCTGACCGGGAGCGTGGCCGCGCCCTGTTCACGCGCGGCGACCCGAACCGCAACCTGATGGCGTGCGCCGTGTGCCACGGCGCGGACGGACGCGGCACCGAGGGGGGCGTGGCCAGCATCGCGCGCCTGCCCGCCGCGTACGCGCAGAAGGCCATGGGGGTATTCCGGGACCTGCCCGGCTTCGGCGGCATCCCGCACGCCGAGGCGATGCGCATCGCCCTGCACCCGCTCACCGACACGGAACTTCAGCAGCTCGCGGCGTACGTCAGCAGCATGGACGCCCCATGAACCCGACCGCCACCCCACCGACCCGCCCGGACCGTACCCCGCACGAGGAGGTAAGCATGACGGCCACCGCCACCCCGACCGCCCGCTGCGACCGCAGCTTCTTCAACGCCCAGGCCATCCAGGCGCTGGACCCGTTCGGCCTCGACGACGCCCTCGCGGACCTGCCGGCCCTGAATGCCCGCGCGGACGTGCCCGCCCTCACGGCCCTGCTGCAGCACATGACCGCGCAGTACAAGCACCTCACCCTGCTGGACGCCGAAAGCACCCACGCGACCATGCGGGACTTCGGGATCGTCCTCGGGTCCCTGAAGCGGCACGGCGTGGAACCACTGAGCGTCGTCCCGCACCTGGAGCCGATCCTGCTGGACCTCGGAGGTCAGCACGACATGGTCCCGCGCGACACGGTCCTGCACTACACCGTCTGGAACCCGGACGGCGAGCGCCGACGCCTGTACACCGGCGACCCGCAGGAACGCGAACTGCAGGACGCCGTCACGAACGTCTTCCCGCACCTGAGTGCGTCGCTGGCGCTCAGCGATTCGCTCGCGGACCTCGACCCGCGCGACGTGCGGTTCGCGCCGCTCGCCATGCACCTCGCGCGCACCAGCGAGGTCATGGTGGACACCATCGACCGCGTCACGCAGCACGTCTCCCCCATCTTCTTCGCGCAGACCATGCGGCCGTACTTCGAGGAGATCCACGTGAACGGCCGCGCGTACCTCGGGCCGGCCGCCGCGCAGGTCCCGCTGTGGCTGATCGACATCACCTTGTGGGCGTCCGACCGCAGCCACCCCGCGTACGAGCACTTCCTGCAGGAGTCCCTGCAGTACAGTCCCCCGTCGTGGCGGGCGTTCTACGCGGCGCACAGCGCCCGCCCGTCGCTCGTGACGAAGGTGAGTGCGCTGCTCGCGTCCGACGCGCACCAGCACGACCGGAACTTGCTGCGCAGCGCCGACGCGCTCACGGCGCTGCTGCGCACGCTGAAGGTCTTCCGGGGGCGGCACCTGGGCATCGCGCGGCGCGCGTACGCGGAGGACGTGCGCCTGTACGAGCACGGCAGCGGCGGCGCGCCCATCGAGCTGCTCAAGACCATCACGCAGCTCACGAAGGAGAACGAAGCGGCAGTCCGCGCGCGCGTGGGGGGCCGGCCCGGCGGGCACGCGCCCGCGCGCGGCGAAGTGGGGAGCGGCGCCTGATGCGCACCCTGATCATCGGCGCGGGCCTCGCGGGCCTCACCGCCGCGCTCGCCCTGCATCACCTCGGCGTCGAGGACATCGTGATTCTCGAGAAGGCCCGGGCGCTCCGCCCCCTCGGGTCCGGCATCAACGTCCTGCCGCTCGCCGTGCGTGAACTGGACGCGCTCGGCGTGCTGGATGACCTCGTGCGCGACAGCGTGCAGCTGCGCGAACTGCAGTACCTCACGCCGCGCGGGCAGGGCATCTGGGCGGAGCAGCGCGGCGTGCACGCGGGCTTCCGCTGGCCGCAGCTGTCCATCAGCCGCGGGGTGCTGCAGCAGCACCTGCTGCGGCACGTCACCGCGCGGCTCGGCGCGGGCGCCGTCCGCACCGGCGCCGAAGTGCACGCCCTGGAGCCGCGCGCGCGCGGGCGTCGCGTGGTGTGCCGCGACGGGCGCACCTTCGACGCGGACCTCGTGATCGGCGCGGACGGCATCCGCTCCGCCACCCGGCAGGCGGCCTTCCCGGAAGCGGGCGGGCTGCAACGCAACGGCCTGATCATCTACCGCGGCGCCGTGTGGGACGCGCCGTTCCTGGACGGACGCACCATGTACATCGCCGGGGACACCGCGCGGAAGTTCGTGCTGTACCCCATGCAGGAACGGCAGAACGGCCGCGAGGCGCTGCAGAACTGGGCGGTCGCGCTGCCCGCCCCCGCCGGGGACGACACCGCGCGCGGCCACTGGAACGTGCCGGTCAACCCCGAGGCGTTCGTGGACGCCTTCCGCGGCTGGACGCTGCCAGGCGTGAACGTCCACGACCTGATCGGGCGCACGCCCGACGTGTACGCCTACCCGATGGTCGACATCGACCCGCTCCCCACCTGGACGGACGGCGACCACCTTGTCCTGATCGGCGACGCCGCGCACGCCATGTATCCCATCGGCTCGAACGGCGGCACGCAGTCCATCGTGGACGCCGCCGCGCTCGCCGCGCACCTCGCGCGCGCCGCCACGCCCGCCGAGGCGCTGCGCGCGTTCGACGCGGACCGCCGCCCGAAAATGCACCGCCTGCAGGCCGCGAACCGCCACAAAGGCCCGGAAGTCGTCATTGACCTCGCCAGCGCCCGCCGCCCGCACGGGTTCGGGCACATCGACGAGGTGTTCAGCCCGCAGGAACTGCAGGACATCGCCGACCGCTACGCGCAGGACGCCGCCATGAGCCTGCACGCCGTGAACGCCACCCCACGCCTCCTCGACCCCGCCACTCGCCCCGCCCTGAGGACCCCATGACCCGCACCGGACACGCCTACCTGCACAGCCTGAACGACGGAAGAACCATCTGGTTCGGTGACCGTCAGGTCAAGAACGTCGCCACCGACCCGGCCTTCTGCCGCGCCGCGCACGCCATCGCCCGCCTGTACGACCTCGCCGCCGCCGAACATACCCCCGGCACGTTCCACGACGTCGACCCGGACACCGGGCGGCTCACGCTGCGCGCGTTCCTGCAACCCCGCACGCCCGACGACCTGCGCGCCAAACGCGACATGCACAGGGCCTGGGCGGACGTGAGCCACGGCTTCCTCGGCCGCTCCCCCGACTACATGGCCAGCGGCCTCGCGGGCTTCATGACCGGCCGCGCCCTGTTTCACAGCGACGGCCCCGGCGGCCTCGACGCCCTGGAGCGCCTGTACGAGCGCGCCAAACGCGACGCGCTGTACCTGGCGTTCGCCATCACGAACATCAAGGTGGACCGCACCAAAACGCTCAGTCAGCACGAGGGCCGCGCCGACATCGGCGTGCGCGTCACGCGCGAGACGGCCCGCGGCGTGTACGTGTCCGGCGTGAAAGGCATCGGCACGGGCGCCATCTTCGCGGACGAAATCATCGTCGGCAGCATCGACCCGCTCGCGCCGACCGACGCGGCGTACGCCGTGACGTTCGTCGTCGCCGCCAGCACGCCCGGCCTGAGCTTCCTCTCCCGCGCGTCCTACGCCACCGCCGGGCACGAGGACGACTACCCGCTCTCCACGCACTACGACGAGAACGACGCCCTGCTGGTGTTCGACGACGTGTTCATCCCCTGGGACCGCGTGCTCGTGAACCAGGACGTCCGCCGGAACTTCGCCATCTGGTGGGAAACGCCCGCGTACACCAACATGGCGCAGCAGGCGTCCGTGCGGTTCTGGACGAAACTGGAGTTCATGGCGGGCGTCGCCGGCCTCGTCGCGCGCAGCAGCGGCCTCGACGGCACGCCGGCCGTGCGCGAACGCCTCGGGCAGCTGCTCGCGCACGTCCAGACGGCGCGCGCCATGGTCCTCGCCGCCGAAGCCGCCGCCCGCCCCGGCCCGCACGGCATCCTCGAACTCGACCGGGACCTCGTGTACGCCCAGCGCGCCTTCGCCGGCGACGTGTACCCGAAATTCATGCATGAACTGCGCATGCTGTGCGGCAGCACCCTCATCCAGCTGCCCCCGTCCGTGCACGACCTGCACCACCCCGCGTACGGCGACGTCCTGCAGCGCACCCTCGGCACGCCCCACCAGGCTGCGCCGGAACGCGCGCGCCTCATGCGCCTCGTGTGGGACCTCACCAGCTCCGAATTCGCCAGCCGCCACGCGCACTACGAGCAGTTCTACCAGGGCCCACCGCACGTGTACCTGTTCCAGATGACCGTCACCGGCACCTTCGAGCGCCTCATCCAGCGCGTCACGCGGGCACTCGACGGCACCGAGCGCGTCACCGCAGCGGCGCTGCAACCGTAACCCCGACACCCACCCCACCCAGGAGCCCCCATGAACAGCACCGACACCCACCCCCGCCCGTCCCTCGTCCTCGGCAGCACCGGTAAGACCGGGCAGCGCGTCGCCCGGAAGCTCCAGCAGGCGAACATGCCCGTGCGCGGCTGCGCGCGCAGCACCCCCATCCCGTTCCACTGGGATGACGAACGCACCTGGCTGCCCGCCGTGCGCGGCACCGAAGCGGCGTACATCGCGTACGCGCCGGACCTCGCGCTCCCGCAGGCCGCCGAGCAGATCGCGTCGTTCGCGCAGGTCGCGCGCAATGAGGGCGTCGCGCGGCTCGTGCTGCTCTCCAGCCGCGGCGAACCGAACGGCGTCCGCTGCGAGGAGGCCGTGCAGGCCAGCGGCGTGGACTGGACGATCCTGCGGTGCAGCTGGTTCGCGCAGAACTTCACCGAAGGGGCGTTCGCGGACAGCCTCCGCCACGGCACGCTCGCCCTGCCCGTCGGGGGCATCCCGGAGCCGTTCATTGACGCCGACGACATCGCTGAGGTCGCCGCCGCCGCCCTGAGGGGCGGGCACGCCGGGCAGGTGTACGAACTGACCGGCCCGCGCGCCCTGACGTTCGCGCAGGCCGTCCATGAAATCGCCGACGCCACCCAGCGGCCCCTCCAGTACCACCACATCAGCCTGACGGACTTCACGGGCACCCTCGCGCGCCACGGCACCCCGCAGCACGTGACTGACCTGCTCGCGCACCTGTTCACGGAACTCCTTGACGGCCGCAACAGCGCCACTGCCGACGGCGTGCAGCGCGCCCTCGGGCGGCCCGCGCGTGACTTCCGTGCGTTCGCGCGCGAGTCCGCCGCGCAGGGCGTCTGGGCGCCCGTTCTGGCCGGTTGAGGTGCCCGCTGAGGTGCGGCATTCAGCGCCGAACCTCAGGTCAGAGGGCGCCCACGGGGAGGCTGAAGCATGAAGGGGTCTTCATGTCACTCAGGTGTGGTGCATCATCTGCCTGAAGCGCAGGCCACGACTTGCGTAAGGTCAGCTTTGGGTCACCTGAAGGTCACTTCAGTCGCGTCTCCTGAAACACCCTGTGTGCTCGGACACACTGAGGCTGTTCAACCGGCCCCCGGGCCAGACGTTCACCTCAGGAGGAACCACCATGACTCGGAACCCGAAAACCGCCCTGCTCGTTCTGACCCTCGCCCTCGCGCCGCTGCCCGCCCTGGCGCAGGACACCAGCACCGACACCACGACCACCGACACGACCACGTCGGGCACGACGGACACCGCCACCTCGGGCACCACCGACACGGCCACCGCCGGCACCAACGACACGAACGACAATGACAATGACGGCTTCGACTGGGGCTGGCTGGGCCTGCTCGGCCTCGCCGGTCTCGCCGGCCTGCGCCGCAAAGAACCGACCGTGGTCGTCCCCGACCGCACCACCACCACGACGCGCTGAACCGTCCAGGAAAGGGGCGGCCTCCTGGGAGGCCGCCCCTTTCCCGTGGCCCCCAGGGAGAGCTGACAGAGCAAACTGGCCCCCGTTGCGTCCGTTCCTCGCGAACGCTGTGTAGCAGGCACCGAACTGCACCGCGCGCTGGAGGGCTCAGGGGGAGCCGTAGCGCCCGGCATGGTCCTTCGTTCAGGGAAGTTCCCGGAGGCAGGGTACCTCCGGGGTCAGAAGCGCGTGAAGTACGCGGTCGCATCGGTGCGCAGGCCGCTTTTCGTGTACAGGCGGTGGACTTCCGGCGCCTGACGTCCTGTGATCAGCATGACCTTGTAGGCGCCCAGGGTGCGTGCGAGATCCAGGGCGTGCGTCATCAGGGCTGTGCCGACACCCTGGCCGCGGGCGTCTTCGCGGGTGACGACGTTCTCGATCAGCGCGTAGGGGCGCGCGCCCTGCGTCAGGTTGGGCACGACGACCAGGGTGACGGTGCCCAGCACGTCACCTCGTTCTGCAACGAGTACGTGGATTTTGGGGTCGGTCAGCAGGGCCTGCCAGGTTGCCTGCGCGGCGTGCTGGTCAAGTGCCGGTGAGGACGGGCTCAATTGTCGGTAGAGGGTCGTGAGGGCGGGCAGGTCATCAGGGTGTGCCAGGCGTACGTGCAGCGCGGACATGGCGGAAGTGTACGTGCAGAAGGCCCGGAGAGGCAGGCGTGGGTCTGCCGAGCGCCCGGGCGGCGGTCAGCGGGGGCCATGAGGGTGCCCTTCAGCACCACCTGCCGGGCGAGGCGGTGCAGCAGTTTCCGCGCGAGCCGTGGCGTGCTGTCCGGTGTGCCGAGCGTGACGTGCAGGGCGGCGCGGTCCCCGGCGAGGCGGCGCTGGAAGGTGCCTGCGCGCGCCGTGGGTTGCGAGGAGGGCGTTGCGTGCACGCTTCGTAGGCCGCGGTTGCTCCGGCCTGTGGGCGCAGGAGCCTGATGCCTGGAGGTCCGCGGGGCCTTCCCAAACGGCGAGATCCGTAAACCATGGGTCGTGGACGATGGGTCGTCCGAAGGCGCGGCGGTGCGTGGCCCACGCTGGAGCTTCGTCGAGTGAGCGGCGTTGCGTGCCGGCGGCGTTGTGCACGCGGCTGGACGTGAGGACTTCCATCATGAGGGGGTACGGGCGGGGAGGGGCGATTTCAGCCGCTTTGGCGCCAAGCAGGTCGACTTCGCCGGTGGGGAGGCCCGGCGTGCCGAGTTTCTCCTTGAGGCGCCGCACGCGGGAGTGGTTTATGGTGCCGTCTGGGAGGTGGCTGGGGACGAGGTACGGGGCAGCGGACCCGGCGTGCCCGCCGGCGGGGCGGGCGGTGGCGACGGCGAGGCCGCCGCTGGCGTTGCTGGTGCACCAGTTCAGGCCGCAGTGCTCGCCGTGCAGCCTGGCTTCGGTGGTGGCGCCGTGCAGTTCCGTGGCTTACGTGCCGCCGGTTTTCGCGTGGCCGTCTATGCGGGTAACGTCGGGGAGGTGGTGGGGAGTGGAGGCTGATGTCCGCCTGGGAGAGCAGGGAGCCCATCGTGAAGCTCAGGAGGTGCGGGGCGCCGTCGTGATCGGAGCGGCCGATTCGTAGGCGGCGACGATGCGGTTCACGACGTGGCCGTCGTGGTCGGTGGTGTTCGCCTGGGCGTCGACTTCGGTGCGGACCCAGGTGTGGAACGCGCGGAGGGCGTCGCGGGAGTAGCGAATTCAGGCACGCGCGTTTCGAGGTGGGTCGTCAGGTACGGGTCGTATGGGGGCGCGGCCGGGGGGTCACGTGCCGCTCACGGCTGTGAGGGCGTCCTGGGCGGTGGGGGGCTGGAGCAGTCCGGCCTGGTCGAACCACGCGACGGTGTCGCGGATCATGTCGTTGAGGGGGCGGGGGGCGTACCCGAGTTCGCGGGCGGCGCGGGCGTGGCTGACGCGCTGGTTGCTGGTGACGGTGGCGAGCGTCGCGCGGGTGAGTTGCGGGGTGGCGCCGGTGCGGGCGGCGCGGCGTTCTTCTAGGCGGGCGACGCCGTGCGCGAGCCATAGTGGGAGCGTGCCGCGGGGGGGCGGGCGCCGGTGAGGGCGGCGGCGCGGCGGGCGACGTCGAGCGTGCTGGCCCACGTGCCGCTCAGGATGAAGTCCGCGCCGCGGGGCGCGCGCGTTTCGGCGCGCAGGGCGCCGTCGGCGACGTCGCGGACGTCCACGAAGTCGAACCCGCCGGGCAGCGCGACGGGCATTTCACCGAGGGCGGCGCGGCGCACGAGTTGCGTGGTGGAGCCGACGCGGTGGTCGTACGGCCCGAGGATCGCGGTGGGCCGCACGATGACGGCGTCCAGGCCAGCGTCCAGGCCGCGCTGGACTTCCTGTTCGGCGAGGGCCTTGGAGTACCCGTACGGGAAGGGGTGCGGGGAGGACACGAGCGGGCGGGCCTCATCGACGGGCGTGGCGTGGGGTTTGCCGACGAGCGCGGCGACGGAGCTGACGTGCACGAGGCGGCGCACGCCGGCGGCGAGGCAGGCGTTCACGACGTTGCGGGTGCCGTGCACGTTCACGGCGTGCAGGGTGGGCCACGCGTCGTGGCCGAGGGCGATGTGCGCGGCGACGTGGTACACGACGTCGCCGCCCTCGAAGGCGCGTCGCAGCGCGCGTTCGTCGTGCAGGTCGCCGGGCGCGCATTCGACGTCCAGTCCTTCGAGGGCGCGGCGGTCCTGGCGGATCAGCGCGCGGACGGGCCGCTCCTGGGCGCGCAGCGCGCGGATGAGGGCGGCACCCAGGTGCCCGGTCGCTCCGGTGACGATCACCATGTTGTTCCGTTTCCTTTCGGCAGGAGTAGAGGGGCGCGCCGGGGGCGCGCGGGTCTGCAGGGGTGGGTTGCCTGAATGGTAGCACTGCCCGTGTGGGGCGCAGGGTGGATGTTGAGCGCGGCAGTGGCGCACGCGCCGGACCGTGAAGGCCTCTTCAGTGGAGGTTGCGCCTGGTACGGAGGAGGCGGTGGGTACGCTTGGGGCATGACGGACGTCATCGTGATCGGGGCAGGTCTTGCGGGGTTGATGGCGGCGCGGACGCTGGACCGCGTGGGCCTGGACGTGCAGGTCGTGGAGGCGCGGGACCGCGTGGGGGGGCGGGTGTGGTCGGCGCTGCTGGAGGGCCTGCCGCAGCCGGTGGAGTACGGCGCGGAGTTCATTGAGGGGCCGGACAGCCTGAGCTGGCGGGTGCTGCGGGAGGCGGGGGCAGCGGTGATGCGCGCGGATGGGGAGTCGTGGTGCGCGCGTGGCGGGCAGCTGACGCCGGGCGATCCGGTGCGGGAGGCGGTGGACGCTGCGCTTCCGCGCCTGCAGGGGCGCGCGGTGGACGCGCCCCTGGCGGTGGCGGTGGAGGAAGCGCTGCCCGGCGCGGTGCACGCGGACGCACGCGCGCTCGTGCGCCGGTACGTGGAGGGGTTCGATGCGGCGCCCGTGGACCGCGCGAGCCTGCACTGGTTCCTGGAGGTGGAGGCGGGCGCGCCGGGGGGGCGCATCGTCGGGCAGTACCACACGCTCGGCGGGAATGACCGCCTGCCCGTGCACCTCGCCGGTCAGTTGACGGTGCCGGTGGCGGTGGGCGAGGCGGTCCATGAGGTCCGCTGGTCGCCCGGTCACGTGGAGGTGGTGACGGCGGGCGGGGTGCGGTCAGCGCGCGCGGCGGTCATCACGTGGCCGGTGGGGGTGTGGCAGGTGCACGCCGGGGAGGGCGCGGTGCGGTTCGTGCCGGACCTGCCGGAGCACCGTGCGGCCGCGGGGGCGCTCGCCATGGGCGACGTGATGAAGATGACGGTTCAGTTCAGTGACCGGTTCTGGGAGGACGTGCGCGCGGGCGACGCGTCGCTGCTGAACCTGAAGTACCTGCAGACGGACGAGGACGTGCCGACTTTCTGGACGCACCTGCCGGCGCACGCGCCGCTGCTGGTCGCCTGGGCGGGCGGCACGTGGGCGCAGCGGCTGCTGACGCACTCCGCGTCGGCGCTGCGTGAGGCAGTGATCGGCAGCCTCGCGCGGGCGCTGGGGCGCGCCGGCGGACGTGAACGCGCACGTGGTCGCGTGGCACCACCACGACTGGCGCGAGGACCCGTACGCGCGCGGCGCGTACAGTTACGTGCCGGCAGGGGCGCTGTGGGCGCGCGAAGAACAGCGCGCCCGTGGCGGGCACGCTGTTCTTCGCGGGGGAGGCGACCGCGCGCGACGGGCACACCGCAACCATGGAAGGGGCGCTGCAGAGCGGCGAGCGGGCGGCGCAGGAGCTGCTGGACGCCTGGGCGACCCTCGCCACCCCCTGACGGGCGGTCTTGGGTGCGGGCGGTCCTCATGCGCCCGCCGGTATCCTCCGGGCATGCCGCCTGCCCCGTCCGCGTCTGTGGTTCGCCGCCTGTACGGCCTGCTGCGCCCCTACCGCCGCGTCGTGAGTGTCGGCCTGCTGTGCCTGATCGGCAGCGTCGCCGCGGAACTGTACCCGCCGCTGGTGTGGGGGCGGGTGGTGGACGTCGGCCTGGCCCGGCAGGACTGGGGGTACATTGCCGGGCAGCTGGGCGTGCTGGTGGTGGTGTTCGCCGCGCAGCAGGTCCTGGGGGCGTGGCGGGGCGTGCTGCTGGAACGCGCCGGGCAGCAGCTAACGCTGGACGTGCGGCTGCAGCTGTACAACAAGCTCGCGCGGCAGTCCGCGTCGTACTTCGAGGCGCAGCGCACCGGGGACCTGCTGTCCCGCGTGACGGCGGACGTGGACGGCATTCAGGACGTCCTGCTGCGCGGCACGGACGCGGTGCTCGGCAACGCGCTGCGCGTGCTGGGCGTGGTCGTCATCTTCATTTCGCTGCAGCCGCTGCTGGGCGTCCTCGTGACCCTCCCGATGGTGGCGGTCGCGGCGCTGCTCGCGCGGTACAACGGCGCGGTGCGGCCCGCGTACCGCGCGGCGCGCACCCGCCTGGGGGACCTGTCGGCGCTGATCAACGACCGCCTGACGGGCATCCGTGTCGTGCAGGGGTTCGCGCGTGAGGGGCACGAGGCGGCGCGCATCGCGGACCTCGGGCGGCAACTGTACGACGAGGGCCTGAAGGCCATCACGATTCGCAACCGCGTGTTCCCGGTCGTGCGGTTCGTGTCGAACTTCGGGAACATCCTGATGCTCGGCGGGGGCGTGTGGCTGATCACGCAGGGGCGGTTCACGCTCGGCGGGCTTCTCGCGTACCGCGGGTACGGCCGGTACTTCTACGGGCCCATTGACGACCTCGTGAACATCAACGACCTGCTGCAGCGCGCGGAGGCCAGCGGGCGGCGCATTTTCGAGGTACTGGACGCGCCGGAACCCATTACGGAACGCCCGGACGCGCGACCGCTGCCCCTACCGGCGCGTGGCGAGGTGGCGTTCGAGGACGTCACGTTCGGGTACGACCCGGCGCGGCCCGTGCTGCAGAACGTGAGTCTGCGCGTCCGCGCGGGGGAACGCGTGGCGGTGCTCGGCGCGAGCGGCGCGGGGAAAAGCACCCTGATTGGCCTGCTGACGCGCACGCACGACCCGGACGGCGGGCGCGTCACGCTGGACGGCGTGGACGTCCGTGACCTGACGCTCCCGTCCCTGCGGCGCGCCGCGGCGCTGATGCAGCAGGACACCTTCCTGTTCCACGACACGGTCCTCGCGAACGTGCGGTACGCGCGCCCGGACGCCAGCGAGGATGACGTGCGCCGCGCTCTTGACGTGGCCGGCGCGACCGCCTTCGTGGACGCCCTGCCGGAGGGCCTGCTGACGATGGTCGGGGAGCGCGGCGTGCGCCTGTCTGGCGGGCAGCGGCAGCGCCTCGCCATTGCGCGGGTGCTGCTGGCGGAACCGGCCGTGCTGCTGCTCGACGAGCCCACCAGCGCCGTCGACGCGGAATCCGAGGCGCAGATCGTGAGCGCCCTCGAACGCCTGATGCGTGACCGGACGGCCCTGATCGTCACGCACCGCCTGTCCCTGGCCCGCGCCGCGGACCGCGTGATCGTGCTAGAGGGCGGCACCATTGTGGAGGAGGGCTCGCCCGACGCATTGCGGCGGCAGCGGGGGCGGTACGCGGCGCTGGAACGCGCCGCGCGGGCCGGCGAGTGAGGGCGCCGGTCCCTCTTCCCCACCGGGCAACCGCTGGGGCGCACGTGGGCGCGGCCAGTCGGCGTGCCGGACGGCGTTCGGGTTGCCACTGGGGGGATGGTGGCGCTCGGCGTCGCGCGGTTCGCGTCCGCCCGCGATGCATGCGGATCTTGGCTGGTCGTCCACGCCGTCCGGCAGGCTGAGCGCCGCGAATGCGGCGCGGTCCCGGCTGGGCGCGGCGCGGGCATCACCGGAGGGGCGCCCACTGCGGTTGCAGTGGGCGCCCCTCCGGTGGGTGTTCAGTTGAGGGCGCGGGTGCTGGCGGGCAGCGTACCGCCGGCGAGGAGTTCCGTGGTGGCGTCCTGCAGGGCGGTCAGGGCGACGCGCTGCGTGAACGGGCCGGTGGAGAGGCGGGCCACGCCGAGTGCTTCGAGGTCACGGGCGGGGAGGCTCACGCCGGGCACGCTGATGAGCGTGAGCTTCTGCGGGCCGAACGCGTCGGCGACCTCCGCGATTTCCTGGCGGTCGGTGAGGCCCGGCACGAACACCACGGGGGCGCCGGCGTCGAGGAATGCGCGGCCACGGCGGATGACTTCCGCGAGCACGTCGGCGCGGGCGGTGCCGGGCGCGGCGCGCAGGGCGGCGTCCGTGCGGGCGTTCAGGACGAAGGTGATGCCGGCCTCGCGGCCTGCGGCCATGACGGCTTCGACGGCCGTGACGGCTTCGTTCAGGGGTTTCATCTGGTCTTCGAGGTTCCCGCCGACCACGCCGATCTCGATGGCGCGGCGCGCGGTGTCGCCGGCGTGGCCGTATCCGGCTTCCATGTCCATGCTGACGGGGACGTTCACGGCCTGGACGATGCGGCGGACCATGTCGAGGTGCAGGTCGAGGGGGATGCGTTCGCCGTCGGGGTAGCCGAAGGTGGAGGCGATGGAGTGGCTGGCGGTGGCGAGGGCGCGCGTGCCGGGCGTGGCCGCGACGACCTGCGCGGAGACGACGTCCCAGACGTTGGCGAGTACGAGGAGTTCCGGGGCGGTGTGGAGGTCGAGGAGGGTGCGGGCGTGCGTGGCGAGGTCGGTGGTCATGGTCGTCTCCTTCTGGGGATGGGTCAGGTGGGCTGGAGGGCGTTCAGAAACCGCTGGGCGGCCTTTTCGAACTGCGCGGGGTCGCCGAGTGCGCGGGCGAGCAGCATGGCGCCGTCCAGGGTGGACAGGAACGCGAGGGCGAGGTCGTCCGGGGTGCCCGTGAAGTGCAGTTCGCCGGTCTGCTGTCCGGCGTCGAGCACGCGGGTGAGCCAGGCGCGGTTGAGGTCGAAGAAGGCGCGCACTTCGGTCTGCATGCCGTCCGGCAGGGTGAGGAATTCCCCCGCGAGGGCGACGCACAGGCAGATGCGTCCGTCCGGGTGGACGACGTCGCGGTAGGCGCTCAGGTAGCGGTGCAGCAGGGTGGTGGCGGGGGCGGAGGTGGCGGGCAGGTCGTCTAGGGCGCGTTCCAGGCGCTGGCGGTAGCGTTGGACGAGGGCGGCGCCGAGGTCTGCCTTGTTGGGGAAGTAGTAGTGGATGCTGGCGTTGCGGATGCCGAGGGGTCGACTGATGTCGGCGTAGCTGAAGGCGTTATACCCGCGTTCCTGAACGAGGCGTTGTGCGGTGTCGAGGATGAGTTCGAGGGTTTCGCCTTTCGCGGACATGTCGCCATTGTCTACCTACATGTAGGTAAAGTCAAGCGAGCGATGACAAGTCACTGCCACCAACGCGTCAATCAGAGACGGCCCAGAATGGCCGCCAATCAACACGGAGGGCCCGCGCAGCTGCGCGGGCCCTCCGTGGCGGCTGTCCCTTGTGGGTGGTGGGCTCAGCCGCCCTTGTTCGCCGGGGTCACGTACCCGATGCGCGTAAACGTGAACCGGGCCTTCTTGCTGTACAGCAGCAGGTGCTTCGTATCGGCGCTGATCAGGTAATGGGTGGTGCCGTTCAGGGCGCTCAGGAACGGCTCCGGCAGCGCATACAGGCACCGCACGCGCGGGTCTGGAGCGTCCGGCGTCAGCGACAGGCGCAGGACGCCCGCGCCCGCCTCGATGGACCCCTGGAAGGTGCCGCAGCCGACCTGGCCGCGTACGCTGTTGGCGATCACCAGCTGCCCTTTGGGGAGTTCCGGCGTGGGACGGGTGCTGGCCGTCGCGCCGGTCAGTTGCCAGATGCCCATGAGGGGCGCGGGAACGGCAGCATGCGCGCTGCCCATCAGGGCCGCTACGGAAAGCAGGGGAAGAAGACGCATGCGTCACTGTAGGCGCCGGCTGCTGATGGGTCGCTGACCGGCCGCCACATGCACCTCAGGAACCGGCACCTGGCTGCGTGTGTTCGGTCCGGCATGAAATTTTTCTCAGTTGATCTCGTACACCCTCGCGGACGTCGCGGGCGACACCGCCGTCCCCCTGCTGCAGGTGACCTGAGGGGCGCCCGCACCGTCCTGCGGGCGCCCCTGTGCGCCGGGCTCAGCGGGCGTGCCGCTCCAGCCACACTTCCAGCTCCTCGGGCGGGGCGGGACGCGCCACGAAGTACCCCTGCACGCGGTCGCACTGCCACGCGCGCAGCGTCTGCAGCTGCTCCTCGTGCTCCACGCCTTCCGCGACGACCTGCAGGCCGGATTCGCGCGCGAACGTGATCAGGGACCGCACGATGGGCCGCGACGACCGGTGGCCCTCGCGGGGCGCGACGAGGTCCGTGATCAGCGACCGGTCGATCTTCAGGACCTGCGCGGGCAGCTGGAACAGGCGGCTCATGCTGGAGTACCCGGTGCCGAAGTCGTCAATGGCGAGGTGCAGGCCCGCGCGCAGGAGCGCCTCGTACTGCGGCATGCCGTGGTCGTCCATGACTGCACTTTCCGTCACCTCCAGTTCGAGCGCGCCCGCGTCGAGGTCGTGCGCCGCGAGGGTCCGCTCGACGAACGCCGCGAAGTCCGGCTGCGCGAACTGCCGCGGGGCGACGTTCACGCTGACGCGCAGGTCCGGCCAGCGCGCGCGCCACACCTGCAGCTGACGGCACGCGGCGCGCAGCACCCACTCGCCGACGCCCACCATCAGGTCGCTTTCCTCCGCGACGGGCACGAACCGCCCGGGCGGCAGCAGGCCCAGGGTGGGGTGCTGCCAGCGCACGAGGGCCTCCACGGCGACGGGCGCCAGCGTGTCCGACGCGACGATCGGCTGGTAGTGCAGGCGCAGCTCGTCGCGGTCCAGGGCGGCGCGGAGGTCTTGTTCCAGTTCGAGGCGCGCGAGCGCGGCGTCCCCGAGGACCGGCTGGAAGCGGCGGACGCTGCGCCGGTCGCGTTTGGCGTGGTACATGGCGAGGTCTGCGTGCTTCTGGAGGGTCGTGACGTCCGTGCCGTCGTGCGGGAACAGCGCGATGCCGATGGACGCCGTGACGACCAGCGCGCGCCCCACGAGGTCCATGGGGGCGCTGAGCGCGTCGAGGATGCGCTGCGCGGCCGCCTCGACGTCCGCGTGCGCCTGCACGTTGCGGAGCAGCACCGTGAATTCGTCACCGCCCTGGCGGGCGACGAGGTCGCCGTCGCGGACGCAGACGCTCAGGCGCTCCGCGACCTGTATGAGCAGCGCGTCGCCCACCGGGTGCCCGAGCGTGTCGTTCACCTGCTTGAAGTGGTCGAGGTCGATGAACAGCACGCCCAGCGTGGTGTCCGGGCCCTGCACGGCCGCCTGCAGCGCCCCCTCGAACGCGGCGCGGTTCAGCAGGCCGGTGAGGGCGTCATGCTGCGCCTGGTACGCGAGGCGTTCCTGCGCGAGCTGCAGCGCCGCATTCGCCTGCGCGAGCTCCTGGTTGCGGAGACGCTCCTCGGCGGCGCGGTGCTCGAGGCGTTCCACCTGCAGTTGCGCGGCCAGCACCTGGGATTTGTGCAGCAGCACGTCCGCGGTGAGCTGCTGGCTGATGCGGTCGTGCGTGCGCGCGTGGTGCAGCGCGGCCGCGTACGCTCCCTGCGCCTCCAGCACGAGCGAGAGGTGCTCGTGCGCGGCGTCCACGCGGGGGATGATGTTCAGGGTTTCGGCGAGGTGCAGTGCGCGTTCCAGGGCGGCGTGTGCCTCGGGCAGGCGCCCCTGATGCCGCAGGACGCGGCCCATGGTGACGAGGCTGTCGCAGAGGTTCTCCTGATCGCCGAGCTCCTCGGACAGCGCGATGGCGGCCTGCGCGGAGCGGAGGGCCTCGTCGGCCCGGCCGAGGCCGAGCAGGTTCGCGGCGATGTTCGCGAGGAGCAGGCACTCGTGCTGCCGCAGGTCGCCGTCGCGGGCGCGTTGCAGGCTGCGTTCATTGAGGCGCAGCGCCTCGTCGTACTGTTCGAGGTCGTGGTAGTCGATGGCGGCGTTGATGGACGCGCTCGAAATCATGATGGGGTGCGCGATGCGCGTGGCGATGTCGAGCGCGTCGAGGTGGTACTTCAGGGCCCGTTCGTGTTCCTTGAGGTTGATGTAGAGGTTGCCGATGTTGTTCAGACTGCGGCACTGCCCGAGGTCGTCGTGCATGGACTGCACGAGGCGCAGGCACGCGAGGTGCCGCTCGAGGCCGCGGCCGAACTGCCCGGTCTGCACGTCCGTGATGGCGAGGCCGTTGAGGCTGCGCGCCTCGAGGGCCCGGAGGCCGAGCGCGGCGGCGCGTTCGAGGCTGCCCTCGAAGTCGGTGCGGGCGTCCTCGAAGCGCCCGAGGAAGTAGTGGCCGTACCCGCGCAGCATGCCGGCGCGGGCGGCCCCGGCCGCGTACCCGCTGCTCACGGCGAGGGTGTAGGCTTCGTGGGCGAGTTCCTGCGCGCGGAGCATGGACGACATGAGGACCGCGTCGGCCTCGTCGTTGAGGGCGTCGACGCGGCGCCAGTCCTCGGGGGGGTTGGGGGTGCCGGGCGCGGGATGGGGCATGCTGAACATCGGTCTCCTGGGGCCCGTGGGGCCCTGATGGCGGCAAGGTCCCCTGATCTTACGGGCCTGCATCTGACAGTTTCCTGAACCCGGCGGCGCGCGGAGCTACACAACTTCTGAACATCTTCTGCATCAGCCGTGAAGGGCCGCGTGGCAGCCTGAGGCGATGAAGACGATTCTGGTGGTGGAGGACAACGCGGGCATCCGGGAGATGGTGCGCGAGTACCTCGCCGAGCACGGCTACCGCGTGCGCGTCGCGTCGAACGGCGTGGAGGGCCTGCTGGAGACGCGGCACCACCCGCCGGACCTGATTCTGCTGGACGTCATGATGCCGGGCATGGACGGCTTGGAGTTCCTGCGCAAGTACCGCGCGGACGCCGGCACGCCCGTGATGTTCCTGACCGCGCGCGACGCGGAACTCGACAAGGTGCTGGGCCTGGAGCTCGGCGCGGACGATTACCTCACGAAGCCGTTCTCGATGGCGGAACTGCTCGCGCGCATCCGCGCGCTGCTGCGCCGCGCCGGCGAGAAGCCCACCGGCGGGCCTGTGCGGGTGGGCGTGCTGGAGCTCGACGCTGCGTCGCGGACGTTCGTGGTGCGCGGGCAGCGGGTGGACCTGACCCGCTCGGAGTTCGAGCTGATGGACCTGTTCATGCGGCACCCGCAGCGGGTGTTCACGCGCGTGGAGCTGCTGGAGCACCTGCAGGAGGACTCGGTCGGGTCCGAGCGGACCATGGACGTGCACGTGCGCAACATCCGCGCGAAAATCGAGGAGGAGCCGGGCAAGCCCCGCCTGATCGAAACGGTGTTCGGTGTCGGGTACCGCCTGAATCCTGGCGGCGCGCCGTGAGCGCGGCGGCGCGCCCATTCTGGCGGACGCTGCCGTGGCGGCTGACGCTGGCGTTCGTGCTGGTGAGCGCGCTCGCGCTCGGCATTGTCGGGCTGGCGTCCTACGCGTCGACGCGCGCGGAATTCAACACGCTGCTGGGCGCGCAGGCGCGCGAGCAGCTCGCGTCGGAGGTGCAGACGTACGTGAGCGCCCACGGGACCGTGCAGGGGTTCCGGCCGGCGCCGCCTCTGCAGGACGCGGCGCCCGGCGGGGTCGGCGGGCCGTTTCGCGGCGGGCCGGGCGGGGATGGACGGCGGCACGGGCCGTTCGTGGTGCTCGACACGGCCCGCCGGGCACTGTACTCCACGCCGGAAGTGACGGGCGGGCAGGCCGTGCAGGGGGGCCCGCTGACGCCCGTGCGCGTGAACGGGCAGCTCGTGGCGTACCTGGCGCCGTCGGGCGCGCGGCCCCGCCCGGACGCGCGCAGCGCTGAGTTCCTGGCGCGCACGACGCGCGCCATCGCGTGGGCGATGCTGGGCGCGGTGGGCCTCGCCGTCCTGACGGGCATGCTGCTGGCGCGGTCGTTCCTGCAGCCCCTGCAGCAGCTGCTGGTTGGCATTCACGCGCTGCAGCGCGGTGAGACGCCCACGGCGCTCGCCAGCCGCCGCGCGGACGAGTTCGGGGAGGTGCTGAGTGCGTTTGACGACATGCATGCGAGCGTCACCCGGAACCAGCGGGCGCGGCAGCAGCTCACGGCGAACATTGCGCATGACCTGAACACGCCGCTCGCGGTGGTGTCCGGCACGCTGGAAGGCATGCTCGACGGGACGTTCCGGGTGACGCCCGAACGGCTGGGGCGCCTGCACCGTGAAACGGCGCACATCGCGCAGCTCGTGAACGACCTGCGGTTCCTGTCGCTCGCGGACGCCGGCGAGTTGAAGATGCAGCGCCGCCCCACGGACCTCCTGCCGCTGCTGGAGGACGCGGTGGGGACGTTCCGCGAGCGTGCCGAGGCGGCGGGCGTGACGCTCGGCGTGGACGGTCCGGCGGACCTACCGACTGTCGCGGTGGACGGCGTGCGCCTGACGCAGGTGATGCAGAACCTGCTGAGCAACGCCCTCACGTACACGCCGTCCGGGGGGCGCGTGCAGGTGCGGGTGGAGCGCGCGGGCGAGGCGGTGCGCGTGACCGTGCAGGACAGCGGGGTGGGCCTGGCACCCGGGGCGGTCCCGCATGTGTTCGACCGGTTATACCGCGCGGACGGGGCGCGCTCCTCGGGCGGGAGTGGACTGGGCCTGAGCATCTGCCGTTCGATTGTGGAGGCGCATGGTGGGCACATTGCGCTCAGCAGCGTTGAGGGACAGGGGACGACGGTCGTGTTCGAGCTTCCGCTGGCTGTGGGTTAGGGCGCGCGTGAGGAGGGAGGGGCACCGGGGCGGCTGGTGCTCCTCCCTCCGGGTGCGTGGCGCAGAAGAATTTGTGCAGCTGGCGCTCGTTATAGGTGCTTGACTTGGTGCTGACAAGCAGACTACTTTATCGGTAAAGCTACAGAGAAAGGACTGGTATGCCGTGTCGGACCCACCCCTGACCGTCACCCTGCAGGACGTCGCGCGGCACGCCGGCGTCTCCAAAATGACGGTCTCCAACGTCATCAACAACAAGCCCGGCATGTCCCCTGCCACCCGCGAGCGCGTCCAGCGCGCCATCGACGAAACCGGCTACGTCGTCAACGCCGCCGCCCGCGTCCTCGCCGGCGGGCGCATGAACCTGCTGGGCGTCATCACGCCGCGCATCAACTGGCCGTTCGTCACCGAAATCCTGCACGGCGCCAGCAGCGTCGTCGAGAATGCCGGGTTGGACCTCGCGATCTTCACCACCGCCGACAACCCCCGCGTGGAGCGCGAGCGCGCCACGCTGCTGCGCACCCTTGCGGACGGCGTGCTGCTCATCATCCCCGCCGCCGACGAACATCAGGTGTTCGGCCCCACCCCCGTGGTCACCATCGCCGGAGACGGCCCGTACACCGTCAGCGTCGACGATGAGCAGGGCGGCCGCCTCGCCGCGCAGCACCTGCTGAGCCTCGGGCACACCCGCATCGCGCACATTCGCGGGGCCATCACCACTTCCCGTCACGACGCCCGCGACCGCGAACGCGGGTTCCGCACGGCCCTGCAGGACGCCGGCGTGGACCTGCCCGACCACCTCGTCCGCGACGGGCAGTACACCGAGGACGGCGGCGAGCGGGCCGCGCGGGCACTCCTGACCCTGCCGGAACCGCCCACCGCCATCTTCGCCGCGAACGACCGGTCCGCCATCGGCGCGCTCCATGCCGCCGAGGCGCTCGGCGTACGCGTCCCCGAACAGCTGTCCATCGTCGGGTACGACGACGTGCAGATCGCGTCGCTCGCCCGGCCCGCCCTCACCACCATCCGGCAGCCCCTGCAGGCCATGGGGGAACGCGCGGCACTCACCCTGCTCGACCTGACCCGCGGCGTCACCCCGGCCCAGGCGCATACGCGCTTCCCGGCGGCGCTCGTCGTCCGGGATTCGACCGCCCCGCCGGTCCGGGAGGTCACCGTGAGCCCGTGACCACCTCCTGAACCCCTGAAGCACTCCTCACGTCCGTTCCGTTCCCGCTCGCCGGGCACGGCAGCCCCGTCCTGCGCTCCCGCGGCCCGCCAAGCCGCGCGCCAGGCCGGACGGGCCGTCATCCCGCCTCTCGTTCACGCTCACTTCCGAAGGGAGTCCTGATGGTCACCCGAACGTCGCGGCGCGCCGCCGCGCCCCTCACGCTCGCGCTTCTGCTCGCCGCGTGCACCCCCGCCCCGCCGCCCACGGCGCCCACGGCGCCCACCACGCCCGCCGCGAGCGCCGTCCACGTCCTCATGACGACCGGCGACGCCCACAAACGCCTGAGCGCCGAGCCGGACCTCGCGTTCGCCCGCGACGGCGGGGAGCTGTTCCCCACCATCACCGTGGATGCCGGGCGCACGTACCAGCGCATGGAGGGCGTCGGCGCGGCCCTCACCGAAAGCAGCGCGTGGCTGATCCAGCACAAACTCAGCGCCGCCGGGCGCGACGCGCTCCTCCACGACCTGTTCGACGCGCAGCGCGGCGCCGGGTTCGACTACGTACGCCTGCCCATGGGCGCGTCCGACTTCGCGCGCAGCCACTACACGTACGACGACGTGCCCGCCGGCAGCAGCGACGCGACCCTCGCACACTTCAGCGTCGACCATGACCGCGCGGACGTCCTGCCGGTCGCCGTCGCCGCGCGCACCATCAACCCGAACCTGCAGTTCATGGCGTCCCCGTGGAGCGCGCCCGCCTGGATGAAAACCAGCGGCAGCCTGATCGGCGGCCAATTGAAGCCCGAGGCGTACAGCGTGTACGCGCAGTACTTCCGGAAGTTCGTGGACGCGTACCGCGACGCGGGCGTGCCCATCAGCGCCGTCACCGTCCAGAACGAACCGCATCATGAGCCCGGCGACTACCCCGGCATGCGCATGGAGCCGGACGCGCAGGCCGCGTTCATCGGCGCGCACCTCGCGCCCGCCCTGAAGGGCAGCGGCACGAAAATCCTCGCATGGGACCACAACTGGGACGAGTGGGACTACCCCCTGAAGGTCCTCGCGGACAAGGCCGCGTACGCCGCCGTGGACGGCACGGGCTTCCACTGCTACGGCGGCGACGTGAGCGCCCAGAGTCAGGTGCACGACACGTACCCCGGCAAGGACGTGTACTTCACCGAATGCTCCGGCGGCGCGTGGGCGGACAACTACGCCGACAACCTCCGCTGGAACACCCGCACACTCCTGATCGGCGCGACCCGCAACTGGGCGAAAACGGTGCTGCTGTGGAACCTCGCGCTTGACGAGACGCACGGCCCGCACACGGGCGGCTGCGGCGACTGCCGCGGCGTCGTCACCATCAACGGCGCGGACGGCACCGTGCAGCACAACGTCGAGTACGACGTGCTCGGCCAGTACGGGAAGGCCGTTCGGCCCGGCGCGGTCCGCATCGACAGCAGCACGTACAACACGGACGCCGGGGCGCTGCAGAGCGTCGCGTTCCGCAACCCGGACGGCCGCAAGGCCTTGATCGTCCTGAACGACACGGACGCGCCCACGACATTCAAGGTGAAGGAAGCCGGCGCCTCCTTCTACGCGACGCTGCCTGCCGCGTCCGTCGCCACGTACACCTGGACGGGCGCCGGGTCCGACGCGCCCGCCCCGGACGCGCCCGCCGTGGACGCGTCTGCCCGCATCGAAGCCGAGGCGTACAGCCGCGCGCAGGGCGTGCAGACCGAAGCGACCACCGACGAGGGCGGCGGCCGGAACGTCGGCCACACCGACGACGGCGACTACCTGGTGTTCGACCGCGTGAAGTTCGGCGCGCCCGCCACCGGCGTGCAGCTGCGCGTCGCGAGCGGCTCGTCCGGCGGCACGGTGGAATTCCGCACGGGCAGCGTCACCGGGCCGGTCGTCGCCACCGCGAACGTCCCCGGCACCGGCGGGTGGCAGGCCTGGACGACCCTCACGGTGCCCGCCAGCGTTCCCGCCGGCACGCACGCGCTGTACGTCGTGTTCCCGAAAAGCCAGGGCATCAACCTGAACTGGCTGCAATTCACGAAGTGACCCCGCACCCCCACTCCCCCGAGGTGAAGGAATGAAACGTTCGATGCTCTCCCTGACCGCCCTGCTGACCGCCGCTCTCACCGGTGCCGCGCTCGCGCAGCAGCCCGCCAGCACCTTCACGGTCGTCCGCCCGACCCAGTGGGGCGCGTACAACCTCAACCCGTTCGCGCCCGGCGACCAGCACCTGCTGCCCACCAACAGCGTCATCTACGAATCGCTGTTCTACGTGAGCACCCTGAACGGCAAGGTCACGCCCGTGCTCGGCACGAAGTACGCCTGGAGCAAGGACAACAAGACCCTGACCGTCACGACGCGCGGCGGCGTGACTTGGCACGACGGCAAGCCGTTCAGCGCGAACGATGTGGCGTTCACGTTCAACTACCTCAAGCAGTTCCCGGCGCTCGACACGTCCGGCCTGTGGAAGAACGGCCTCACGAGCGTGAAGGCCACGAACGCGAACACCGTCACGTTCAACTTCAACAAGGCGAATACGCCGATCTTCCAGTACGTCGCCGGGCAGATGATCGTCCCGCAACACATCTGGGCGAACGTGAAGGACCCCGTCACGGACACGAACCAGAAGGCCGTCGGCACCGGCCCGTTCACGTTCGACAGTTACAGCCAGCAGGCGCTGCGCGTCCTGAAGAACCCGAACTACTGGATGAAGGGGCAGCCGTACGTGGACGCCGTCGTGTGGCTCGCCACGAACAGCAACGACGCGGCGCTGTTGAAGCTCCTCAAAGGCGAGGCGGACTACGGGTACGTGGGCGTTTCCGACCCGAAAGGCATGTACGCCAGCAAAGGCCCGAACAACCAGTACTGGTGGCCGGTCACGGGCGACAACTACCTGTACTTCAACACCACCAAGGCGCCGTTCAATGACGCTGCGTTCCGCCGGGCCGTGTCGCAGGCGATCAACACCGCCGACGTCGCGCAAAAGGCGTACGCGGGCGTCGCGAAGCCCTCGCACCCGAGCGGCATCATTCCCGCGCAGCAGGCGCAGTGGCTGCCCGCCAACGCCAGCAGCCTCGCCGTGAAGTTCAACGCCGCCGCCGCGGACGCCGCGCTCACCAAGGCCGGGTACCGCAAGAACGCGCAGGGCGCGCGCCTCGGCAAGGACGGCAAGGCGCTCCCCGCCTTCAAGATCCTGGTGGGCGCCGGCTGGACGGACTTCATCACGATGGCGCAGGTCATCAGCGAGAACCTCAAGAAGGTCGGCATCAACACGCAAATCGACCAGCAGGCGTGGAGCAGCTACTCCGGCGGACTGCAGACGGCGAACTACGACATGGGCATCAGCTGGGGCTGGGGCGGCGGGCCCACCCCGTACTACCTGTACTACCAGAGCTTCTCGCCGGAATTCAGCGCCGCCGTCGGGAAGACCGCCCCGTCGAACCTCGCGCACTACAGCAGCCCGGCCATCACGCAGGCGCTCGCGCAGTACCGCGCCACCAGCGACGCCGCCGCGCAGAAGAAAGCCATCGGCACCATCGCCACGACCGTCATGCGCGACATGCCGTGGCTGCCCCTCACGGACCGCAGTGAGTTCTCGCTGTACAGCACCGCGCGCTTCACCGGGTTCCCGAACGCGCAGAACCCGTACAACGCCGGCACCGCCGACGACACGCCCGGCGCGCGCCTGATGTACCTGAACGTCAAACCCAAGAAGTAACCCACACCCCCGGAGGCCGCGCCACGCGCCCGGCCTCCACCCCGGGAGGACCGCGTGCCGTACCTGCTCCGAAAATTCTTCCTGCTGCTGTTCACGCTGTGGGTGGCGGTCACCCTCAACTTCATCCTGCCGCGCCTCGTGCCCGGCGACCCCATCGGCGCGATGATCGCCAAGTACCAGGGCCGCCTGGACCCGACCGCCGTGGACGCCCTCAAGCTCGCGTACGGCCTGAACGACCAGGGCGGGCCGCTCACGCAGTACGTCTCGTACCTCGGGCGGCTGCTGCACGGTGACTTCGGGCGGTCCATCGCGCAGTTCCCGACGCCCGTCAGCGACGTGATCCGTCAGGCGGCGCCGTGGACGATCGGGCTGGTCGGCGTGTGCACGATCCTCGCGTTCCTGATCGGCAGCGCGCTCGGGCTGTACAGCGCGTGGCGGCGCGGGCGGCCCCTCGCGGACGCCCTGCCGCCCGTGGCGCTCTTCCTGAACAGCATGCCGTACTTCTGGTTCGCGCTGCTGCTGCTGTACGTGCTGGCGTTCAAGAACAACGTCTTCCCGCTCGGCGGGAACCTCGACCCGTTCGTGAAGACGTTCACGCCCGAGTGGTGGTCGAGCATGCTGCGCCACGCGGTCCTGCCGGCCCTCACCATCGTCGTCACCGCGGCGGGCGGGTGGCTGATCACCATGCGCAACAACGTCATGAGCGTCATGGGTGAGGACTACATCGCGTTCGCGCGCGCCAAGGGCCTCACCGAGCGGCACCTGCTGAACCGCTACGTGCTGCGCAACGCCCTGCTGCCGAGCTTCACGGCGTTCGGCATGGCGCTCGGCTTCGTGGTGGGCGGCAGCATCCTCACCGAAACGGTGTTCAGCTACCCCGGCCTGGGCCTGCAGCTCTACACCGCCGTGACCGGCCTCGACTACCCGCTCATGCAGGCGATCTTCCTGTTCATTGCGCTCGCGGTGCTCATCGCGAACTTCCTGGTGGACGCGCTGTACGCCGTGCTCGACCCGCGCGTGCGCGATGGGAGCGGCGCGTGAACGGCGTCCTGACCATCCTGCGGCGCTCCCCGCGCGCCGCTGTCGGCGCGGCCCTGCTGCTCCTGATGGTGCTCCTGGCGGTCGGCGCGCCGCTGCTCACGCACGTCAGCCCCACGTCGCAGGACTTCGGCACGTGGCTCAAGCCCGGCGGCGCGCACCCGCTCGGCACGACCGCGCTCGGGCAGGACATCCTCGCGCAGCTGCTGTACGGCGCGCGCCTCACGCTGCTGATCGGCTTCACCGCCGGGCTGATCGCCACGTTCATCGCCACGGCCGTCGGCCTGACCGCCGCGTACTTCGGCGGTCGCACCGACGAGATCATCAACGTCCTCATCAACGTGTTCCTGGTGCTGCCGGGGCTGCCGCTCCTGATCATCGCGTCCGCGTTCCTGCGCGGCGGCGGCGTCCTCGCGATCATCGTCGTGATCGGCCTGACCGGCTGGGCGTGGGGCGCGCGCGTGCTGCGCTCGCAGGCGCTCGCGCTGCGCGGCCGCGACTTCGTGCAGGCGGCCGTCGCCACCGGCGAGGGCGCGGGCCGCGTGATCTTCGCGGAAATGCTCCCGAACCTCGCGGGCCTGATTGCCGCGAGCTTCTTCAGCACCGCGCTGTACGCGGTGCTCAGCGAAGCGAGCCTCGCGTTCATCGGCATCGGCGACGTGTCGCAGGTGACGTGGGGCACCATGCTGTACTGGGCGCAGGCGCGCGGCGCGCTGCTGCAGGGCGCGTGGTGGTGGATCGCCGCGCCCGGCCTGGCCATCGCGCTGCTCGGCACGGCGTTCGCGCTGATCAACTTCGGCATTGACGAGGTCACGAACCCGAAAGTCATTCATGCGACGAAGGCCACGCGCGTGCTCCGCCGGGGCGGCCAGGCCCCGGCGGAACCGGCGAGCGGGCCGGAGCCCCTGCTGGCGCTGCGGCACCTCGACGCCGGGTACGTCACGCCGGGTGGGCAGGTCCGCGCCGTGCGGGACGTGAGCCTCGATGTGGCGCCCGGTGAGTTCCTGGGCCTCGCCGGCGAGTCCGGCTGCGGGAAGAGCACGCTGGCGTTCGCCGCGACGCGCCTGCTCGAAGCGCCCGGCGCGGTGTTCGGCGGGGAGGCGCGCCTGGGGGGGCGCGACCTGCTGGCCCTCACGCCTGAGGAGCTGCGCCGCGTGCGCTGGCGCGACTACAGCCTGGTGTTTCAGGCGAGCATGAACGTCCTGAACCCGGTGCTGCGCGTGCGCGAGCAGGTGTACGACGCCATGCAGGCGCACGGCGTGCGGGACCGGGCGGCCCTGGAAGCGCGCGCGCGGGAGCTGTTCCAGCTGGTGGGCCTTCGGGCCGACGACCTGAGCGCCTACCCGCACCAGCTGTCCGGCGGCATGAAGCAGCGCGTCGTGATTGCCATTGCGCTCGCGCTCGAACCGAAACTCGTGATCATGGACGAACCCACCACCGCGCTTGACGTGGTCGTGCAGCGGCAGATCCTGCAGGAGATCGATGACGTGCGCCGCCGCCTCGGCATCGCCGTGGTGTTCATCACGCACGACCTGAGCCTGCTCGTCGAGATGAGCGACCGCATCGCCATCATGTACGCCGGCGAGGTCGTCGAGGAAGCGCCCGCCGCGCAGCTGTACGCGCACCCCAAGCACCCGTACACGCGGCAGCTGATGAGTGCGTTTCCGCCGCTGGACGGCCCGCGCGAACGCCGCGAGGGCATCCCCGGTCGGCCCCCGGCGCTCAACGCGGACATCCCGTACTGCCCGTTCTTCGCGCGCTGCCCCGCCCGTATGCCCGGCCTGTGCGACGCGCACAAGCCGGCGAACGTGGAGGTCAGCGCCGCGCACCGCGTCGCGTGCTTCCTGCACTCGCCCGCCACCAAGGAGGAACCGCATGCTGCGCTCGCCAGCGACTGAAGCGTCCACGCCGCCTGCCCTGGACCTCCAGGGCCTCACGAAGGTCTTCCGGGTGGGCCGCGCCGGGCAGGCCGTCACCGCCGTGAACGACGTGACGCTCAGCATCCGCCACGGCGAGGTGCTCGGCCTGGTCGGCGAGTCCGGCAGCGGCAAGAGCACCATCGCGCGCCTCATCGCGCGGCTGCACGAACCCACCGGCGGGCACATGCGCCTGAACGGCGCGGACGTGCCGCGCCGCCTGGGCGGGCGGCCCCTGCGCCGCTTCCGGCGCGACGTGCAGATGATCTTCCAGGACCCCTTCGCGAGCCTGAACCCGCTGCACACGGTCGGGTACATCCTGTCGCGCCCGCTGCGCATTCACGGCCTCGCGCGCGGCCGGGACGTGGGCGCGCAGGTGAATGCCCTGCTCGACCGGGTAGGCCTGTCGCCCGGCGCGAGCTACGCCGCGAAACGCCCGCACGAACTCAGCGGCGGCCAGCGGCAGCGGGTGGTCATCGCCCGCGCGCTGGCGGCCCGCCCGAGCCTGATTCTCGCGGACGAACCCACCAGCGCCCTCGACGTGTCCATCCGGCTCGACATCATGAACCTGCTGCTTGACCTGCGCGACGGCGAAGGGCTGAGCATGCTGTTCATCACGCACGACCTGGCGGGCGCGCGCTACATGGCGGACCGCATCGCCGTGATGTACGCCGGGCACGTCGTCGAGGTCGGCCCAGCCGAACGCGTCATCGGCAACCCGCAGATGCCGTACACGCAGCTGCTCAAGGCGGCCGCGCCGAACCCTGACGGGCCGCAGGGCCGCATCGAGGCGCGCGGCGAGGTGCCGGACCTGAAGAACCTCCCGCCCGGCTGCCCGTTCGAGCCGCGCTGCCCGCACGCCCGCCCCGCCTGCCGCGAAGGCCTCCCGAAGCTGTACGCCGTCGGCGTGGACCACGCCGCGCGCTGCATCCTGCACGACCCAGCCCTCGCGGCGCAGCCGCCTCTGCGGCCCGCCACGCCCGCGTGACCCTCGCCCTCTCGCTTTCCACCCACACGGAGCCGCACATGACGCACCCCCTCACCCCGCAAGGCCAGCAGTTCGTGGAGGACCTGCTGGCCCAGATGACCCTCGACGAAAAGATCGGGCAGATGACCCAGCCTGAGAAGAACAGCGTGAAGGGCGGCGACGTGGCCCGCCTCGCGCTCGGCTCCCTGCTGAGCGGCGGCGGCGGCAACCCCGAGCCGAACACGCCGGAAACCTGGCGGGACATGGTCCTCGGTTTCGCCCGCGAGGCCCGCACGTCCCGGCTCGGCATTCCGCTGCTGTACGGCGTGGACGCCGTGCACGGCCACAACAACGTTGTCGGCGCGACGATCTTCCCGCACAACATCGGCCTGGGCGCCACGCGCGATGCGGACCTCGTGCGGCGCATCGGGCGCGCCACCGCGCGCGAAGTGAGCGCCACTGGCGTCCGCTGGGACTTCGCGCCGGCGGTGAGCATCCCTCAGGACGTCCGCTGGGGCCGTACGTACGAGGGCTACAGTCAGGACACCGGCGTGGTGAGCGAACTCGCGACCGCGTTCATCGAGGGTCTGCGCGGCGACGCGTGGAACACGCCCACCAGCGTCCTGCCGAGCGTGAAGCACTTCGTCGCGGACGCCGCCACGAACTGGGGGTCGTCCACGCGCGTGAACCGTGACACCCTGAACGTGGACCGCACGCTCGCCATCGCGCAGATGGGCGAGAGCTTCGTGGACCTCCTCGATAAGGGCGCGTGGCAGATCGACCAGGGTGACACCACCATTGACGAGGCGACGCTGCGCGCCGTGCACCTCCCGCCGTACGCGGCGGCGATCCGCGCGGGCGCGCTGAACGTCATGGCGTCGTACAGCAGCTGGCAGGGCCTGAAACTCCACGCGCACCGGTACCTGCTCACGGACGTCCTCAAAGGTGAGCTGGGCTTCGCGGGGTTCGTGGTGAGCGACTGGGAAGCCCTCGACCAGCTCGACGCGGACTACCGCGCGTGCGTCGTGCAGGCCATCAACGCCGGCATCGACATGGTGATGGTGCCGTTCGATTACGAGCGGTTCATCCGCTGCCTGCGTGACGCCGTGCAGACCGGCGACGTACCCGAGGCGCGCGTGGACGACGCCGTGCGGCGCATCCTGAACGCCAAGTACGCGCTCGGGCTGTTCGGGCAGTCGGACGAGCCGGCCCTGCCGCTGGACGTGCTGGGCTGCGAAGAGCACCGCGCGCTCGCGCGTGAGGCCGTGCGGAAATCCCTCGTGCTGCTCAAGAACGAGCGGGACGCCCTGCCGCTCGCGGCGGGCGCGGACGTGCTGGTGATCGGCGAGGCGGCGGACGATGTCGGCGCGCAGTGCGGCGGGTGGACCATCACGTGGATGGGCGGGCACGGCCCGACGACGCCCGGCACGACCCTGCTGGCGGGCCTGCGCGCCGCGCTGGGCGGACGCGTGCAGTACGCGCCGGACGGGCGAGCGGACGGACGGTACGGCACGGCGATCGTGGTGCTCGCGGAGGAACCCTACGCGGAAGGCATGGGGGACCGCGCGGACCTGACGCTGAGCGCCGCGCAGACGGAACTGCTCGCGCGCGCGCGCGCCGTGAGTGACCGCGTGGTGCTGGTGCTGCTGTCAGGCCGCCCGCTGATCGTCACGGAGCAGGTCGCGGGCGTGGACGCGTTCGTGGCCGCGTGGCTGCCCGGCACCGAGGGGGACGGCGTGGCCGACGTGCTGACCGGCGCGCACCCGTTCACGGGCCGCCTGGAGTACAGCTGGCCGAGCCGCCTGGACGACCTGCGCGACCCGCAGGCGCCGCTGTTCGCGCGGGGCGCTGGCCTGAGCGCGCAGGTCGTCCCGCAACTCACCTGAGTGCTCGTCAACGGGCGCCGGGCCGGCGCCCGGCGTCCCCAGGCCCTGCTCTCCTCCCCCCGGATAAGAACAGGTCATGCTTCAGGCACTCAAGCTCTCGCTGCTTTCCGCCCTGCTGCTCGCCGCGTGCACGCAGAGCCCCGCGCCCACCACCGCCGACGCGCCGCGCGTCCACCCGGGCATGGGGCTGCGCGCCGCGTCCGTGGACCGCAGCCGCCTGATCAGCTGGGACGGCGCCCGCACCTTCGACTTCAACGGCGCCGTCGACGCGAGCACCATCACCGTCAACGAGAACGAGGTGCTGCAGGAAATCGACGGGTTCGGCGCGGCGCTCACGGACAGCAGCGCTTGGCTGATTCAGAACAAACTCAGCGCCGCGCAACGCAACGCCGTTATGCAGGCGCTGTTTGGCTTCAACGACGGGAACGCCAGCATCAGCTACCTGCGGCTCCCGCTGGGCGGGCCGGACTTCGCGCTCAGCCACTACACCTTCGACGACTCCTGCTGCGACCTGAACGGCTTCAGCATCGACCACGACCGCGCGTACATCATCCCGCTCGCGCGGCAGGCGAAAAGCATCGACGGCAGCCTGAACTTCATGGCGACGCCGTGGAGCGCACCCGCCTGGATGAAGACGAGCGGGCAGCTGGGGACCGGGAAGCTGAACCCGGCTTCTTATCCGGCCTACGCGACCTACCTGCGCCGCGCGTACGACGACTACCGCGCCGCCGGCGTGACGTTCGACGCCATGACCATCCAGAACGAACCGCAGTTCGAGCCGGGCAGCTACCCCGGCATGAAGTACGAGTGGTACGACGAGCTGAACTTCGTTCGGGATCACCTCGCGCCGCGCATGAGCGGCACCGGCGTGAAGCTGCTGACGTTCGACCACAACTGGGGCATGGCCTGGTACCCGCGCGCCGTCCTGAACGAGGGAGGCGCGCTGTACGCGGGGTCCGCGTGGCACTGCTATGGCGGGAACGTGAGCGCCATGACGGACGTGCACAACGCGTACCCGAACGAGGGCATCTACCTGACGGAGTGCTCCGGCACGCACGGGAACGGCACGTTCGCCGGCAACCTCACGTGGAACATGCAGCACCTGTTCATCGGCGGCGTGCGCAACTGGGCGAAGACGGTGCTGCTGTGGAACCTCGCGCTCGACCCGAGCGGGAACCCGCACACCGGCGGGTGCAGCACCTGCCGGGGCGTCATCACCATCAACCCGTCGAGTGGGCAGGTGACGTACAACGAGGCGTTCTACGCGATCGCGCGGTTCGTATGGCCGGGCGCGCGCCGCATCGGCAGCAGCAACAGCCGCGACGGGCGCTTCATCAGCGCGGCGTTCCGCAACACGAACGGCCGCAAGGCCGTCGTCGTGCTGAACCAGAGTGCGGGCACCGGCACCTTCCGCGTGGTGGCGGGCGGTCCGTGGCGGTGACGCTGCCGGCGTCATCGGTGGCGACGATCTTCTGGTGGACGCCACGTGGGCGGGGCGGGGGCAGCCCAGGCTGCCCCGCCCTGCCGCGCCGGTCAGGACGCGCTGATGATCAGCGGGCACTGCAGGCACGGGTGCGGCGTGACCAGCACTGGGTGCCCGAACGCCGCCTGAATGTGCGCGGGCGTGAGCACGTCGTGCGGGGTGCCCCAGGCGCGCACGCGACCCGCGTCGAGCATCAGCACGCGCCGCGCGTACTGCGCGGCGAGGTTCAGGTCGTGCAGCACGGCGATCACGGCGACGCCCTCGTCGCACAGGCTCAGGGCGGTGCGGAGCGCGGCGTGCTGATGCGCGAGGTCGAGGGCGCTGGTGGGCTCGTCGAGCAGCAGCGCGCGCGGGCCGGGCGTGCCGTGCAGCTGCGCGAGGACCCGCGCGAGGTGCACGCGCTGCTGCTCCCCGCCGGACAGCGTGAGGATGTTGCGGCCCTCGAAGCCGCTCAGGCCCACGCGGTCCAGGCACGCGCGGGCGATGTCGCGGTCGGCGGGCGTCTCGCCGCGCCCGTGCGGCAGGCGGCCCAGCAGCACGACGTCCAGCACGTCATACGCGAACGTGAGGGGCGTGTTCTGCGGGAGGACGGCGCGCTGCCGGGCGAGGCGAGCGGGCGCGTGGCGCTCCAGCGGCAACCCGAACAGCTGCACGCCGCGCGCGCGAAGCTCCCCCGTGAGGTGCTTGAGCAGGGTGCTTTTCCCCGCACCGTTGCGGCCGACGATGGCGAGCAGCTCGCCTGCCTGGACGCTGAAGGTGATGTCTTCCAGCAACGTGCGGCCCGCGATGGTGGCGTGCAGGGCGTGCACGTCGATGCTGGGCGTGGCGTGCGCGGGCGTCATGCGGCGCTCCGCCCGCGTCCGGCGCGGATCAGGAACAGGAAGAACGGCGCGCCGAGAAACGCGGTGACGATGCCGATGGGCAGTTCGGCGGGGGTGACGATGGTGCGCGCGAGCAGGTCCGCGAGGACCAGCAGGGTCGCGCCGAGCAGCGCGCTGGCGGGCAGGAGCGTGCGGTGGTTCGGGCCGACGAGCAGCCGGATGAGGTGCGGGACGACGAGGCCGACGAAGCCGATCGCGCCGGCCGCGGCGACGCCCGCACCGACGCTGAGGGCGACGAGGCCCACGACGGTCCATTTGACGGCGCTGACGGGCACGCCGAGGTGCGCGGCGCCGCTCTCGCCGAGCATCAGGGCGTTCAGGGCGCGGGCGAGCAGCGGGAGCAGCAGCACGCCGCTCAGGATGAACGGCGCGGCGCTCAGCACGGCCGGCCAGGTGGCGCCGCCGAGCGACCCGAGCTGCCAGAAGGTGATGCTGCGCAGCTGCTCGTCGGTGGCGAGGAACGTCATGAGGCCGGTGCCGGCGCCGCACAGGGCGTTCACGGCAATGCCGCTCAGCAGCATGGTGGGGACGCTGAGGCGCCCGCGTTCCTGCGCGAGCAGGTAGATGGCGGCGGTGGCGAGCAGGCTGCCGACGAACGCGGCAACGGGCAGGGTGTACGCGCCGAACACGTGCACGCCGAGGACGATGCTGAGGGCAGCCGCGAGGCTGGCGCCGCTGCTGATGCCGAGCAGGCCCGGGTCGGCGAGTGGGTTGCGGAACAACCCCTGCATGGCCGCGCCTGCCACGGCGAGGCCCGCGCCGATCAGCGCGCCGAGCACCACGCGTGGCAGGCGGATGACGTTCAGGACGGCGGCCTGCTGCTCGTCGTACGGGGCGAGGGCGGGCACGCCGAGCGGGTCGAGCAGGACGGACAGGACCTGCAGCGGCGCGAGGTGCACGGCGCCCGTGCCGACCGACAGGACGACGCTGGCGAGCAGCAGCGCGGGCAGGGCGATCAGTGCGAGCGTGCGCCGCAGCGCGGGCACGGACCGGGCGGGCCGGGTGGCGTGTGGAGCGTCCGTTCGGGGTGTCACGGGCTGCGGGGGGCGCCGGGGGCGCGGCGGGCGAGACGGGCGGGCATGGGGCTCCTTCGGTGAGGCGGTCAGGCGCGCGCGGCGCGTTTCCAGTAGGCGGTGACGTTCAGGGCGGTGCGCGGCAGGCCGCGTTCGTCCTGCAGGTGAGCGCGCAGCGCGCGGGCGGCGCGCGTCTCGGCCGCCGCCCACACGCCGGTCGGGGCGTGCGGGAGGGCGCGGACGGCGTCGGGCAGGGCGAGGCCGCCGTCTGCGTCTGGCATGACCCAGTGGATGAACGTGCCGTCCGGGCGGGCGACGCCGTGCAGGTACGCGCGGTCGGCGGGGTCCTGGAGTTCGAGCAGGACGGTGGGGGCGTATGGGTGCGTCCAGCGTTCCAGCAGCGCGGCGATGGTGGGCAGGGCCGTTTCGTCGCCGGCGAGCAGCGGGCGTTCGCCCCAGGCGGGGAGCGTTTCGGCGCGGGTGCCGTAGAACGCGACGGCGTCGCCGGGGTGCAGGGCGCGCACCCAGCGGGAGCCGGGCGTGTCGTCGTGGTGGTACACGTCGAAGGTGATTTCGGCGGCGTCGGCGTTCGCGGCGCGCAGGGTGTACGGGCGGGTGTAGCCGAGGTCGTGCTGGGCGTTCAGGGCGACGCGGGCGGCGTCGCCGGGCTGCCACGTGAGGGCCGCGCGGTCGGGCGTGACGTGCCGCAGGGTGACGCGGCGCAGGTGCAGGGTGACGTCCGTGGCGGCGTGAACGCGCCCGTCGAACCAGATGGGCGTGGTGGGCGCTTCGGTGCCGTCGCGCGCGGCGCGGCGTTCGCGGGCGACGCCGACGGCGGCGCGGAGGCGTTCGTGCGCGGCGCCATCCGGGGTGGGGTACGGAATGAAGAGCTGCTCGTGGCGTTCGTCGGCGCGCAGCGCCAGCCGGAAGCCTTCTTCGTAGAGGGCGTCGAGGAGGGCGTCGTGCGCCCAGGTGGCGCCGCCGAGTTCGTGGGCGGTGAGGAGCAGTTCAGGGCGGTGGTCCTCGTTGACGTGGTCGAGGGTGCTTTGTTGCTGTTCGTGGGGGATGGGGGTCAGGGTGGTCAAGGGGACCTTTCGGGGGTGGGGGTGAGGTGGTCACTTGGGCAGCGTGAACGGCAGCATCTTTGCTAATCCGATCAAGTAAGTCAAGTTTTGGGGCTCGGTGGCCTGGCGCGGTACGCTGCGCGGCAGGAGGCCCCGATGATCACCGTCATGAACCGCATTGCCGTGAACCCCGACTACGCCCAGCAGTTCGAAGCGCGCTTCCGCGACCGCGCGCGCCTTGTGGACGGGATGCCCGGCTTCATCAGCAACCAGGTGCTCCGCCCCGTCAACCCCGGCGACCCGTACATCGTGCTGACCCTCTGGGAGAGCCGCGCGCACTTCGAGGCGTGGACGCGCTCCGACGCGTTCGCGCAGGGCCACGCCCGCAGCGGCAGCCTGCCCAAAGAAGCCTTCGCCGGACCCAGCCGACTGGAAGTCCACGAGGTCTTCCAGGATTCGACGCGCCCGGACCTCGCGGACGAGCCCCGCAGCGGCCCGTTCAACCCGCACGGCTGAAGCGCCATGGCGCAAGAGGAAGCCACCGCAGGCCTGGAGGAGCGAAAAGGCCGTCCAGATGAGGACGAACGGACGCTGACCATGCCCGCCTCGCGGAACGCTTTTTGACCGTCCAGAACGAGAACTTTCAAAAGCGACTCTGAGTGCGCAATCGCTCTTGGAGCCTGACCGCAGGAGGGTCCACGCGCGTGGCGTGGACCCTCCTGCGTTGGGTGCGTCCTTCGTTCAGGGTTGACGGGTCACGGGTTTGCCCTTACGCTGTGACCGTTCACAAAAACCCATGACGGGCCACCAGCCCCACACCCCGGAGGACCACCCATGCACCGCGCACCCCTGCTCCTGCCCACCCTCGCCCTCCTGCTCGGCGCCTGCACCCAGACCCAGACGCCCACCACCCTGCAACCCCAGACGCTCATCAGCACGAGCGGCGACCTCGGCGCACACGACCCGACCATCATCAAAGCCGGAACCACGTACTACGCCTACACCACCGGCATCGAACGCACCACCAGCAACCCCGGCGGCATCATCGTCCACGTCTCCGACGGCGGCATCGGTGGCCCCTGGCGCACCCTCGGCGAAATCCCCGCCCCCACCTGGACCCGCACCTACAGCCCTAAAAACGTCTGGGCGCCCGAAATCGTCCAGAACGGCAGCACCTACTACCTCTACTACGCCGTCTCCCAATTCGGCACGAACACCTCCGCCATCGGCGTCGCCACCACCACCACGCCCGGCAACCCCGCCAGCTGGCGCGACCACGGCGCGCCCGTCGTCACCTCCGGCAGTGGCACCACCCATAACGCCATCGACCCCGCCGTCTTCAACGACAACGGCACCTGGTGGATGTCCTTCGGGTCCTTCTTCAGCGGCATCAAACTGCAACGCCTGGCCAGCATGACCCAGGTCACCGGTCCGATCACCACCCTCGCCACGCGCCCCGCCGTGCAGCACAACCCCGTCGAGGCGCCCAGCCTCATGAAACGCGGCGGGTACTACTACCTCTTCACCTCCTGGGACAACTGCTGCCGCGGCCTGAGCAGCACCTACAACATCCGCGTCGGCCGCGCCACCAGCATCACCGGCCCGTACACCGACAAGAACGGCGTCCGCCTCGACCAGGGCGGCGGCAGCCTCGTCCTGGAATCCCGCCTGAACCAGACCGGCCCCGGCGGGCAGGACATCCAAACGGACGGCACCACCTTCAACCTCGTGTACCACTACTACGACACCAACGCGAACGGCGCCCCGAAACTCGCCGTGCGGCAACTCGGCTGGAACGCCGACTGGCCCGTCCCGTAAGCGCGAATGCGTCCGGCCGTCTTTGAAGAGCGCTCGTATGCGCGCGGCTCAAGGGGGCTATCAGGTCTGATAGCCCCCTTGCCGCATTGAGGGCACGTCACCACCGAAAGATCGGTAGGCTGTGCTTGATGCCCGTGTTTCATGGTTCAGCCACGGTGAACCACGTTTTCCTGCTGCCAACACGTGGTTGGATTCTTGAGCTGGCGCAACTCAGTGGCATGATCAACCCAGGTGATTGGCTGAGCGCGTTCCAAGGCCCATATCAAGAGCGCTCGCTGTGCGTTTCAGCAGTCGAATATATAGACCGAAATCTGCATACAAAGCCCCTTCAAACAGCTATTGCCGTGGTCATTGCCGATTTGACAACTGATGTTCCTACAGAACTTCAGGGATCTCGCGTGTTTTTTGCATCTTCCGCATCAGCAGCGAAGCGTCCGCATGATTGAGGATGCACGAGTTCGTCTCGTCCGAGAGTTGCGCCGAGAGGCGCAGCATGGCGTGTCAAGTACCCAGATCGCCAGGGCACTCCTTGCGCGTGAGGATATCGGCCGGATGGATATCTACGGCTTGGTCATGGATGCGTTTCGGATGGGGTTACGAGAAGCTCGCGAATGCGAATGGCTTCTTGCCGACGCTGCGAGTGAAGTCAACGGCAACATTGAACGCGTGGGGTCCCCGTTCCTCCGCGACCCCACACGCTGGCCGAAAAGAACCGTCTGGGTCGAACAGGAGCACGCTCAGCTTGTGGTCACTCTGCGCCTGTTCGAGTATCAGGACGCCCAGGACCATGAGGTGATCGTGGCCTGGGGCGATGAAGGGCGTGTCACCACGACGACGTCCAGCCTTCCGCTCTCGCATGTGTATGCGCAGGCTGGAACGTATGCGTTTCACTGCATCGTTGGTCAGGGGCAGTGGGTGTTGAACACCACGCTCCAGTTGGCACACCGTCCCGAAGGGGGCAAACACATATGGATTCTCCGCAACCCCTGGTAACGGCGCTCGGGGAGCGGATATGTCCGCTCCCCTCTCCCCTGTCGGCTTCAGGCTTCGTCGTTGAGGTGCACCATGACTTTCACGACGCCGGGGGCGTAGCTGGCGTGGCGCGCGAACGCGGCCTGCACCTGCTCCAGGGGGTACACGTCGCTGACGAGGGCTTTGAGGTCGACCATGCCGCGCGCGGCGAGGGCGATGGCCTGCGGGTAGGTGTGTTTCATGCGGCGCGCGAACAGCAACGTGAGGCCTTTGCGGCGCGCGAGGGCGTGTTGGACGGTGCAGCGGTCGTCACCGGGGATGCCGACGAGGACGACGCGCGCGCCGGGCCGGGCGAGCAGCGCGGACGTCTGGACGCTCTGGTCCGCCCAGCCGGCTTCGAAGACGACGTCCATGCCGCTGTCGTGCTGCGGGTCGTACTGCGGTGTGGCGGAGGTTGCGCCGAAGTGCAGGGCGAGGTCGCGGCGCCACGCGAGCGGTTCGATGACGTGGAGTTCGGTGACGCCGGCCTGCCGGAGGAGCTGCACGAGGAGCAGGCCGATGGGGCCGGCGCCGACGACGGCGGCGCGGTCGCCGACGTTAACGTGGCCGAGGCGGAGGGCGTGCAGGGCCACGCCGAGCGGTTCGAGCAGTGCGCCTTCGTCGTCCGTGAGGGTGTCCGGGAGCACGAAGCAGTTGTGGGTGGGGGCGGTGATGGCGCTTTGGAGGGCGCCGTCGAGGGGATAGACGCCCATGAAGGTATGGTGCGGGCAGAGGTTGGGGTGGCCTTCGCGGCAGGCGCGGCAGTGGCCGCAGGCGATGTGGGGTTCGACGGCCACGCGGTCGCCGGGGTGCAGGGGGCGTCCGTCGCCGTCGAGGGCGCCGTCGGGGGCGCTCGTGACGACGCCCATGAACTCGTGCCCGAGCACGAGGGGGCGTTCGATGACCGTGTCGCCGATGCGGCCATCTTCGTACATGTGGATGTCGGAGCCGCACACGCCGACGGAGCGGACGCGGATGGTGACGTCGCCGGCGTTGGGGGTGGGGGCGTCGCGGGTGGTGAGTTCGAACTCTCGGGGGGCGCGCAGGACGGCGGCGACGTGCGGCATGTCAGGAACCTCCGGGGTGGGGGTCGAGGGTGGGCCAGCCGTCTGCGCCCCAGCGGAGCGTGGCGGTCTGGAGTTTGCTGAGGCCGGCGTCGTCCGCGTCGTAGTAGTGGTACGCGAGGGTGTCGCGCGCACCGTCGTGGAAGGCTTCCTGCCCGCCGGGGCCGATGTAGCGTCCGGCGCTGGTGAGCAGGGGCGTGCCGCCGCCGTCGGTGAGGGGCCGCCCGGTGCGGTCGGTGTACGGGCCGGTGACGGTGCGGGCGCGGCCCATCATGATGCGGTAGGTGCTGTTCACGCCGGCGCAGCAGCGGTCCCAGGAGGTGAACAGGTAGTAGTACCCGCCGTGCTGGAGGATGCTGGGCGCTTCGATGCCCTGGCCGCCGCGGGAGGCGAGGCGGTAGAGCGTCTTGTTGCGGGTCTTGAGTTTGCCGCTCGCCGGGTCGAGTTCGCGCAGCTTGATGCCGTCCCACCAGGAGCCGAAGGCGAGCCAGGCGCGGCCGTCGGGCGTGTCGATGCGGGCGGCGTCGATGGCGTTGAAGTTGTCGCCAGGGCCGCTGCGCACGACGATGCCGAGGTCCGTCCAGCCGCGCGTGGGGTGGTTCGGGTCGAAGGTCTTATTGGTGGTGAGGCCGATGGCGCTGGTGTTTTTGCCGAACTGCGACGCGGCGTAGTACAGGTAGGCGGTGCCGCCGTGCAGGGTGATGTTCGGCGCCCAGAGGTTCGGGGGGTTCGTGCCGAGCGCGCCGTTCACCCAGGCGGGTTGCGTCTGGGTGAGGGTGCCGGCGTCCGTCCAGGTGACGCCGTCCGGGGAGGTTTTCACGCGGAGGGTGCCGTCGTCGATGTATTCGTGGCCGGTGCCGAACGCGACGTACGCGCCGTTCACGCGCAGGACGGTGGGGTCGTGGATCTGCACGTCGCCGCGCAGGATCGGTTGCGTGGGGCTCGCGGCGCCCCCGAGGGCGACGCCGGCGAGCAGCAGCAGGGGGGCTGGCCGCACAGTCTTACGCGCGCAGGCCCTGCGCGAGGGCGTAGTACAGGTCGCTGAGGCGCAGGCTCTGGCGGAGGTCGCGCAGGTTGGTGCCCTCGTCGATGGTGACGAGCTCGATGCCAGCGATGGCGGCGAAGTCCTCGAGGTGTTCGGGCGTGAGAACATCGCTGTAGCCGGTGTGGTGCGCGCCGCCCGCGTAGATCCACGCGGCGCACGCGGTCTTGAAGTCGGGTTGGGGTTCCCACACGGCGCGCGCGACGGGGAGGTTCGGGAGGTCCGGGTGCTCGACGGACTGCACGGTGTTCACGATCAGGCGGAAGCGTCCGCCGAGGTCCACGAGGGAGGCGTTGAGGGCCGCGCCGGGGCGCGCGTCGAACACGAGGCGCACGGGGTCGTCCTTGCCGCCGATGCCGAGGGGGTGGACTTCCACGCGGGGTTTGCCGTGGGCGATGCTGGGGCAGATTTCCAGCATGTGCGCGCCGAGCACCTGGTGCCGTCCGGGTTCGAGGTGGTAGGTGTAGTCCTCCATGAAGGACGTGCCGCCGCCCAGGCCGTGCGCCATGACTTTCATGGCGCGCACGAGCGCGGCGGTTTTCCAGTCGCCTTCGCCGCCGAAGCCGTACCCGTCGTTCATCAGGCGTTGCGTGGCGATGCCGGGGAGTTGCTTGAGGCCGTGCAGGTCCTCGAAGTTGTCCGTGAAGCCCACGAAGCCGCCTTCGTCGAGGAAGGCGCGCAGGCCGAGTTCGATGCGGGCGGCGTCGCGCAGGGACGCGTGGCGGTCCGCGCCCGGCAGGAGGTCCGGGGCGACGTCGTACTCGTCGAGGTACGTCTGGATGAGGGCGTCCACGTCCGCGTTGGTCACGAGGTTCACGCGTTCGACGAGGTCGCCGACGGCGTGCGCGTTCGTGGCGAACCCAAAGCGCATCTCGGCGGCAACCTTGTCGCCCTCCGTCACGGCGACGTTGCGCATGTTGTCGCCGAAGCGGGCGATCTTCGCGCCCTGCAGGTCGTGCCACGCCCACGCGGCGCGCGCCCAGACGCCCAGGCGGGCCTGCACTTCGGGGTCCGTCCAGTGGCCGACGATGACCTTGCGTTCCAGGCGCATGCGGGTGTGCAGGAAGCCCGCTTCGCGGTCGCCGTGCGCGGCCTGGTGGAGGTTCATGAAGTCCATGTCGATATCGGCCCAGGGGAGGTCGCGGCCGTGCTGCGTGTGGAGGTGCGCGATGGGTTTCGTGAGGGCGCTCAGGCCGCCGATCCACATCTTCGCGGGTGAGAAGGTGTGCATCCACAGCACCAGCCCGGCGCAGCGCGGGTCGGCGTTCGCCTGCAGGCAGAGCGCGCGGATGTCGGCGCTGGTGGTCATGACGCCCTTGAACACGACGCCGACGGGGACGCTGTCGCTGGCGTGCAGGCCGCGCGCGATCTCCTCGGCGTTGCGGGCGACGTGTTCGAGCGTTTCCGGGCCGTAAAGGTGCTGCGAGCCGCACACGAACCACAGTTCGGCGGGCGCGAGGTGGGCGGGCGCGTGGGCGCGGGGGGTGCTGGCGGTGAGGGTGGTCATGCGTTTCCTTTTCCGGCGGGGGTGCCGCGCTGGCCGTACACGCCCTGGTAGCGGGCGTAAAGCTGGTCGATGTGGTCCTGGCGGATCGGTTGGACGTTCCCGAGCTGGCAGGCGAGGAGGACGGTGCGGGCGACGTCCTCGCACATCACGGCGGCTTTCAGGGCGGCTTTGGGGGTGGGGCCGATGGTGAACACGCCGTGGTTGCGCAGGATCAGGGCGGGGCTGCGGTGGCCGCGCAGGACGCGCACGACTTCCGCGCCGATCTCCTCGCCGCCGATGAGGGCGAAGTCGCCGCAGGGGATGGGCCCGCCGAATTCGTCGGCCATGGCGGTGAGGACGCAAGGGATCTCGCGGGCGTTCGCGGCCCACGCGGTCGCGTACGGGCTGTGGGTGTGGACGATGCCGCCGACGTGCGGAAGGTGCCGGTAGATGTACGCGTGCGTGGCGGTGTCCGAGGAGGGGCTGAGGTGACCTTCGAGGACGTTCGCGTGGGGGTCCGTGAGGACCATGCTTTCGGGCGTGAGGTCCTCAAAGGTGACGCCGCTGGGTTTGATGAGCAGGCCTTCGGGCACGCGGGCGCTGATGTTCCCGCTGGTCCAGGTGACGAGGCCGTTGCGGGGGAGTTCGCGGTGCAGGTCCACGAGGGCGCGGCGCTGGGATTCGTGCGTCAGGGGGCGCGCCGGTTCGGGGGCGGGGCGGGTCATGCGCTCACCTCCGCAACGGCGCGCTCCAGGGTGTCGGCACCGGGCATGGCGGCTTCCTTGAGGGCGAGGAGGCGGTGCATGACGTCGTTCGCGCCGCGCCCGAAGTGGTCGTGGAGGGTGCGGTACTCGGCGTACAGGCGGTCGTAGACGCGTTGGTGCTCGGGGATCGGCGTGTACGCGCGGGTCTGGACTTTCCCCATGGCGCGGGCGGCCGCGAAGATGTCGGGGTGCGCGCCGCCCGCCACGGCGGCGTGCATGGCGCTGCCGAGCGCGGGGCCCTGCTCGACGTCGAGCAGGCTGAGTGGCCGGCCGGTGACGTCGGCGTAGATCTGCATGAGCAGGCGGTTGCGTTTCAGGCCGCCGGCGATGACGAGTTCGTGCACGGGCACGCCGCTGGCCTCGAAGGTTTCGATGATGAGGCGCGTGCCGTACGCGGTCGCTTCGATGAGGGCGCGGTAGATGTCGGGCGCGCGGGTGTGGAGGGTGAGGCCGAGGATCAGGCCGCTGAGGTGCGCGTCCACGAGGACGCTGCGGTTGCCGTTGAGCCAGTCGAGGGCGATCAGGCCGTGCGCGCCGGGGTGCTGGGTGGCCGCTTCGCGTTCGAGCAGGGCGTGGAGGCTGAGGCCTTCGCGGCGCGCCTGCTCGTGGTATTCGGGAGGCACGCCGTGCTTCACGAACCACGCGAAGAGGTCGCCGACGCCGCTCTGGCCGGCTTCGTAGCCGTACAGGCCGGGGATGATGCCGTCCGGGACGACGCCGCACATGCCGGGGACGTCGCGGAGGTGCTCGCCGAGGAGCATGTGGCAGGTGCTGGTGCCCATGATGGCGACCATGCGGCCGGGTTCGGTGACGCCGGCGGCGGGCACGGCGACGTGCGCGTCGACGTTGGCGACGGCGACGGGCGTGCCGGGGTTCAGGCCGGTCCAGGTGGCGGCCTGCGCGGTGAGCGTGCCGGCCTGGGCGCCGAGGGGCGCGAGGGTGATGCTCATGCGGGTCTGGACGATGTCCGCGAAGTCGGGGTGCAGGGCCGCGAAGAAGTCAGTGGTGGGGAACTGGCCGTCCTGGTGGATGGCTTTGTACCCGGCGGTGCAGGCGTTGCGGGTTTCCACGCCGGTGAGCTGCCACACGACCCAGTCGGCCGCTTCGAGGAGGCGGTCGCTGGCGGCGTACGTGCTGGGGTCTTCTTCGAGGATCTGGAGGGCCTTGGCGAAGAACCATTCGCTGGACTGCTTGCCGCCGTAGCGGGCGAGCCAGGGTTCGCCGCGCGTTTCGGCGAGGGCGTTGATGCGGTCGGCCTGGGGTTGCGCGGCGTGGTGCTTCCAGAGTTTTACCCAGGCGTGCGGGCGGCGCGCATACTCGGGCAAGAAGCACAGGGGCGTGCCGTCGGCGCGGGTGGGGAGCATGGTGCAGGCGGTGAAGTCGATGCCGAGGCCGATCACCTGGTCGGGGTGGACGCCGCTGGCGTTGAGGGCGGCGGGGACGGCCTGTTGGAGGACGTCGAGGTAGTCCTGGGGGTGTTGGAGGGCCCAGGCGTGGCCGAGGCGTTCGCCGGTGGGGAGGTGGTGGTCCATGACGGCGTGGGCGTAGGGGGTGACGGCTTCGCCGACGATGGTGCCGTCGTGGGTGCGGACGATGACGGCGCGGCCGGATTCGCTGCCGAAGTCGACGCCGACGGCGTAGCGGTCAGTCATGTGGGGCTCCTGTGGGTGAGTGGGGGCGCGACAGTGGAGTAATACCAGATTATCTGTGAACGCTCACATCGTAGGATGCGTCGCTCCGCGTGTCAACGCTCGGCACTCCCGCACGGCGCCCGCCCCGGCTCGGGCCCTCACGAGTCCGAGCCCCGGAAAGTGCAAGGCAGGGCCTGGCGACTTTCGGAGCCGTGGACCGAGCGTTCTCGCCTGAACGTCAGGCTCTGGACCGAGCAGCCGCACATGCACAACGGTTGAGCTCCAGGTGTGCCCCAGCACCGGCCTGGAGCGACACTTTCTCGGACAGGCGATCAGGCACGGGGTGCCCAGGCGGGAGTTCGGCTTGGGCGGCGAGGGCGCTGAAGTTCATGTGGAACACCCGAACCTTAAACGATTCAGGTGTGCAGCAAGACACCGCTCAATACGTATAGGTTTTCGCCGGTCTGCTCGATGGTCCGGCAGGAAGAACCAAAGCGCCGACGGGTGATTGACTTCGGGGACAGGGATACCGTAATCTGTGACCGTTCACATACAATTCCCGCTTGAAGCCCCTCAGCCCAAAGCCCACCTCACCCTGCACCTCGGCTGATCGCACCGCGCCTCACCGCGGCGCTCAGCCCGGCCACTGCCGTGCCTTAGGAGGCCCTATGAACATCAAACCCGTACTGCTGTCCGCCGTCGCCGCCACCCTCACCCTCGCCGCCGCACAGGCCGCCCTCCCCAAACTGGCCGTCAAACCCAAATACCGCGTGTGCTTCAACCAATCCGAAATGGACAACCCCTGGCGCCTCGCCCAGACGAAATCCATGCAGGACGAAGCCAAACGCCTCGGCTGGACGCTCGTCTTCACGAACGCCAACGGCTCCGCCGCCAAACAGGCCGCCGACGTCCGCTCCTGCATCGCGCAGCGCGTCGACGCCATCTTCCTCACCCCCCGCGAGGAAAAACCCCTCACGCCCGTCGTCCTCGAAGCCAAACGCGCCGGCATCCCCCTGTTCGTCATCGACCGCAAAGTCGACGAGGCCGTCGCCAAACCCGGCCGTGACTTCGTCGCGTTCATCGGCAGCGACTTCTACGACGAAGGCCGCCGCGCCGCCGAATGGCTCGTCAAACAAACCGGCGGCAAAGCGAAAATCATCGAGCTCAAAGGCTCCACCGGCTCCTCCCCCGCCATCGACCGCGAAAAGGGCTTCGGCGACTACATCAAGAAGTACCCGGGCATTAAGATCATCGCGTCGCAAACGGGGAACTTCACCCGCGACGAAGGCCGCAAGGTCATGGAAACGCTCATTCAGGCGCACCCCGAGGCGACCGCCGTGTACGCCCACAACGACGAGATGGCCCTCGGCGCCATCACGGCACTCGAAACGGCCGGCCGCAAACCCGGCAAGGACATCACCATCGTCAGCATCGACGGGCAACGTTCCGCCCTCGACGCGATCATCGCCGGGAAGCTCGGCGCGACCGTGGAATGCAACCCGCGTTTCGGCGTGAAGGCCTTCCAGACGCTCAAGGACTACGCCGCCGGCAAGCAGATCGCCGGGCGCCTCGTGAACGAGGACCGCTTCTTCGACATCACCAACGCCAAGCAGAACCTGGCCAGCGCCTTCTGAGCCGGGCATGGGCGGCCAGGGCCGGCCGGGCGCCCCGGCGCCCCTGAGGCTCCGTCCGTCCCACTCCAGGGTCAGGTGCACGCCAACGCACCTGACCCTGCGCCCTGTCATCCACCCCGCGAGGACCCATGACCCAAGACGCCCTGCTTCACATGACCGACATTCACAAGACCTTCGGTGGTGTGCCTGCCCTGCGCGGCGCGCACCTGCACGTCGGGCGCGGCGAGGTGCACGCCCTGATCGGCCAGAACGGCGCCGGCAAATCCACCCTGCTCAAGATCCTGACGGGCGCGTACCGCAAAGACCACGGCGAAGTGCACTTCGGCGGGCGCCCCGCCGACTTCGCCACCCCGAAGCGCGCGCAGGAGGCCGGGATCGCCACCATCTACCAGGAGGTGAACCTCGTGCGCCTCCAGACGGTCTCCGAGAACGTGCTGCTCGGGCACGAACCGCGCCGATTCGGCCTGATCGACTGGCGCGCCACGCACGCCCGCACCCGCGAGCTCCTTGGCGGCATCGGCGTGAACGTGGACGTCACCCGGCCCCTGGAGCACTACAGCATTGCCGTGCAGCAGATGGTCGCCATTGCCCGCGCGCTGGCCCTCAACGCGCGCCTCGTCGTGATGGATGAACCCACCTCGTCCCTGGATGACCGCGAAGTCGAAACGCTCTTCCGCGTGATCCGTCAACTGCGCGACGCGGGCGTGTCGGTGATCTTCGTGTCGCACCGCCTGGATGAGCTGTACTCGATCTGCAGCCACATCACCGTCATGCGGGACGGCCTGACGGTGTACCAGGGGCCGCTGCCGCAGCTCAGCAAACTGCAGCTCGTCTCGAGCATGCTCGGCCGGAACGCGCAGGAGGTCGTGCGCGAGGGGCAGACCGGCTTCGCGCGGACGGAGCGCGGGGCCGAAACGGTCCTGGACGCCGCGCGCCTGCACCGCGAGCCGCGCGTGCAGGGCGTGGACCTGCAGGTGCGCCGCAAGGAGGTCGTGGGCCTCGCGGGCCTGCTCGGGTCGGGCCGCACCGAAACCGCGCGGACGCTGTTCGCGGCCGAGCCACCCCGCTCCGGCGAGGTTCACTTCAAAGGCCGCCGCGTGCACTGGCGCACCCCGCACGACGCCATCCGTGACGGCGTCGCGTTCTGCGGCGAGGACCGCAAGCACGACGGGATCATCCCCGACTGGTCCGTGCGCGAGAACCTCACGCTGGCGCTCCTGCCGCGCCTGACCCGCGCGGGCATCGTGAACCGCGCCGAGCAGCAGCGGGTCGTGGAGACCTTCGCGGGGCGGCTCGGCGTGCGCTGCGCCAGCTTCGAGCAGCCGATCCGCGAGCTGTCCGGCGGGAATCAGCAGAAGGTGCTGCTCGCCCGGTGGCTGTGCATGAACCCGGACCTGCTGATCCTCGACGAGCCCACGCGCGGCATTGACGTGGGCGCCAAAGCGGAAATCCAGCGGCTCATCAGCGAACTCGCCGAGGACGGCCTGGGCGTGCTGATGATCTCCTCGGACCTGGAGGAACTCATCGAGGGGTGCCACCGCGTCACGGTCCTGCGCGACGGGCGACCCGTGCAGCACCTGAGCGAAGGTGAACTCAGCGAGGACAACATGCTGGCGGCCATGGCGCACGACGCCGCCGATGGAGGACGTGCACATGCTGGCCACCACTAAGACGCCCGCGCGGCGTCCCGCCGTGAACGTCGCGCAGTTCAGCGCGCTGATCGCCCTGCTCGGGCTGGTGCTGTTCAATGTCGTCACCACCCCGAACTTCCTGACGCTCAACACGCTGAACATCAACATGACGCAGACGGCGACCATCCTGATCGTCGCAGTGGGCATGACGTACGTGATCGCCACGGGCGGCATTGACCTGTCGGTCGGGTCGATCATGGCGATCAGCGGCGCCATCGCGCCCTTGCTGTTCCTGAACGCGCACCTCTCGCCCGGCGTGGCCCTCGGGCTGGCGGTGCTGCTGCCGCTCACGGCGGCGGGCCTGTGCGGCGTGTTCAATGGCCTGCTGGTCACGCGCTTTCACGTGCAGCCGATTATTGCGACGCTGGTGCTGTTCATTGCCGGGCGCGGCATCGCGCAGGTCATCAGCGGCGGCGCCCTCGTGAACTTCCCGCCGTCCACCTTTACGTTCCTCGGCACCGCGCGCTTTTTCGGCGTGAACATTCAGGTGTTCCTGATGCTGCTGATCCTCGCGGTGGCGACGTGGGTGCTGCGCTCCACGCTGTTCGGCCGGCACGTCGTCGCGGTCGGTGGGAACGCCCAGGCGGCGTGGCTGTCCGGCGTGCCGGTCGCGCGCACCCGCGTGGCGGTGTACGCCATCAGTGGGATGCTCGCGGGCCTCGCGGGCCTGATCACCATTGCGGTGAACAACTCCTCGGACGCGAACCTAGTCGGGCAGAACATGGAGCTCGACGCGATCGCGGCGGTCGCGGTGGGCGGCACGGCTCTCAGCGGCGGGAAGGTAACGCTGTTCGGGACGCTCGTCGGCGCGCTGTTCATTCAGCTGCTGCGGTACACGCTGCTGGTTAAGGGCATGCCAGACGCCGCGGCCCTGATCGTGAAGGCGGCCATCATCATTGCGGCGGTCGCGCTGCAGTACAGGAGGAAATGACATGGCCCTGAACATGCCTGCCGCGCGGGCGTTCCCGTTGCGCTTCCTGGGTGGTCAGGGGGCCCTGATCGCCCTGGTGCTGCTGGTCGGTTTCGCGGCCCTGCGCTACGACGGGTTCCTGAGCGCGTACAACATCAGCAGTTTCTTCCGGTACAACGCGATGTTCATGCTGATCGCCATTGGGATGACGTTCGTGATCGTTACGGGCGGCATTGACCTGTCGGTGGGGAGCGTCGCGGCCATGGCGAGCGTGATGGCGGCGCTGGCCAGTCCGTTCGGGCCGCTGGCGGGCCTGCTGGCGGGGGTGGTGGCGGGGGCGCTCGTGGGCCTGCTGAACGGTATCGTCATCACGCGCTTGCGGGTGGAGCCGTTCATTGCGACGCTCGGGACGTTCCTGGGGGCGCGCGGCGTGGCGCAGCTGGCGTCGAACCAGTCGGCGGTGAGTGTGGACGCGAACGGTACATTCGTGCGGATCGGTCAGGGTGACTGGTGGGGCGTGCCCATTCCGGTGGTCCTGACGCTCGCGGTGTTCCTGGTGGGGTTCGTGCTGCTGCGTTCCACGCGGTTTGGCCGCTCGGCGCTGAGCATCGGTGACAACGAGGATGCCGCGCGCCTGATGGGTTTCAACGTGGGGCGCGTGAAGCTGCTCGTGTACGTGATTTCCGGCACGCTCGCCGGGCTGGCCGGGGTGATTCTGGCGTCGCAGTTCGGGGCGGGGCAGCCCACGGAAGGGGTGGGCTGGGAGCTCACGGCGATTGCGGGCGTCGTGGTGGGCGGCACGCTGCTGACCGGGGGGCGCGGTTCGCTGTTCAACACGGTGGTGGGCGTGACGCTGCTGGGCCTGATTTTCAACGTCCTGAACTTCGAGAACGGGAAGGGCATTATCTCGATTGATGTGTTCTGGCAGAACGTGATTCGTGGGGTGTTCCTGCTGGTGGTCGTGGTGGTGCAGTCGAGCGCGAGTCGCCGCCGGGTCTGACGGACGCGGTGGGGGTGGGGCGGGAGGTCTTTCCGCCCCGCTGTCGTGGTGATGCGGCGCAGCACAGTGAATGTCTGCTCGAAGGGACTTGACTGTGATCGTTCACATCGTATGCTGGAATAGTCAACAGCAACGCTCGTTCATGGCACCTCCTGGTCCACCTCGGAGGCCAGCGCCCATGACGCGCGGAAAGGACCTCCACGTGAACCACACGCACGCCAAGGTTTCCCTCAACACCCACCGCACCATCGCGGACATCTCGCCCCTGATCTTCGGCGGCTTCGCCGAACACATGGGCCGCTGCATCTACGAGGGCATCTACGACCCCGCCTCCCCGCACGCCGACGAGCGCGGCCTGCGCCGCGACGTCATCCAGGCGCTCAAGGAAACGAACTACACAATCATGCGCTACCCCGGCGGGAACTTCGTGTCCGGTTACCGCTGGACGGACGGCATCGGCCCGAAAGCGGACCGCCCGCGCCGCCGCGCCCTCGCCTGGCGCAGCATCGAAACCAATCAGTTCGGCCCGCACGAATTCATGGAATTCGCCCGCGAAATCGGAACGGAACCCATGTGGGCCGTGAACCTCGGCACCGGCAGCATCCAGGACGCCGCTGACCTCGTGGAGTACATGAACCTCCCCGTCGGCACGCTCTACAGCGACCTGCGCGCCCAGAACGGCCACGCTGAACCGTTCGGCGTGAAGTACTGGTGCCTCGGCAACGAAATGGACGGCCCCTGGCAGATCGGGCAGATGGACGCCGTCAGCTACGCCGACAAGGCTGTGCAGGCCGCCAAGCTGATGCGCTGGATGGACCCCACCATCAAGACCATCGCGTGCGGGTCGTCCGCGACGTCCATGCCCGGCTACCCGGACTGGGACCTGACCGTCCTGGACCGCGCGTACGACCACATCGACTACTTCTCGATGCACCACTACGCCGCGAACCCGTACCCGACCATCTCCAACACCGAGGGCCTACCGCGCGACACCGACTCGTACCTCGCGAGCAGCATCCTGTTCGAGGAGCACGCCGACACGCTCGCCGCGGCGATCCGCGTGGCGAAGGCCAAGAACCGCTCGAAAAAGGACGTGCACCTGTGCTGGGACGAGTGGAACGTCTGGTACCGCGCGAAGGGCGGCGACGGCGAGTGGAGTGAAGCGCCGCACATCCTGGAGGAGCAGTACAACCTGGAGGACGCGCTGGTCGTGGCGACGTGGCTGAACACGTTCCTGCGCAAGGCGGACGTCGTGAAGATCGCGTGCATCGCGCAGATCGTGAACGTGATCGCGCCGATCATGACGAACCGCGACGGGCTGTTCAAGCAGACGATCTTCTACCCGCTGACGCTGTTCAGCAACCACGCGCGCGGGTACGCGCTAGACGCGCTGGTGCAGGCGCCACTGCAGGAGACGTCGCGGTACGGGGACGTGCCGCAGCTGGACGCGTCGGCGAGTTACGACCCGACGACGGGCGAGGGGGCGGTGTTCCTGGTGAACCGCTCGCAGACAGAGCCGCTGACGGTGAGCGTGTGCTGGGAGGATGTGGCGCCGGGCGCGATCACGCGCGCGTGGCAGATGGCGGGCGAGGATCCGCTCGCGGCGAACAGCTTCGAGCAGCCGGACAACGTAGTGGCGTACGAGTTGACGGCGCCGCGTGTGGACGGGCGGGGGGTGACGGTGACGTTGCCGCCGCTGTCGTTCACGACGTACCTGACGCAGCATGCGGTGAACTGAGCGGGCGGGTGGCGCGCTCCTAACGGGGCCCGGGTGGGGCGCCGTTGGGGGCGTGTTGTCGTGGTGGCAGCGCGGCCAGGCGGGGCGGACGGGTGCGGCGCCGAGACAGGACGGTCTTGACTTTGGACGAGATTCACTCCTAAGCTGTGATCGTTCACATAACGGAATTGGTTGCCCAGGCCCCCGGCCAGGGGCAGCCCACACATGACCCCCAACCGCCCTACGCACGACCTTCAGGAGGAGTTATGAGTCACCCCCGCACGCTGCTCGCCCTCGCCGTCGCCCTCAGCACCACCGCCACCGCCCAGACCACCGTGACCTTCTGGGACTTCTTCGCCGGCGGCGACGGCGCCCGCATGAAACAGATCGTCGACGACTTCAACAAATCCCAGAAGGACATCGTCGTGCAGCGCACCACCCTCACCTGGGGCGCCCCGTTCTATACCAAGATCCACACCGCCGTCGTTGCCGGCCAGACGCCCGATGTCATGACCTACCACCTCTCCCACCTGCCCGCCGGCCTCGCGCAGAAAGACCTGCGCCCCATCACCACCGCCGAACTCAGCGCCGCCGGCCTCAACCCCAAGGACTTCCAGGCGAACCTCGTCCAGACCATGACCGGCGACGCCCGCACGCAAACCGGCCAGGCCGCGTGGTACGGCGTCCCCCTCGACACCCACACCTTCACCGTCTACTACAACAAGGACCTCCTCAAAAAAGCCGGGCTGCTCGGCGCCGATGGCAAACCCGCCGCCATGAACACCGTCGCGGACCTCACCAGGGCCCTCCAGACCATCAAGCAGAAAACCGGCGTCGTGCCCATCGCGCTCGGCAGCAACCAGGACCCCGCCTCCGTGTGGCGCCTGTGGTACACCCTGTTCCTGCAGCAGGGCGGCACGCTCGACAAGAACGGCAAACTCAACCTCGCGGACCTCGACACCAAAGGCAAGGCCGCACTGCAGGTCATGGCCGACTGGAGCCGCGACGGGCTGCTCAGCAAGAACACCACCTACCCCGCCACCGTCGCGCTGTTCACCTCCGGCCGCACCGCCATGATGCTCAACGGCAACTGGGAAGTGCCCACCATGGTCGACGCGAAAACCAAAGGGCAGCTGCGCTTCGACTACGGCATCACCAGCTTCCCGAAACTGTACGGCGCCACCAGCACCTGGGCGGACTCGCACATGCTCGCCATCCCCGCCAACGCCAAGAAACCCATGAGCGCCGAGAAACTCAACGCCGCGCTGAAATTCATCGCGTACGCCAACAAGCAGGGCGGCCTCACCTGGGCGGGCGGCGGGCACATCCCCGCGTACCTCCCCACGCAGAACAACGCGAAATTCAAGACCCTGCAACCCAACGTGCAGTTCAGCGCCACCGCCGCGAAAAACGCCAAGCTCGAGCCGACCATCACGATGTTCGGCGTGGGCGGCCCCGTGTACGACGCGGTCGGTAACGCCTTCACGCCCGTACTGCTCGGCCAGCTGCCCGTCGACCAGGGCATCGCGAAGTTCAAGACGGCGCTGCAGGGCTTCAACAAGTGACCGGCGCGGGCGGCGGCCCCTGAGGCCGCCGCCCTGTGCGTTCCGGCCTGGACGGCCGGAGGGAAAGAGGGCCTCCCATGCTCAACACCACCCGGCAGCGCCACACCGAGCGCGCACCGCTGCGCCGCGCCCGCCGACCCTGGCTGACCGCGGCGCTGCTGGTCGCGCCGTTCCTCGTGGCGTACCTGCTGTTCCTGATCTACCCGACGCTGCGCGTTATCCAGCTTAGCTTCACGAACGCCGACCTTGCCGGTCAGGGCCACTACGTCGGCCTGCGCAACTACGCGGAGCTGTTCAGCAACCCCACCTTCTGGACGGCCCTCAAGAACACCGCGCTCTTCATCCTGCTGACCGTCATTCCGAACACGGCGCTCGGCCTGATCTTCGCCATGCTGGTCCTGCGCCTCCGGTGGCTCAAGAACGTCGTGCTCGCGGCGTTCTTTCTGCCGTACGTCCTGCCGGTGAGCGTCGTCACGAACATCTGGAACTGGGTGCTCGACTCGAATTTCGGCCTCGTCAACTACCTCACCAAAAGTTCCGTGACGTGGTTCCAGGACCCCGTGTGGGCGCTGCCCGCCGTGGCGTTCGTGACGATCTGGTGGACGGTCGGGTTCAACATCCTGCTGTTCATCGCCGGCCTACAGAGCATCCCGCGCGAAACGTACGAGGCCGCCGCGCTCGACGGCGCGAACAGCTGGCAGCTCTTCCGGCACATCACCTGGCCGGGCCTGTGGGGCGTCACGAGCCTCGTGCTGCTGCTGCAGCTCATCGCGCAGTTCAAGATCTTCGACCAGGTGTACCTCCTCACCGGCGGCGGGCCGTTCGACAAGACGCTCGTCATGCTGCTGTACGCGTACCGCGAGGGCTTCCAGCAGCAGCACGGCGGGTACGCGAGCACCATCGGCGTCGTCCTGATGGTCATCATCCTGGCCGTCTCCGCCCTGCAAGCCCGTTTCCTGAACCGAGGTCGCGCATGATCGGTACCCGCCGCACCCCGTCCGCCCGCCTGCTCGGCGGCGTCGCCACGCTCCTCACGGTCCTGGTGGCCGCCGCGTGGGTGTTCCCGCTGTACTGGACGGTCGCCACGTCCCTGAAGCCCGAGAACGACACCATCGCCCTGCCGCCCACCCTGTGGCCACACGTGGTCGACACGAGCGCGTACACCTACATCTTCCAGAACAGCCCGCTGATCCGCTGGTACCTGAACAGCGTCCTCACGAGCGTCGTCATCACGGTGCTGGTGCTGCTGCTGTCCATGCTGTGCGCGTACGCGCTGTCGCAGCTGCAGTTCCGCGGGCGCAAGGGCCTGTACTGGCTGGTCCTCGCGGGGTTCATGCTGCCGTTCCAGGCGAGCCTGGTGCCGCTGTTCATGTTCCTGAACGACCTCGGCCTCGTGAACAGCTACGCGGGCCTGATCCTGCCGCAGCTCGCTGCGCCCGTCGCGGTGATCATCTACAAGCAGTTCTTCGACCAGATCCCCCCGGAACTCGGCGACGCGGCCCGCATGGACGGCGCGAGCGAGTGGCGGGTGCTGTGGAGCGTGTTCCTGCCGCTCAACTGGAACATCACCGTATCGCTCGCCATCGTGACGTTCATTGCCGCGTGGAACAACTTCCTGCTGCCGTTCATCGTCATCAACGACACGCCGAAGCTCACCATTCCGGTCGGCATCACGCAGGTGCAGTCCGCGTACGGCGTCGCGTACGCCAAGACCATGGCGACCGCCGTCACCGCCGCGCTCCCCACCGTCATCGCGTACCTGATTTTCCAGCGGCGCGTGACCGAAGGCGTCATGGCCACCTCCGGCCTGAAGTGACCCTGGCACACCAAGCGGGCAACGCCGGGGGCGCCTGGCGTTGCCCGCCTCACGCCCACCCCCGCAGCGTCAGGGTACGATGCCCTACACCCGTGACCGGGTCACGAGGGCCAGCGTGACGTTCACGATCCCACCCCGCCGAAAGAGGCCCTGCATGTCCAAAGCGATCACGCGAAACGCCACCATCACCGACGTCGCCAAACTGGCCGGCGTCTCGTATCAGACCGTGTCGCGCGTCATCAACGACCACCCGAGCGTCGCCCCGGCCACGCGCGAACGCGTTCAGAACGCCATCGACGCCCTCAACTACCGCCCGAGCCTGGTGGCCAAAAGCCTCGTGACGCGCCGCACGCAACTCATCGGCGTCGTCGCGTACGGTACGGACCAGTACGGTCCGGCGCAGATCGTGCAGAACGTCGAGCGGGCCGCGCGGGAGTACGGGTACGAGATCCTCCTCACGACGCTGCACGCGTTCGCCACCGCGGAAATGCAGGCGAACGTGCAGCGCCTGATGCAGTTCGGCGTGGACGGCGTGGTGCTGCTCACGCCGTTCCAGCCGCAGATGGCCGTGGACGCTGTAGGGGGGTCCCTACCGTACATCCTGATCGACGCGAACGAGAAGGTGGAGGGCAGCAGCGTCATCATCGATCAGTTCGAGGGGGCGTGCCAGGCGACGACGCACCTGCTGGACCTCGGGCACGAACGCATCCTGCACGTGAGCGGCCCGGTCGAGTGGAGTGACGCGGAACTCCGCCATCAGGGGTACGTGCACGCGCTGGAACGCGCGCGGCTGGAGCCGCTTCCCCGGTTGATCGGCGACTGGAGCGCGCGCAGCGGCCATGAGGCCGTGCAGCGCGCCCTGCAGGACGGCCTGCCCTTCACGGCGGTGTTCGCGGGGAACGACCAGATGGCGCTCGGCGCGATCGCGGCGCTGCACGCGAGCGGGCGGCGCGTGCCGGAGGACGTGTCGGTGGTGGGGTTCGACAACACGCCGGAATCCGCGTTCTTCAGTCCGGCGCTCACGACGGTGCACCAGAACTTCGCGGCGCTCGGCCGCAAGAGCATGGACAACCTGATGCGCGTCATGCGCGACCCGGAGCGGCCGGCGCGGCAGTACATCCTGCAGCCGCAGCTGATCGTGCGGCAGTCCACCGGTCCGGCCCCGCGCTGAGCGCACCCAACAATGAAGGGCGGGGCACGGTCGCGTGCCCCGCCCTTCATTGTTGGGTCAGGTGTACTTGAGGGCTTCCATGAGTTCTTCGACGATCTCGACAGTGTCGCCGCGCTCATGGGCGGTGGCGACGTGCGCCTCCAGGTGGCCGCGCAGGACCACCTCGCCCGCGCCGCTCAGGGCGCCCTGCACGGCCTTGATCTGCCGCAGGACGTCCACGCAGTACGCGTCCGGGTTGTCGAGCATGCGGATGATGCCCTCCAGGTGCCCGCGCGCGATGGCGAGGCGGCGGGCGGCGCGTTTGCGAGCGTCCTCGGGCATGCAGAGGTGCCCGGGCGTGGTGTGGCAGTGTTCGTCCTGCGCGTCGGTGCGGGTCACGGGGTTACTGGCGGATCTGCGCGCCGTAGCCTTCCTCGACGACGGCCGCGATGAGCGCCTGCGCGCTGGCGTCGCCCTCGACGGTGGCGGAACCGTCCTGGAGGTTCACTTCGGCGTTCTGGACGCCGGGGACGTCTTTGAGGGCCTTGGTGACGGCGGCCTGGCAGTGGCCGCAGGTCATGCCGCTGATGCTCAGTTCGGTTTTCATGCCTTCACTTTACCCCCTCCCCCAGGGGGTGTCAAGAACAAGCCCTCAACAGTGTTCTGCGGATGGGGCAGTGCAGGCCACCTCGGCGCTGCCCTACAGCGCAGTTATCTTTGTGTAGCCGCTGTACTCGCGCGAATGCAGCACACAAGAAGCCCCCCTTGCGCATCCCCCCCCGGGGGATTATCCTCAGACATACCCCCTCCCAGGGGATAAAGGAGGAGCGATGCCCACCAGCATTGACATCGGCGTCACCGGTATGACCTGCGCCAGCTGCACGGCCCGCGTTGAACGCGGCCTCAAGAAGGTCGAGGGCGTACAGGACGCCAACGTGAACCTCGCCACCGAACGCGCCACCGTCACGTACGACCCGGCCCTCACCACCCCACAGGCGCTGCTCGATAAGGTCCGCGACACCGGCTACGAACCCGTCACCGCCACCGCTGACCTCGGCGTCACCGGCATGACCTGCGCGAACTGCAGCGCCCGCGTGGAACGCGCCCTCAAAAAAGTTCCAGGCGTCCTGAGCGCCAGCGTGAACCTCGCCACCGAACGCGCCACCGTCACGTACCTGCCCAGCGCCACCCGCCCCGCGCAGCTCAAAGTGGCCATCCGGGACGCCGGCTACGACATCCTCGAGGTACAGGCCGGGCAGGACCGCACCGACCTCGAACGCGAGCGCCGCGAGCAGGAAGTCCGCGACCTGCGCCGCGCCGTCACGTTCAGCGCCGTGTTCGCCGCACCCCTGCTGCTGCTCGCCATGGTGCCCATGCTGGTCCCTGCCGTGAACGACTGGCTGATGACCACCTTCGGGCACAGCGTCATGACCACCCTGAACTGGGTGATGCTCGCGCTCGCGCTGCCGGTGCAGTTCGGCCCGGGCCGCCGCTTCTACCGCCTCGGCTGGAAGAGCCTGCGGGGCCGCTCACCCGACATGAACGCCCTCGTCATGATCGGCACGACCGCCGCGTTCCTGTACTCGCTCGTCGCCACGGTCGCGCCCGGCATCTTCCCCGAAGGCACCGCGCACGTGTACTACGAAGCGTCCGCTGTCGTCATCACGCTCATCCTGCTCGGCAAATACTTCGAGGCCATCGCGAAAGGCCGCAGCAGCGAAGCCATGAAGGCCCTGCTGAGCCTGCAGGCGAAAACGGCGCGCGTCGTGCGCGGCGGCCAGGAACTCGACCTGCCCGTCGACGAGGTCCTCACCGGCGACGTCTTGCAGGTCCGCCCCGGCGAGAAGATCCCCGTGGACGGCGAGGTCACGAGCGGGCATAGCTTCGTGGACGAAAGCATGATCACCGGCGAGCCCGTCCCCGTGAACAAAACAGCCGGCAGCAGCGTGGTGGGCGGCACCCTCAACGGGCACGGCGCGTTCCAGTTCCGTGCCACGAAGGTCGGCGCGGACACCGCCCTCGCGCAGATCATCCGCCTCGTCGAAACGGCGCAGGGCAGCAAGCCCCCCATCCAGGGCCTCGCGGACCGCGTCGTCGCGGTGTTCGTGCCGGTGGTGCTGGGCATCGCGGCCCTGACGTTCCTGATCTGGCTCCTTGTGGGCGGCGCGAGCGCGCTGTCGTTCGCGCTCGTCACGACCGTCGCGGTGCTGATCATCGCGTGCCCGTGCGCCATGGGCCTCGCCACGCCCACCAGCATCATGGTTGGCACCGGCAAGGCCGCGGAACTCGGCGTGCTGTTCCGCAGTGGCGCCGCCCTGGAGGGCCTGCAGGGCGTGCAGGTCGTCGCGCTCGACAAGACCGGCACGCTCACCAAGGGCCGCCCGGAACTCACCGACCTGCACGCGACCGACGCGTTCGACCCCGACACGGTGCTGCGCCTCGTGGCCGCCGCCGAGGCGAGCAGCGAGCACCCCATCGCGCGCGCCATCGTGGACGCCGCGCACGCCCGGGGCCTCGCCGTCCCCGCCGCGGAGCAGTTCGAGGCGGTGCCCGGATTCGGGCTGGAAGCGCGCGTGCAGGGGCGCCCCGTGCAGGTCGGCGCGGACCGCTACATGCGCCGCCTCGGCCTGAACCCGGACGCGTTCCGCGCGGACGCCGAACGCCTCGGCGACGAGGGCCGCACGCCGCTGTACGCCGCCATCGACGGGCAGCTCGCCGCGATCATCGCGGTCGCCGACCCCATCAAGGACGGCAGCGCCGACGCCGTCCGCGCGCTGCACGCGCAGGGCCTGCAGGTCGCGATGATCACCGGCGACCACGCGCGCACCGCGAACGCCATCGCGCGGCAGCTCGGCATCGACACGGTGCTCGCGGAGGTCCTGCCGGGCGGCAAGAGTGACGCCGTGCGCGACCTGCAGGCGCGCGGGCAGCGGGTCGCGTTCGTTGGGGACGGCATCAACGACGCGCCCGCACTTGCGCAGGCGGACGTAGGCCTCGCCATCGGCACGGGCACAGACGTCGCCGTCGAAACCGCCGACGTCATCCTGATGAGTGGCGACCTGCGCGGCGTCCCGAACGCCGTCGCACTCAGCCGCGCGACGCTGCGCAACATCCGCCTGAACCTGTTCTGGGCGTTCGCGTACAACATCATCCTGATTCCCGTGGCGGCCGGCGCGCTGTACCCCGCGTTCGGGCTGCTGCTCAGCCCGGTCCTCGCGGCCGCCGCAATGGGGTTCAGCAGCGTGTTCGTGCTCAGCAACGCCCTGAGGCTGCGCCGCTTCCGCGCACCGGCCGCCACGGCGGCCGCGCCGTCGACCATGACGCAGCGCACGCTCACGCGCGCCTGACCCGCCCCCTCTCCCCCGCCCTGAAGGAGCACCTCATGAGCAAATTGACCGTCGGCCCCTGGGTGGCCGCCCAGAAACTCCCCAGCAAGGACCTCGCCCGGAACCGCACCGCTTTTCTGGAGCGCACGCGCACGCGCCGCGAAACGCCGGTCGTGGCGGGCCTGCCGCTGGTCGGGCTGGGCGGCAGCTGCGGGAAGCCCTGCTTCGCCCTGCCGTACGTGCTCACGTGGACGGACGAGAACACGCGCGCGCTGGAACGCGTCGCGGAGGCGTTCGCCTGCTTCGTGGAGTACGGTGCGTACCCGCACCTAAAACTGCACGACGGCGGCCTAGAGGTCGCGGCCGTGCAGGACTGGACGACGTTCGGCATGGTGTACCTGCGCCCCGGGTACGAGCGCGCCGAGGAGCTGCTCGTGCGCCTGAACGAGACGCTGGCGCCGGCGCACTGACGCCAGCCAGTCCGGTGGGCGGATGGGCGGTGAAACCCACCCGCCCACCGGTGCTGGAGGGTGGCGCGACCGGCCGTGCGCGGCGCTGGTTGTAAGGAAGCCGTCATAAAAACGTGGGGCACCGCAATATTTCCATGTGAAACGTTGCCGCGGCATCCGGACGTCGGGGCCATCAGCGTCTTGCCCCGACCCGCCTGCCGCAGGCCCGTGACCTTCAGGTTCCGGCCTGAAAAGGGCCACCCCCAGCGCACGCGCATTCCAAGACCGCGCACGGGGTCCAGCCCCGCCCAGACGGGCAGCACCCTGAAAACGGAGGGCTTCGGCCTGCCGACGCCGCCCGTGTGGTCCCCAGGTTCCCGAAAGCCGCACCCGCCTGCCCGCGCCGCTCGTCCCGGGCCCGTTCCAGGGGTGCCGGCCGTCCTGCACCCCTGTCAGAGCGGTGAGAGTGACTATTCGTCAGAATGCGGTATGGCCTACGACTTCCCCGAAGCAGCAGTTCTCCAGGTGCGCTGGCTGGACGCGTACCTGGCGAGCGCGTTACTGCACGGCGAAGGGCCGGACCCCCAGCAGGGCGACACCGTGCAGGTCGAAGCCGAGACGCTGCGGGTATGCCGGGTGCTGTGGACCGCGGCCGGCCACTGCCGCGGCGCCGTCCTGCTGGAGCGCCCGCTGCCCACCGAGTACCTCACCCCCGCCTGAACGCCCAGCCAACCGCGGCCTCCTGACAGCGCCTCCCCACCCCCATGACGTTCATCATGGGGGTTACGTTCGTCGTGAACGGCGGTGGTCGGGACCATTTACGGTGCAGCCATGCGACGCGCCCTGACGGCCCTGCTCCTCGCCTCCCCGGCCCTCGCGGGCGGCGGACCCCCCCCGCCGTTCAGGCGGCCACCGCCGACGCGCAGGCCCGGCGCGCCCGGACGCTGCTGCGCGCCGCAGATCTGGCCTACGTCGCGGGGCAGCCCCTGCGCGCCCTCACGCTGACCGAGCAGGCCATGACGGGCGCGCAGGGACTGCCGGACCTCCAGAACTACGCGCGGCCGACGCTCGCGGCGCTCCAGGCGACCGTCAGCGAGGACCTGCGGGACCGGCAGGTCGTGATCCTGAACGAGGCGCACCACGTGCCGCAGAGCCGGGAATTCGCGCGGCGCCTCGCGCTGGCCCTGCGCGTGCAACGCTTCACGTACTTCGCCGCGGAAACGTTCGAGCCGAACCTCTTCGCGGCCACCGCACGGGGGTACATCACGCGCGGCGCCGGGTACTACACGAACGAGCCGGTGTTCGCGCAGCTGGTCCGCAGCGCCGTGCAGGCCGGGTACACGCTCGTGCCGTACGAAGCGCAGACGTTCCGTCCGGAATTGAGCATGACGGCGCAGATCAACGACCGGGAGCGGCAGCAGGCGGAGAACCTGATGGCGCGCATTTTCGAGCGTGACCCGCACGCGCGCGTGTTCGTGTACGCGGGGTACTCGCCCAACGCTGAGGTGCCGCAGGGTGGCAGCGAGGACACGATCCTGTGGATGGCGACGCGCCTGCGGACGCTGAGCGGCCTCGATCCGCTCACGGTGGACCAGACGGCCAGCCTCTCTACAGGCCGCGCCGACCTTGACGACCCGTGGCGGCGCGCCGTTATGGAGGCGCACCGCCCGCGCGTCCCCTCGGTGCTGGAGGACGCATCGGGCGCGCCACTGCAGGCCTCCCTGCAGGTGAACGACCTGAAGGTGGTTCACCCGGACCCGGGCGTCCGCGCGGGCCGGCCGGACTGGCTGTTCAGCGCGGACCGCGTGGCGGCCCGCGTCACCGTTCCCGCCTGGGCGGGTGGAGGGCGGCGCCTGCTGCAGGCGTTCCCGGCGGACAGCGCGGCGGACGCCGTGGCGGTCGATCAGGTGCTCGTGCAGACGCCCGGGCCGGTCTCGCTGCTGCTGACCGGCTCGCCGTGCAGGACGAGCAGGGACGCACCGCGTCCCTGGGGCGGCTGGTCGTGCGCTGAGTGGGCCGCTCAGCGCCGCGCGCGGCCCGCGAAGGTGCTGAGCGCGAGCACGACCGCGAGCACGACCGCGAACACCGCGCCCCACAGGAACCCGCGCGCCTCATGCCCGGCGGGCGCGGCGAACACCAGCGGGCTCAGGAACTGCCCGAGGAACACGGCGCTGCTCATGCCGGCCGTGATGCGTCCGCGCCATGCGGGCGGCGTGAAGTCCGCCAGCCACGTGTACAGGTTCGGGAAGACCAGGCCGCCGCCGAGCCCCGCGAGGACCAGCCCGACGAGCGCGGCGGGCAGCGTCGGCGCCTGGGACACCACGACCCACCCGCCACCCAGCAGGGCCATGCCGAGCGCGGCGGCGCGGCGCGGATCGAAGCGCCCCACGAACCGCGAGTACGTCAGGGACGTGACGGCGCCGACGAGCGTGAACGTGCCGAGCAGCAGGCCCGCCATGGACGGCGCCGCGCCGAGGCCCGAGAGCACGAACGGCCCCTGCGTCGGCATCAGGTAGAAGGCGGCCATGTACGCGAGCGCCAGGCCGTAGATCACGGCGATGACCGGCCAGCGCGGCGCGCCCGCCGCCTGGCCGTGCGCGTGCCCGGCAGGCACGCCGCGCGGCAGGCGCAGCACCAGCGGGATCAGCAGCAGCGAGATCAGGTAGATGCCGAACGGCGCGCGCCACGACACTGCGGCGAGCGCCCCACCGAGCGGCAGCAGAACCGCCCCGCCGAAACTCGTGAACGCCGCCTGCTGACTCAGGAACCGCCCTCGGTCCGCGCCGTGGAACAGGTCGTTCACGAGCGCGCCCGTGGCCGTCATGGTGGCGCCCACCGCGAGGCCGAGAACGACGCGGCCCACGAGGATGGTGGCGAGCGTCGGCGCGAACAGGCCGCTGGCGCCACCCACCGCGTACAGCAGCAGCGCGCCGAGCAGCACCGGGCGGCGACCGAAACGGTCCACGAGCACGCCGCTGATGGGTGCGGTGATGGCAATCACGAGGCCCAAGATGGTGAGCGAGAGTTTCACGAGCAGTGCCGCGTCGGGCGTGCCCGCGAAGTGCGCCTGCATCGCCGGGAGGGCCGGCGCGATGGTCGCGCCGGACATGATGGTGAGGGCGGCGAGCAGCAGGATGGTCACGCGGGTGGTGAGGTCAGGCGCAGGGGCCTGGGCGGAGGTGGCGGACAACGTCATACGCGCAGTGATACCAAGTTGCCGCGCCCGCAAAAGAGAGCCCGCCGGAATCCCGGCGGGCCTGAGCGTCAATGGCGCCCCGCGTGGACGCTCAGCGCCGCAACCGCGCGGCAGCGACCCAGGTGAGCAGCGACCCGATAATCAGGGCCGCGAACGCCCCCAGAAACGCATGCGGCAGCGGCGTGACGCGCGCGATCAGCGCGCCCGCGAGGCCCGCGCTGATCGCGCTCATCAGCACCTCGATGTTCGCGAGCTGCCCGCTGAGCGTGCCCGCCTGACGGTCATCGACGCTCGACAGCGCCAGCAGGCTGTTGCTGTTGTACCCGACCCCCATGCCCAGGCCCGACAGCAGCCACCCCACGTACGCGGCGCTCACCGGGAGCGGGCCGAGCACGCCGAGCGTCGTGATGACGAGCGCGACCGTCACGAGACCCATGCCGGCGCGAATGCGCAGTGGACGGCTCGGCGCGCCGAACCGCGCCTCCAGCCGGGACTGCACGAGCGACCCCAGCGACCACGTCACGCCCCCGACGCTCAGCAGCCACCCGGCCTGCGTGAGCGTCAGGCCGCGCAGCTCATGCAGCGCGAGCGGCAGGGTGGCGTTCGCGCCGAGCACCGCGAACGCCGCGAACCCGCGCACCATCAGCGCCGCCGGCAGGCCCGGCGCGAACCGCCACAGCCCACGCGGGAACAGGTGCCGCGTGGCGACCAGCACGCCGACCGCGCCGAGTGCCAGGAGCGCCCATGCGTACGCGCCGGGCGTGCGCAGGCCCTCGATGAGCGCGCCCGCGCCCACCACGAGGAGCAGCGCCATGCCCACCCCCGCACCGCTCGCCCCCCGGTCCGCGTCCGGCACCGTCCCACGCAGCGGCAGGACGCACAGCGGCCCGACCAGCAGCATGACGGGCGCGAGCCCCCAAAACACCGCGCGCCACGTCAGGGTGTCCGCCAGGAGGCTCGCGAGGAGCGGCCCCACCAGGGCCGGCAGCAGCCACGCGCTCGACACGGCCGCGAGCATCCGCGCGCGCGCCTGCTCGGGGTACCGCGCGCGAATCACCGCGAACGGCAGGGCGCCCAGCCCCCCCGCGCCGAGGCCCTGCACAGCGCGGCCCAGCACGAACACCGCCATGCTGGGCGCGAACCCTGCGACGACCAGTCCGGCGGTGAACACCAGCACGCCCGCACCCGCCGCGACCGCCGGCCCGCGCCGATCCGTGAGCGTCCCCGAGATGACGGCCCCGAACAGGCTGGTGAGCAGGAACGCGCCGGACGCCCAGCCGTACAACGCGAGCCCGTGCAAGTCGTCGGCGACGCGTGGCAGGACGGTGGCGACCGCCATGGACTCGAACGCGACCGCCACGATGGTCAGCAGCAACCCGACGGTCAGGGTGCGGGGCGGCGCAGAGGTGGACGAAGGCAGTGCGGTCACGCGCTTATGCTGCCACGCGCACGGTCACGGCGGGACGCCGAAGGCTACGGGAACCTCACGCTGCTCCTGGAGAACAGCCCGGCCGAGGCCCACACCCGCGACGCGTCGGGCGCGGCGGCGCCTCTGCCCCGACGCTCAGGCCACCCATCGCGGGCGTGGCCCCCACAAGCGCCACACCAGTGGGAGGCTACGCCTCCGACAGCCTCCAGCCGGGCACTCAGACGCTGGCGAGGGCGCGGGGCAGCGTGACGGTGTGGCACCAGTACGTGCAGAGGTGCCGGACGAACATGGTGAGTTCCTCGGGCGTGCTGGGCTTCACGGCGTACGCGTTCGCCTGCAGGTCATAGGCCCGCTGAATATCCGCAGGCTCCTCCGACGCGGCGAACACGATGACCGGCATCAGGCGCCACAGTGGGTGCGTCTTGAGGTGCTCGAGCACTTCGAAACCGTCGAAACCGGGCACGTTGAGGTTCAGCAGAATCAAGTGGGGCGCCTCGCCCGGCATGGCATGCTGGCGGATGTACGCCAGCGCCTCGGCCCCATCAGGAACGGCGTCCATGCTCACGGCAATGCCTGACTGATTAAACGCCTCCTGAAGAAGCGCAACGTCGGCAGGATGGTCCTCGATCACGAGGACACGCATGGGGCTGTGCACCCCTTCATTGTTGCACAGCCGATCATCATCACCGCCAAACGAGGGTCGGTGTCCCCCACCTGGGGGCAACGCCTGGCCCGCACGCCAGAAATGCCCAAAACCACACACGCGGGCGCGAATTCAGCGGCCTCCCTGGGTGCGTGGAAGGGCCTGATTTCGGTTTTTCGTGGCCAGCACACCGGCGGGCGTTCTGTCAGGTTTTTGTAGGAGCCGCCCGGTAAACTTAACTCAGTTCTGCTCAGACAACCTCTGGCGAACAGATGCAAAGATCCTCGTCCCGTAATTCGGGCACCTCAGGCGAGGGGAGCAAGTGGTGCGACCGGCTCTTCGTTTCCAGTCTTCTTTCCAGGAATGCCGCCTTTATGGCGAGCATCAAGGGGTTTCTCATGCGTAAATTCACCACGGTTCTGACGGCACTGGTTCTGGCTTCCTGCACGGGCGCGCTCGCCGCCGCCACCGGCACCAGCTCGGTCACCGCGATCAACAGCGCCAGCGACGAACTGAGCGTCAACGGCAACATGAATGTCAACTTCACGAACGGTGACTTCGGCGTGACGTACAAGAATGCGGGATTTTCGACGCTCACGTACAGCACCCACGACAACAGCAGTACCGGAAACCGCCTCATCACTGTGGGCCTTGCGGTTAACGACGCTTCGGCACTTCCGGAGGGCGTCACCCTTAAACTGACCCCTACCGTACCCGATGGCAACGGCGTTGGCACCCCGGTCAATTTCAGCGGCAGCAACGGCACCGCGGTCTCGCTGATCACGGACATCCCGCAGTTCCTCGCAGGCGCTACGGCGAACGTCGCCTACTCGATGGCCGCCACCAAAGGCTTCAACAACTTCAGCGGCACGCTGACGTACACCATCGGCCTGAGCTTCTAAGCCACGTTATCTTCCCGTCCGTCCCGGACGTTCATTCCCGCACAGGTGAGGCACGCCTCGCCTGTGCGCCCTGTTGAGGTGAGCCATGCGTAACGCCCTTCGGTTCGTTCTGCCCGCCCTGCTGCTGACCCTGCCGTGCGCCGCGCGCGCGCAGGTGCAGGTGGCGGGCGCGCTCGTTCAGGAATACACGGTCACGCCCGGCCAGAACACGCTGGAAGGCGTACTGACGCTCAGCAACGCGGGCGACGCGCCCGAACGGGTGAGCGTGACCCTCAGTGATGTCCGTTCCGACCCGCAGGCGGGCGTGGTGTACCCGAAGGCGGGGACGCTGCCGCGCAGCGTCGCGGCGTGGGTGGAGTTGCCGGGCAGCGCCGTGACGGTGCCGGCGCACGGGAAACTGGCGGTGCCGTACCGCGTGAAGGTCCCGCAGAACGTCGGCCCTGGGACGTACTGGAGTGCATTCCTCGTGCGGCCCGCGACCACGTCTGCCGCGCCGGTGGCGGGCGCGGGCGGGTCGGTGCGGTTGCAGCAGGTGACGCAGTACGCCGTGCAGGTCGTCGTGAACGTGCCGGGCGGTGCGGTGCACCTGAAGTTCCTGAACCCGGCGCTGGCGCGCGCTGCGGGTGGGGCCGTGCTGAACGTCGACCTCACGAACACCGGGGAGCGGCTGTCGACGCCAGTGACGCGCGCGGAGGTGTACGACGCGTCAGGCGCGCTCGTGCTGAAACTGGCCGGGCGTGAACGGCGCGTGTTTCCCGGCCTGAGCGTGCGCGAGACATACCAGATCAGCGGCCTGAAGCCCGGGCGGTACCAGGTGCTGGTGATCGCGGATGACGGGAACAATGACGTGGTGGGCGCGCGGTACAACATCACGGTGGAGTGAGGTGCGGGTGCGCCTCCTGACCCTGAGTGGCCTGCTGCTGATGTCCGGCGCGGGCGCTCTTGGCGTGCACGCGCCCGCGGCGCCCGTGAGTGCGGACGCGCGGGTGCCGGTAACAGTGCCAGTCACGCTCACGAACGCGGCGGACGCGCCGGACACGGACGCGCTGACGCTCAGCCTTCCGGACGGGTGGCGGTTGCTGGCGGGCGAGACGACGTTCAGGCTCGCGCCGCACGAGTCGCACGTGGAGCTGCTGACGCTGCTGCCGCCGTCGACGCTGCCAGCGGGGGACGCGCAGGTGCTGGTTCGTACGCGGGACGCCGCCGCGACGCTGCGCTTCACGGTGGCGCCCACCCGCCGGGTCCGCGCCGTGACGACGACCGCGCCGACGTTCGACGTGCGCGGCGCGTATGACGTGCAGTGGCGCGTCACGAACGGCGGGAACGTCACCGAGGCGTTGCAGTTCGCGGCGCGCGCGGACGTGGACGCGGACGTGCAGGTGACGCCGGCGGCGGCCACCCTGAGGGCCGGAGAGACGCTGGAGGTGCGCGCGCACGTGACGCCGCGTCACGTGGTGCGCCTGCAGGATGCCGGGGTGCGCTTGGAGGTGCGGGCGGACGGCCTGGCCCCGGCGCGCGCGACGGCGACGACCACGCTCATCCCGACGGTAACGCCGCTGGATCAGCAGTATCACGTGTTCCCGTTGACCCTCACGGTCGGTGGGGCGCTGGGCACGTCGGGCTCCGCGGCGGACTTCACGTTGCATGGGCGGGGCGCGCCGGTGCAGGGCGACCCGGGCACCCTGGACGTGCTGGCGACCCGGCAGGGGTTCACGGTGACGTACGTCCGCCCGGAGATGACGTGGGCGGCCGGGCAGGTGACGGGCGGCGCGGCGCCGCTCGATACGGTGAGCGCCGTGGGCGTGAAGGCCGCGCTGCACCGCGCGGCGCTGGACGTGGAGGGCCTGGCGGGTCTCACGGCGCGCGGGGAGGCGGCGGCGGCGCTGAGCGCGACGCTGCCGTTCGCGCAGGGGAACGTGCAGTTCGGCGTGTCGCGCGTGGGCGAACGTACCGTGGTGGGCGGCGGCGGGCGGTGGGCCGGGCAGGCGGACGGCTGGGCCGCGCAGCTGGAGGCGGGCGCGGCCGTGAACGTCACGGGCGGCGGGGCGACCGTGCGCGCGAACGGCCGCGTGAGCGTCGGGGCGACGGAGTTCACGGGGGCGTTCGCGCGCACCACGCCCGGCTGGCGAGACACGCCGCGGACGACCCAGAGCGCCGCGCTGAGCGTGAGCGGGAAGGTCGGCGACGCCTTCACGTACACCGTGGGGGGCGCCGTGAGTGGCGAGACGTGGCAGCGGTACAACGTGCGCGCCGCGGCGACGCTCAAGCAGCCGTTCGGGACGTTGGGCGCGCAGATGCAGGCGACGAACACCACGCGGTCCGTGACGGGCACGCTCACGCAGAAAGCGTTCGGCTGGCCGCTCACGCACCGGGTGAACTGGACGGCAGACTTGGGGACGGGCGCGACGAGCGCGCAGTACGCGCTGAGCACGCAGGTGCGGGCGGGCGGGCAGCTGCTGCAGCCGTCCGTGGGGTTGGGGTTGCAGTCCGGGACGCTCACGTGGTCGGCGGGCGTGAACGGCAGCGCGGCGCTCGCGCCGGGCACGCTGCTGACGTATCAGGTGGCGAGTGCGAACGTGGCGCGCGGGGACGTGAACGCGAGCGTGAATGTCACGCGGGCCCTGAGCGGTACGCAGTCCCTCGCGGTGGCGGGCACGGTCGCGCGCGCGGACGGGCGTTGGGCGGCGGGCGTGCGGGTCAGCACGACGCTCAGCATGGACGTGCCGGTGCATGCGCGGCGGGACGTGGCGCGCGTGGAGGGCCGCGTGACCGACGCGACCGGCGCGGGCCGCGCGAACCTGATCGTGCGCGCGGGCGGCCTGGCGGCCATCACGGACGCGGCGGGCCGCTTCGTGTTCCCGGCGGTGCCGGCGGGGGACGTGACGGTCACGGTCCTGTCGTCGGACGGGCCGGGTGACGTTGCGTTCATGCCGGCGCTGCCGCTGACGCTGCACGTCCGTGCTGGGGAGACGCGCACGCTGGAGGTGCGCGCCGTGACGCTCGCGCGCGTGAGCGGGCAGGTGACGCTGGTGGTCCCGTCGGAGGACACGTTGCGCGCGGGTGGCCTGATGCCGGAGGTGCCGCGCCTGGCGGACCTGGTGCTGCAGCTGAACGGCGCGGACGGCACGGTGCGGACGGTCAGCCCGAATGCCGACGGTACGTTCGTGTTCCCTGGGGTCACGCCGGGAGCGTATACGGTAACGTTCGCGGCGGCGACGGCGGCGCGCCTCGCGGCGCACGACGTGACCCTGCCGGCACCGTTGACGGTCGCGGCGGGCGCGCAGGTGGACGCGCCGGTCCGCGTGCAGCTGCGACCGCGCGTGGTGCGGTTCGAGGATGCCGAGGACCTGACGCCTACGACGCCCTGAGGGGCTCAGCCGACCATCAGGCTGGCTTTCTCCGGGTGGCGGACGCGCGCGGTGTGGCGGTGCGCGAACGCGAGCAGCCGCGGTAGGAACCCGACGCGGCCCAGGAACATCAACGTCGTCACGACGACCAGCCCGGCCGGGCTGAGGCGCGGCGTGCTGTTGACGCTGAAGCCTGCCGTACCGAACGCAGACACGGCCTTGAACACCAGGGGCAACGGCGGCAGGGCGGGGTCGGTGATGAGCAGTACGAGGCTGCCAAGCGCGACGACCACGAGGGCCAGCATGAGGACCATCACGGCCCGCTGGAGCGTGACGAGCGCCACGCGCCACCCAAACACAGTGGTGGTCTTGATGCCGCCGATGAAGGTGGGGTGGGTGCCCACGAACATCAGCAGATCAGTACGAGCAGGCCGAACGGATTGAAGACGGGGGCGACATTCACGATGCTCAGGCCGGTGCGTGACGGGCGCCCACAGCAGCGTCCCTGCCAGCACTGCCGCGAGGCGCGTGCTGCACGGGTCGGCGCCACTTCAGCGGGACGGCGTCAGCGGCGCCGGGCGCGGCGGGTGGTCTGCTGCTCCCGGTACGCGTCCAGGCGGTCCGGGTCGAGGCGGCCCGCACGCACGGCAGCCTGGACGGCACAGCCCGGCTCGGTGGTGTGCGTGCACTTGCGGAAGCGGCACTGGGCGGCGAGCGCCTCAATCTCCTCGAACGCGGCGAGGTTCGGGTCCCACACGGCAATCTCGCGCAGGCCCGGGTTGTCGATGAGCAGCCCGCCGCCCGGCACGACGTACAGCGTGCGGGAGGTGGTCGTGTGCCGCCCCTGACGGTCGGCCGCGCGGACCTCGCCGGTGAGGGCGGCGTCGCGGCCCAGAAGGGCGTTCGTGAGCGTGGACTTGCCGACGCCGGACGAGCCGATCAGGGCCACGGTCACGCCCGGACGCAGGTACGCGCGCAGGGCGTCCTGACCGCCGGGGGCGTCCGCGCGGATGGCGTGCACGGGCACGTCCTCCGACACGGCGCGGGCCGCCTCGAGGAACGGCAGGACGTCCGGCACGAGGTCGGTTTTGTTCAGGAGGATGACGGGTTGCGCGCCGCTCGCCCGCACGGCTGTGACGTACCGCCCAAGGCGCGGCGGGTTGAAGTCTTCATCGAGCGCCGTGACGATCAGGATGACGTCGACGTTCGCGGCGATGACCTGCTCGGATACGGCGCGGCGGGGGCCGCCGGCGTTCACGGCGCGCGAGAAGGTCGTCTTGCGGGGCAGGACGTGCACGATGCGGTAGCGGTCCTCGCCCTCAATGGGGCGCGCGACGACCCAGTCGCCAATGGCGGGCGCGACGCGCGCGCCGTCCGGGGCGTGCTGCAGCGTGCCGGCCAGCAGCGCCTCGGACGGGCCGTGCTCGGTGCGCAGCTGGTACGCGGCGCGTTCCACGCCGACGACGCGGGCGGGCACGCTGACGCCCGCGTCGTCGGCGCTGAGGGTGTCGAGGTACGCGTCGTAGGGCTGCGCGAAGGTGTCGTCCCAGCCGAGGGCCGTCAGGGCTTCAGACATGCGTGCGGGAGCTTTCGTGCGGGTGCGGTACGCCGTTCACGCGCCGAGTATACGGCGGTGTGCGGCGCCCTTCAGTCACGGGTGGCCAGCAGGTCATCGAGGGTGCTGGCGCCGCCCGCGGGCTCGGAGGGGGCCGTTTCGGCCTGGTCGCGGGCGTTACGCAGGCAGGTGTAGGCGCTCATCAGCTGCTGGTACGCCGCGTCGATGCATGCGACGCGCGCGGCGGTCATGGGCGCGCCGCCGAGCGCCTGCACCTCGTGCTCAATGGCGCGCAGGAACACCCGGAGTTGTGCTTGCTCACTGGCCACGCCCTCACGGTACGGGACGCGCCCGAGAGGGGCATGGCCGCTCGGTGAATCGGCGTTAAGGCGGCCGTGCACGGCGCGCTCACGTGCGCCTGTTAGGGCGCGTTGGTCAAGGGCGGCTCAACGCGTCGTGCCGAACGCCGTACAGAACCTGAGGTGTTCGTGCGGGACAATGGCGGTAGCCGTTTCCCTGTCACACCGAGGTGGTCCTCATTTACGCTGAAGAGAAGCATGTGCCCTCATCCTGCCGACTGCTGCCCCCCTCACCGCCGGAGGACCCATGCCGCCCCATGATCAGCCTGACCCTCTTCCGCTCGCCTCATCGCCGCTGGACCGCCTGCGGCAGCTGGAGGCCCTCGCGAGCGTCAGCGTCGCCCTGCGTGACGCGCGCCACCCGCACGAGGTGGAATCCCTGCTGATCGGGCAGGCGCATAACCTCGTGCACACGCCGCACGCGGCGTTCGTGCAGTACGACGCGGACGAGGACCGCCTCGTCTGCACGGCCGGGGCGGGCCACTACCTCAGCGACGTCGGCTTCGAGGTGCCGCGCGACGCGGGGCTCGCGTGGGTGGCGGTGCGGGAGCGGCGCCTCGTGCACGCGCCGGACATTCAGCAGGAGCCGCGCGCGCACGCGCGCGGCCGTGATCGGCACGCGTCCGTGGTGATGGTGCCCCTTCAGGCGTCGACCGGGGCGGTGTTCGGGGTGCTGCTGCTGTTGCGCGACGAGCTGCACGCCTTCACGGACCTGGACGTGCGCGTCGCGCAGACCATTGCGGGCGTCGGCGCCGCCGCGCTGGAGCGCATGCACGCCACCGAAACCATCCGGCAGAAGGTGCTGGAGCTGCAGGCCACGCGCGAGGGGGCGCTGCGGGCGCTGGGCCTCGCGCTGGAGTTGCGGGACTTCGAGACGACGGGGCACACGGCGCGCGTCGTCTCGCTCGCCGCGCAACTCGGCGAGGCCCTCAACCTCAGCGACGAGGAGCGGCAGACGCTGCGGGACGGCGCGTACCTGCACGACATCGGCAAGCTCGCCGTGCCCGACACGGTCCTGCTTAAGCCCGGCTCGCTCGACGCGAACGAGTGGGCGGTCATGCAGGCGCACGTGACGCACGGGTTCACGCTGTCCGGGTACATCCCGTCGCTGCGCGAGGGCGTGCGGGACGTCGTGCGTTCGCACCATGAACGCTGGGACGGCACGGGGTACCCGGACGGCCTGGCGGGCGAGGCCATTCCGTGGCTGGCGCGGATCTTCGCGGTGTGTGACGTGTACGATGCGTTGACGAGTGAGCGGCCGTACAAGCGCGCCTGGACGCCCGAGGCGGCCCTCGCGGAGATTCGCGCGCAGGCCGGGCGGCATTTCGACCCGCGCGTCGTGGAGGCGTTCGTGACGCTGCTTGCGTTCGCGACGCCGGAGGCCTGAGCGGTGGAGGAGCGCATGCCGGTACTGAACGACGACGCCCGCAGGCCCCTGGATGCGCGGATCGAGCGCGTCGCCGCGCTGCTGGGCGCGCTCGTCGGGGTGGTGGGTGTGGTCGTGCTGCTCGGCTGGGCGCTGGCCGTACCGGCCCTGATGGGCAGCATGAATCCGGTGTCGGCGCTGGTGTTCGCGCTGGCGGGCGCGGCGCTCTGGCAGGTGCCGCACGGGCCACGCCGGGCGCCCGTGATCGCGGGCCTGGGCGGCCTCGTCGGCGTGATCGGCGTGCTGAAGCTGATCGGCGCGGCCCTGCACACCCCCATGGGCGTGGACGGCCTGCTGTTTCCCGCACGCGTCGCGGCTCTCGGCAGCGGCATGACGCTCACGACGGCGGCGGCGTTCACGCTGCTGGGCGTGGTCGTGGTGCTGCAGCACGGCCGCGCGCGCGGCGGGCTGCCGCCCCTGCTGCCGCTGCTGCTCGCGCTGCTGCTCTTGAGCGGCCTGCCGCTGCTGGGCGCGCTGTACGGCGCGCCGCCCCTGCAGAGCCTCGGGGAAGCGGCGCCCATGACGGCGCTCACGGCGGCCCTGCTGGTGCTGCTCGGCACGGCACTGATCGCGTCGCGGCCCGAACGGCGCCTGATGCAGGTCCTCACCGGGGCCGGGCCGGGCGGAGGGCTCGCGCGGCGTCTGCTGCCCTTCGCGGTGCTGGTGCCGCTGATCCTGGGCGCCCTCGCCCTGAACGCGGAGGCGCGCGGCCTGGTGTCCAGCCCGCTCGGCGCGGGCCTGCTGGTGGCCGGCACCATCGCGGGCGTCGGGGGGGCGCTGCTGCGCAGCGCGTTCGTGCTGCACGACGCGCACCTCGCGCGGCGCCGCGCGGATACCAGCGCGACCGAACAGGCCCGCGAGGCCGCGAGCGTCGAGTCGTACACGCAGGCGATCCGCGACGTCGCGCAGCTGCTGCAGGCGGACCTCGACCCGGATGAAGTGGCCGAGCGTACCGTCGCCACACTGTGCCGCGTCACGGACGTCGACTGGGGCGGGCTGGTGCGCATCGAGGGCCGGCACAGTCAGGCGGAGTGGGCGGTGCCCACGACCATCTGGAAGACCGGCGCGGTCACGGCTGAGGCGGAGCAGGTGATCTCGCAGGGCGTGCCGCGCGGTCAAGGGCTGGTGTGGCTGGTGATCGATCGGCCGCAGGCGCAGGCGCTGTACGTGGACGAGTACGCACGGCAGGCGATCACCGCGCCGTCGTACGTGCACGTGGGCGTGCGGTCGGCGGCGTACGTGCCGCTGAGCCTCCACCCCGGTCAGGTGCTGATGTTCGTTGCGTTCCGCCTGCACGCGCCGCGCCCATGGACGGCACTGGACCGCGAGCTGTTCGCGGCGGCGGCGCGGTTCGTGGCGGTGGCGCTGGAGCGGCGCGAGCACCTGCAGTACATGCGGGAGGCAGCCCTCAAGGACGGCCTGACCGGCCTCGGGAATCGCCGCGCGTTCGACGATGACCTCGACAAGGAGCTCGCGCGCGCGCAGCGGCACGGGCACGCCGTCGGCGTCCTGATGATGGACCTCGACGGGCTGAAGGCCATCAACGACACCTGGGGGCACGAGCGCGGCGACGCGCTGCTGCTTTCGTTCGCGCGGGCGCTCGCGACGACGTTCCGGCGCGGGGACCGCCTGTACCGCCTGGGCGGCGACGAGTACGCGGCGCTGCTCACGCACGCCGGCCCGGAGCACCGCGACATCGTGCTGAGCCGCGTGCGGCACGCCATCGAGATCGTCCGCACCGAGGGGTTCCCGGAAGCGGACGTGAGCGCCGGCATCTCGTTCAGCCCCGCGGAGGCCACGCGCGCGCACGATCTGGTGCGCCGCGCGGACGCCCGCATGTACGACGAGAAGCGCGCGCGCCGCGCCGCGCGGCACGCCCGCTGGCAGAGCGGCAGTGACCCCACGATCTGACTTCATGTTTCGTCAGGGGCGCATGTCAGGATGCCGGCATGAGAACCGCTGCTCTGCTTTTCCTGTCGGCCGTGCTGCTGCCCGCCTGTAACCAGTTCATGCCGACCCAGAGCGTGTCCGGCGCCGTGACGGCGCCGTCCGGCGCGGTGTTCCCCGCAGGCGCCACCGTGACGGTGGAAGTGCGGGACGTGTCGCTGCAGGACGCGCCCTCGACGCTGATCGGGCAGGTGCGCATCACGGACGCGCGCGCGTTTCCCGTGAAGTTCCGCGTGCCGTTCGACCCGGCGAGGATTCAGGCGCGCAACACGTACGCGGTGTCCGCGCGGGTGGAACGCGACGGGCAGCTGTTGTTCATCAGCGACACGCGCACGGACGTCCTCACGGGCGGCGCGGGCACCACCGCCGACGTGAACGTCGTGCCCGTGCAGCGCTGAGCGCGCCCTCACCTGGCCGGGGGGACGTCAGGGCACGCACGGGGCCGTGCCCGCGTCCGTCCAGGTCTGGCCGTCCTCGGGCAGGTACTGCCACGCGTACGCGCCGTTCCCGAGGGTCAGTTTCAGGACGCCGTACCCGGCGCCGTACCGGGCGGCGCTGTTCGGCTGCACGGCGCGCAGGCCGTACAGGCCGCCGCCGCCCGTGCCGACCACGAACTGCCGCACGCCGTCCGCGCGGGGCTGCCCGTCATGGTTCTGCGGCGCGAAGCGTTCGTAGTGGTGGTCGTGGCCGTTCAGGACGATCTCGGCGTGCGCGTCGTCCAGCGCGCGGTACAGGTCGCGGACGGCGGGGTTGTTGCCGTGCCACCCGGACGAGAAGAGCGGGTGGTGCCAGTACGCGAGCGTGCAGGCGCCCGGGTGCGCGCGCAGGTCCGCGCGCAGCCACTGTTCCTGCGCGGACCCGGCGCGGCACCCGCCGACGGCGTCGCAGTTGCTGTTCAGTGCGATCACGTGCCAGGAGCCCAGGTCGTAGCTGTAGTACCCGCGGACGGGGTCGCCGGCGCGCGCGCCGAAGTACGCGTAGTACGGGGCGGCGCCGCGCGTGGCGTATTCGTGGTTGCCGGGAACGGGCCGGGTACGGTTCAGGAAGGCGCCCCAGGTGGGGGCGTAGCAGTCGCGGAACTCGGCGGCGCTGCCCGTCTCGTATGCGAGGTCGCCGAGCGCGGCGACGGTCGCGTCCGGGTCGTCGTGCAGGGCCCGCCCGATGAGGGCTGCGGTGCGAGCCGCTCCGGGGAGGCCGCAGCGGGCGATGTCCCCGGCGGCGAGCAACGTGGGGCCGCTCAGGGTCGGCAGGGTGGATGGCGTGGTGGGCGTGGTCTGCAGCGCCGTGGATGGCACGCAGGCGGCCAGCAGGAGGGCGAGCGGGAGCAGGCGCAGGTGGGGCATGCCCTGACCGTACCCGCCGGGGGCGCCGGAGCGGATCACTGGACGATGAAGGCCACGAGGAGGCGCCCCCGGACCGAACCCGGGGGCGCCTGAGGGGACGGCGTTACCAGCGGTACGTGATGTTCGTTTTGCTGAGCACGACCGTCCCGTCGACGGTGGTGTGGGTGCTGCTGCCGCCGTAGCGGTTGAGCAGGTCGGCGAGGGCGCTGGACATCGGAGCGGTGAGGCCCTGGGCGTCGTCCTCCATGAACGCCGCGGCGGGCGAGGCGGCGAGTTCCTTCTCGAGGGCGCGGCGGATGTCGGCGGGTGCGTACGGCGTGGCGGGCGCAGGCTGATACACGAAGCCGGCGCCGGCCCCGGTGAGGTTCAGCGCGCGGAACGCCGGCTCGTCCGCGAGGGCGCGCGGGGCGCGCAGGGCGGCGTCGAGCGCGCGGCGGTTCAGGGCGCTCACGAGGTACCCGTCACGGAAGTCGTACACGTACTCGACGTCCCCGAGTTTCGCGTCGTCGAGCAGCGAGGTGAGTTCACTCAGGCTCGCCGCCTGCTCCGTGCCGAGGGCTTTGAGGCGCGCCTGCGCGTCGTTCAGGGCCTGCCGGCCGCTCTGCACGGCCTGGCGGATCGTGGTGTTCACGAGCGGCGCGAATTCCGCCATGTGGGCGCGCGCGGCGGCTTCGTCGCGGACCTTCTGGTACGACACCATGTACGCGAGGCTGCCGAGGGGGTTGGTGTCGGTGAGGCTCGCGCGGCCCGCGCCCGCAAGCGTGACCTGCGCGCACTCGTCGGCGAGGTAGCTGCTCTGGCGTTCGAGGTGGTGCGCGAGCTGCGTGTCCGTCAGGAGGCCGGTCGGGTCGAACAGGTCGAGGCGCGTGAGCCAGTGCGCGGTGTACTGCGCGGTGAGCGGGTCGCAGGCGCGGACGCTCACGGCTTCCGCGTCGGCAGGAATGACGCGCGGCACGTCGAAGCCAGGCGTGGTGTGCGTGAGGATCTGGCGCAGCGGCGTGTCGCGGCCGTCCGGGTTCACGACGTGCGCGCTCACGGCGCTCAGGCCGGTGCTGGTGGTGCTGACGCCCGCCGCGACCTGCCCGAGGGTGTCGACGGCGTCCACGATGGGCGAGAGCAGGCGCGGCAGCATCACGGCCTGCAGGGCGCTGCGGGCGACCTTCGCGATGCCGGAGAAGTTCACGAACAGCCGCAGTTCCTGCGCGCCGACCTGCGTGGTGGGCGTGGCGTACGCGGGGGCGGCGGCGAGGGTGGGGGCGGCCTTGCCGTTCAGGCGGCTGAGGTAGTTCATGAGCAGCGTCTTGTTGGTGGACGCGTACACGAGCGTGCTGGTCATGCCGATGAACAGGTCGTCCTGCCGCACGAAGGTGTACTTGCCGATGGTGGCTTTGCCGTTGCGGGTGGACAGCTTGGGCAGGAGCGCGCGGGCGTCGGCGTTGAGTTTCGACACGGCGAGCAGGTGCGGTTCGAAGATGCCGCGGCCGTTGCCGACGGCGAAGACGCCCAGGACGCCTTCGTCGCCGATGGAGCCTTCGACGGCGGGCGTGAACATGGAGAGCAGCTCCGCAGCGTCGCGGGCGTTTCCGCCGAAGTGTTCGGCGACGCCCCCGACGAGGCCCTCGAAGCGCTGGAGGGCGCCGCCGAGGTGGCGCGTTTCGAAGGTGGCGAGGGCGCCGGCGGGGAGGTGCGCGGTCAGGCTGTTGGCGCTGGCCGTGGCGCTCAGGCAGAGGCTCAAGATGAGAATCTTCTTCACGCGGCCCAGCATAGCGGCCCGTTCGGGCCGCGCGTGCCGAGGATGACCACCGCGCCGCGCCGCAGTCCAGAGATTCATCACGTGAGGAAAACGCCGTGCTGATCGTCTAATCGGAGCAGGGCCGCCGGTGCGTGCCCGAATCGTTGAGCATACGCGCTCCTCACAATTGCCTGCCACATGATGAAAATTTTCTTAAACTGGACCTATGCGGCGCGCGCTGACCATCCAAGCCCTGCTTCTCGCGGGCATCGCGCTCGCCACGCAGGCCGTCCGCAGCGCCGCCCATCACCTCCCCAACCCCGAGCAGCTCGCCGCGTGGATGCCCGCTGGCCCGAACCGCGTGTACGACCGCGCCGGCCACCTGATCGGCACCGTCACCGCCTTCCCCACGGACGCCACACCCCACCAGGCCCTCCCCCTGAACGACGTGAGCCCCTTCCTGGTGGACGCCGTCATCACCAGCGAGGACCGCCGGTTCTTCGAACACGGCGCCGTGGACCTGGGCGGCCTCGGGCGCGCCCTGCTCAGCAGCGCCACCGGCCGCGTCCAGGGCGGCAGCACCCTCACGCAGCAACTCGTGAAGAACACCCTGCTGCGACACCTACAGGGCGCGCGCACCATCGAACGCAAACTCAAGGAGGCGCTGCTCGCCCAGCAGGTCGAGGCCCGCTACACCAAACGCGAGATTCTCAGCGCGTACCTGAACATCGTGTACTGGGGGTCCGGCGGGCCCGCGGACCTGATCGGCCCGCAGGACGCCGCCCGCGCGTACTTCGGCAAGGACGCCGCGAACCTCACGCTCGCCGAAAGCGTGTACCTCGCGACGCTCGTGCCCTCCCCACGCCGGTACTTCGAGTACCGTACGTACCGCCCCCTGATGCGCAGCCTCCTCGCCCGCATGGTCGAGGACGGCCGCATCACGGCCGCGCAGGCCGCCGCCGCGTGGCGCGCGCCCCTGCAGCCCGCCGGCTGGCGCGTCCGCTACGACGCGAACGGTAACGTCACGTCCGCGACGCTCATGAACCAGCACGCGAAACGGCGCAACTTCGTCGCGGCGCGCGCCGCACCGCACCCGCACTTCCTGCAGGCCGTGCAGCGCGAGGCGCTGCGCCGCGTGGGCCGCGACGCGCTCGCGCGCGGAGGCCTGAACGTGTACACCACGCTCGACCCGCAGGCGCAGGCGGCGTCCGAACGCGCCAGCCGCCTCGCGGACATCCCGGACGGCGCGACCCTCGGGCTGGCCCTCGTGGACCCCGCCACCGGGCAGGTGCTCGCGCTCGTCGGCCAGAAACTCACGGACGCCCCCCCCGCCGACTGGGACAACGCCACACGCGCGCGCCGCCAGGTGGGCAGCAGCGCCAAACCCTTCCTGTACACCCTCGCTCTGGAACGCGGGTTCACGCAGGTGGACCGCGTGCTCGACGCGCCCCTCAGCGGCCCGTACCAGCCGCAGAACTACGACCGGCACTTCCTGAACGAACCCGTGACGTTGCGGTACGCGCTCAACCACAGCCTGAACCTGCCCACCGTCCGGCTCGCGCAGCAGGTGGGCGTGCCCGCCCTGCGCGCGAAACTGCAGACGCTCGGGCTGCGCACCCCGCCCGGCGCGGGCTTGTCGTTGGCAATCGGCACGGTCGAAGCGAGCCCCCTGCAACTCGCGAGCGCGTACGCGACGTTCGCGAACGGCGGCGTGTGGACCGAACCGACCTTCATTGCGCGCGTCACGAACGTGCACGGGCAGACGCTCCCCCTGCCCGCCCCGGCCCAGCGCCGCGTCTGGAGCGCGCAGACGGCGTTTCTCGGCCTGGACATGCTGCGCGGCGTGGTGAACGACCTGGGTGCCGACGGCGGCGGCCTCGCGTGGCGCGCGCGCATCCTCGGGTGGGACGTGGCCGGCAAGACCGGCACCACCAACGACGTGCGGGACCTGTGGTTCGCGGGCGTCACGCCGGGCGTCGCGGGCGCCGTGTGGGTCGGGCGGCAGGCGGGCGGGTCCCTGCCGCAGAACGCCTACAGCGGCGACGTGGCCACGCCCATCTGGCAGTCGGCCGTGGCAGGAACGGTGGCGGGACGCCCGCCGCTCATGTTCGAGGCGCCGCGCGGGGCCGTGCAGGTCTGGGCGCAGGGGCACCCCGTCGGGTTCCTAGCGGACGGGGACGACCTCCACCCGGTTGGCGCGCCGGTCGCGCACGTCCGTCCCGCGTCGCATGAGGACCGCCCCGCAGGCCATTGACGCCCCCGGCACGAGCGGCCACCGACGGGAGCAGGCTGCGCTGGTGGGCTTTTCGCCGTGAGCCTCTCAGGCGTCGTGGGGGGCCTCCGCCGAACCGCTCGCATTCGGCGGAGGCCCCCCTTCCCCACGGAGCGGGTTTGGCGTCGGCCGGGGCTGGTCGGGTGACTTTCAGGCGTTACGCTGGCGGGGTGCTGCCCGACCGGATGACCGCCCTGCGCCTCCTGCATGAAGCGGAGGCCCTGAACCCCGGCCCGTGGGTGCCGCATTCCCTGAATGTGGCGCGCGCAGCCGAGGCCATTGCCGCGCACCACCCGCGGCTGGACGCGGAGCGCGCGTTCGTGCTGGGCGCCCTGCATGACCTGGGGCGCCGCACCGGCCCGAACCGCGACCGGCACATCCTGGACGGGTACGACGCGCTGCGCGCGCTCGGGTTCGAGGACGCGGCGCGCATTGCGCTGACACATTCGTTCCCGCTGCAGGAGCTCGGGGAACTGCAGGGGGAGTGGGACGGGACGGCGCAGGAGCACGCGCGGCTGGGGGCGTTGCTGGCGGACGTGACGTACACGCTGGAGGACCGGCTGGTGCAGGTGTGCGACATGCTGGCGCTGCCGGACGGATGCTGCATTCTGGAGAAGCGGTTCGTGGATGTCACGTTGCGGTACGGGTTCGGACCGGCGACCGCGCGGAAGTGGCGGGCGCTGTTGGACCTGAAGCGCACCTTCGACGCGCAGGTGGGCGGGAGCGTGTACGCGCTGCTGCCGGGCATCGTGGAAACGACGCTGACCTGAACCGTAGGCCTTCAGGGCGTGTGGTGGGGGGCGCGGGGAGCGTGAAGTGGAAGGTGCTGCCCTGCCCGGGGGCGTTGTCCACCCAGATGCGCCCGCCGTGCGCCTCGCCGATGGTCTTCACGATGGCGAGGCCCACGCCGGTGCCGCTGTACTGCTCGCGGGTGTGAAAGCGCTGGGACACCCCGCAGACGCGTTCGGCGGCGGCATCGGGCACGCCGATGCCGTTGTCAGTCACGGTGAGGTGCACGTCGTCGCCTTCGGTGCGGCCGGTGAGGTGAACGTCCGGGCGGCTGGAATTTCAGGGCGTTGCCGATGAGGTTCTGCAGCACCTGCCGGACCTGGGTTTCGTCACCGCACACGTCGGGCAGCGGGCCGACGTGGATGCGCGTGCCGCATTCGTCAATGGCGACGTGGAGCGCGCCGAGCATGTCCTGCGCGACCTGGGCGGTGTGGACGGTGGCGGCGCGGCGTTCGCGGCCGACGCGGGCGTAGGCGAGGACGTCTTCGATCAGGACGTGCATGCGATTGATGGCGTCGACAGTGAAGTGGATGTACTGGTCGGCCTTGTCGTCGAGGCGACCGGCGTAGCGGCGGTGCAGCAGCTGCACGTAGCTGGCGATGGTGCGCAGCGGCGCTTTCAGGTCGTGGCTGGCGGCGTACGCGAAGCGTTCCAGGTCGGCGTTGCTGCGCAGGAGCTGTTCGGTGCGTTCCGCGACGCGCGCTCCGAGGGTTTCGGCGAGGTGGCGTTCCTCGGTGATGTCGGTGTTCGTGCCGAACCATTTCACGACGCCTCCGCGGTCGTTGCGGCTGGGGCGGGCGCGTCAGGAACCAGCGGAACTCGCCGGTCCGGCTGCGCAGCAGGTACGTGCCCTCCCAGGGTCGACCGGCAGCCCATTTGCCTGCGACGCTTCTGGGGGCGTCGTCGACGTGGTCGGGGTGGTGGACGGTGCGCCAGCCCCAGCCCTGCATCCCTTCGAGGGTGGTGCCGGTGTAGTCGTACTAGCGTTGGTTGTACCCGTGGGTCCAGCCGTTCGCGTCGGCCATCCACGCGAGTTGCGGGATGGGGTCCGCGAGGGTGCGCAGCTCCTGTTCGAGTTCGGCGAGCGCCTCGGTGCCGGCGGCGTTCTCGATGCTGACGGCGGCGAGTTGCGCGAGCGGCACGCGGAGGTCTTCGTCGGCGGTGAAGTCACCGGTGGTTTTGTCGCTGAGGTGAATGACGCCGAGGTTCTGGCTGGCGCGGCCCACCAGGGGTGCGGCGGCGTGCGGCGCACCGTCCTACCCGTGGGGGTGGTCCGTGCGGGCGAGGCGTACGGAGGCGGTCAGGCGCGCCGCGAGGGCGTGGATGGTCGGGAGTGATGGACCCGCCGGGTGAGGTGGCGCTGAGGGATAGCGTGGTGTGGTGCGCTGTGAGGTGGACGGTGCCGTGCTGTGCGCCGATGACGTGAGTACGACGTGGTCCTGGGGCTCCATGAGGGGTGCGTTCAGGCGAGAGGGGGGTGAGGGCGTGCGTGATCCAAAGATGTTTGGGGTTCCGGGCGCGCGCGTGGGGGTGAATGCGGCGCGCCGCGCACCCTCCGGGGGTGCGCGGCGCGCTGTGACTGCGGGGTTATTTCAGGCCGTGGCTGAGGATTTCGGCGAGCTGGCGGGTGGTGGTTTTCTGGAGGACGTCGAGCTGCTCGACGCCTTCGCGGAGCATGGTCTTCCAGTGGTCGAAGTCGCGGGCGTCGCGGCCGGTGGCGCGCAGGACGGTGCTGCGGATGGTGAAGTGCGCTTCGGGGAGCGCTTCGAGGGCGCGGCCGGCGCCGCTGTGGCGGGCGGCGAGCAGGGCGCCGAGCATGCCGACGCTGTTGCTGCGTTCCATGAGCTGGCGTTGCAGGGGGCGGTCCTTGATGGAGGTGATGACGTCCCAGGCGGCGTCGGCCAGGGCGGTGACGGGGGAGGCGGGGCGGTGCACTTCGATGGCGAGGGTGTCGCCGTCGCGCCAGGTGCGGCTGTAGGCGCCGCCGCGTTCGGCGTTCCAGTGGGTTTCGAAGTCGCGGGCGTCTTCGATCAGGACGCGGAGCTGGCCGGTGCCGCCTTTGAGGGTGACGCGGTGCCCTTCGGGCAGGACGCCCCATTCGCTGAGGTTGTCGGCGTTGAGGGCGCGCATGCTTTCGTAGGTGGCGCTGATGGCGGCGGGGCCGTCGCTGAGGCGGGCGATTTCGCGGCCGTCGGCGAGGAGGACGACGTCGAGGGTGTCGGTGTCGCGGCGAAGGCGCGCTTCGTGGCGGTGGTGGAGCAGGCCGAGGCCCCAGCGGTCGTGGGCGAGGTTGAGGGCGCGGGTGAGTTCGGTGTCGAGGGTGGTGGCGTCGGCGGTGTTGGCCAGCGGGGCGAGCTGGTGTTCGACGTCGGCGGTGGCGGTGAGGGTGTCGAAGGCTTTGAGGATGGCGTTGGGGGTGGTGTCGGCGGGTTTCTTGCTGGTTTTGGTCATGGGGGCCTCCGTGGGAAGTTCTGAAGTATATTCTGCTATAAACAGAGCGATAACATTGGCATTCTGCCACACAGAACAGGCGCGGGACCAGCGTGCCCGAACCCGTGCTTTGCGCATGAGGTTTCTTGACACTGTGCCGGATGGTCCTCTAGCTTTGAATTCCGAGCGTTCTGCTCGGTTTAGGAGAAACGTGTCCGGAAGCCCCACCCCCCTGCTGCTCTGCTCCGCCGCCTCCCAAGACCTCGGCGAGGAACTGATCGGCACCGCCCCCACCTGGCACCAGGCGTTCGCCCTGGACCTGCCGCTGCGCACCTGGGACCACTTCCGCGACAGCGCCACCTGGACCGCCCGCCGCCACGACCTGTTCGCCCGACTCGGCGAGCACGTCCGCGCCACCCGCACCGGCTACGGCCTGCTGCTCTACTCCTCCGGCGAGGACACCGGCCACGTCCGCCACTACACCCGCACGGACGACCACGCCGCCTTCACGCGCACCGACTACCAGCTCAGCGCCGACGGCACCCTCGACCTCCTCGAAGCGGCCCTGCTCCACCCCGAGCGCCTCCCCGACCTGCAACCGCACCGCCGCCCCACCCCCACGCTCGGCACCGACCTGCACGTGTGCACGCACGGCACCGTCGACGCCGCCTGCGGCAAACTCGGCTACCCCCTGCTCGCCGAACTGCAGGCCGCGCACGGCGGCGCGCGCGTCTGGCGGACCGGGCACTTCGGCGGGCACCGCTTCGCGCCCACCCTCGTGGAACTCCCCGCCGGGCGCTTCTGGGGCCGTGTCACCCCGGACGTCGCGCGCGCCATCGCCACCCAGACGGGCGACCCTGCCGCACTCGCGCCGCACCTGCGCGGCTGGGCCGGCCTCGACGCCTGGGGACAGGTCGTGGACCGCGAACTGTTCGCCCGCGAAGGCTGGGCGTGGCTCAACCGCCCCCGGCAGGCGCGCACCCTGCACGCCGACGCGACCGGCGCGGACGTGCAGGTCACCGCGCGCCACCCGGACGGCCACACCGACACGTACACCGCCCGCGTGGACGTGACCCACACCCTGCACGTCCCCGGCGGCAGCCACAAACCCAACCTGACCGCCGCCCCCCAGTACCGCGTGCAGGCTCTGCACCACGCCTGAACGCCAAGGACCCCCGTGAAGACCCTCACCTCGCCTGCCGGGCACGCCCGGACCACCACCCGGACGCTGGCCTTCGCGGGCGCCATCGCGCTGCTGGCGCTGGGCCTGCTTGCCTCGCTCGCGTTCGGCGCGGCGAACCTGCCGCTCGCGCACGTCGCGGACCTGCTGTTCCACCCGCAGGACACCAGTGACAGCCTGATCGTCCACACCCTGCGCCTCCCCCGCGCCCTCACGGCCATGCTCGCCGGCGCGGGCCTCGGCGTGGCCGGCGCGCTGCTGCAGGGCGTCACCCGCAACCCCCTCGCGGACCCCGGCATTCTGGGCGTCGAAGCGGGCGCGGCACTCGCGCTGCTCGTCACGCTGGTGTTCTTCCCGGGCCTGCCCGCGTGGGCGTTCGTGCCGCTCGCGTTCGCGGGCGGCGCGGGCGCGGCCGCGCTCGCGCTCGGCATCGCTTCCGGCGTGGGCCTCACGCCGCTGCGCCTCGCACTCGCGGGCGTCGCCGTGAGCGCCACCGCCGCGAGCGCCAGCAGCGCTCTGCGCATCCTGTTCGAGGATCGCGCGCAGGCCGCCGCGTTCAACCTCGCGGGCAGCGTCGTCGGCGCCAGCGCGGCCCTCGCTGCGCAACTCGCCGCGTGGACCGTGCCGGGCCTGATCGTGGCGTTGCTGCTCGCGCACCGCGTGAACCTGCTCGCGCTCGGCGCGGACGTCGCCCGCAGCCTCGGCGCGCACGCCGCGCGCGACACCCTGCTCATCACCGCGCTGGGCGTGCTGCTCGCCGCGTCCGCCGTGAGCGTCGTCGGGCCCATCGGGTTCGTCGGCCTGATCGTTCCGCACATCGCGCGGGCGCTCGTCGGGCACGACCACCGCCTGAGCCTGCCGCTGTCCGCGCTGCTCGGCGCGGCACTGCTGGTGTGGGCGGACGTCGCCGCGCGCCTCGTTGACCGTCCGGCAGAAACGCCCGTTGGCATCCTCATCACCGCTCTGGGCGCGCCGTTCTTCGTGATGCTCGCGCGCCGCCTCCGAAAGGCCTGACCCCCGACATGAAACACCTCCTGACCCTCGCTCTGGCCCTCACCCTCCCCGCCGCGTCCGCCGTGAGCATCAAGCACGAACGCGGCACCCTCACCCTTCCCGCCCCCGCCAAACGCGTGATCGCGCTGGAGTACAGCTTCCTCGACACGCTCATCGCGCTCGGCGTCCAGCCGGTCGGCGGGGCGCTCGGCCTGCAGGGCGGCGACCGCGGCGCGCCCACGTACCTCAAGGCGCTCACGCGCGCCGTGCCCGCCGTCGGTTCCCGCGCCCAGCCGAACCTCGAAGCGATGCTCGCCCTGAAACCCGACCTGATCCTCTCGGACGCGTTCGTGCACACGTCGCTGTACCCGAACCTCGCGCGCCTCGCGCCCACCGCGGCGTTCCAGAGCCGCCGCGGCAGCTACGAGTACCTGCAGCAACAGGTCCTGGATATCGGCGCGCTCGTCGGCCGGAGTGACGTCGCGCGCCGCCTCGTGGACGACCAGGCGCGCCTCGTACAAAAAGCGCGCGCGTTCGCGAACAAGAAGGCGCCGCCGGTCGTCATGGCCGTCGCCACCGAGCAGACGCTCACGCTGCACTCCTCGGAGAGCTTCGTGGGCAGCCTGATCGAGAAGCTCGGGCGCAAGAACGCCGTGAAGCCCCAGGGCACCACCACGCAGTACGAGGTGGGCCTCGAAGCGCTCGTCGCGCTGAACCCCGCTACGCTCGTCGTGTTCACCGGCGCGGACGAGAAACCCATCGTGCGCGAGTGGGCGAAAAACCCGCTGTGGAACAAGATCAGCGCCGTGCAGCGCGGCCGCGTGTTCGAGTTCGACCGTGACCTGTGGACGCGTGCGCGCGGTCCTATCGCGCTCAAGACCATGCTCGCGCAGACCATCGACTCCGGCCTGCTCGCCGACAAGGCGCCCAGCGCCGCGTTCGCGTTCAAGAAGAACTGACGTTCGTGAACCTGACCGCCTCGCCTGACCGTGCGCCCGCGCCGCGCCGCCGCGTGGCCGTGCTGCTGCCGCTGCTGCTCGCGGCGTTGCTGCTGCTCGCCGTGGTCGCCCTCGGTCTGGGGGCCGTGCGCACCCCTCCCGCCGACGTGCTCCGCGCCCTGACCGGTGCCGGCGACGAGCTGACCAGCCGCATCCTGCTGGAACTGCGCCTGCCGCGCGTGCTCGTCGCGGCGCTCACCGGCGCGATGTTCGCGGCGTCCGGCGTGATCCTGCAGGGCGTCGTCCGCAACCCGCTCGCGTCCCCGGACCTCGTGGGCGTCGGCGCGGGCGCCGGGCTGGCCGCGACGGTGCTGCTGCTCGCCGCGCCCGCCGCGCCCGCGTGGGCGCTGCCGGTCGGGGCGTTCGTGGGCGCGTGGCTGGGCTTCGCGGCAGTGTACCTGCTGTCGCGCGGGCCGGGCGGCCTGAGCCCCGCGCGGCTCGCGCTGATCGGCATTGCCGTCGGGTCGGCGCTCGGCGCGATGCAGCAGCTGGTCATCGTCCGCGCGCCCGACGGCGTCGCGTCCGCGCTCGCGTTCCTGGTCGGCACGGTGTACGGCGCCGACTGGCCGCGCGTGACGCGCGTGCTGCCGTGGGCGGCGCTGCTGCCCGCTTCGATGCTGCTCGCCCGCCGACTGGACGTCCTGTCGTTCGGCGAGGACATCGCCACGGCCCTCGGCACGCGCGTGAACGTCGCGCGCGGTGTCGCCCTGAGCGTCGCCGTGGGCCTCGCCGCTGCTGCCGTCACCGGCAGTGGCATTCTGGGGTTCGTGGGGCTGATCGCGCCGCACCTCGCGCGGCTGCTCGTCGGCGGGCTGCACGCGCGGCTGCTGCCGCTCGCCATGCTGCTCGGCGCGCTGCTCGCGCTCGGCGCGGACACCGTCGGGCGCGCCCTGCTCCCCCCGCTGGAAATCCCGGCGGGGATCGTCACGACACTGATCGGCGCGCCGTACTTCCTGTGGTTGCTGCGCCGTCAAGGAGGGAAGGCATGACCCCCACCACCCCCACACCTGCGCCCACGCCCGGCAAGCTCGCCACGCGCGACCTGCGCCTCGGGTACGGCGCGCGGCCCGTCATCGACGGGCTGAACCTGACGCTGCGCGCCGGCGCGGTCACGACCATCATCGGCGCGAACGGCAGCGGCAAAAGCACGCTGCTGCGGTCCCTGTCGCGCCTGCTGCACCCGTCGGGCGGGCAGGTGCTGCTGGACGGCGCGGACCTGCACCGCCTGCCCGGCAAGGTCGTCGCGCAGCACCTCGCGATTCTCCCGCAAGGCCCCACCGCGCCCGAAGGGCTGAGCGTCGAGGACCTCGTGTGGTTCGGGCGGCACCCGCACGGCGGGCCGTTCGGGCGCCGAACGGCCGAGGACCGCCGCGTGGTCGAGTGGGCGCTCGACCAGACCGGGATGCGCGTGTTCGCCGCGCGTCCGCTCGATCAGCTGTCCGGCGGGCAGCGGCAGCGCGCGTGGATCGCCATGAGTCTCGCGCAGGGCACGGACACGCTGCTGCTCGACGAGCCGACCACGTACCTCGACCTGAGTCACCAGCTGGAGGTGCTGCATCTCGTGCGGCGCCTCAACGACCAGGAAGGCAAGACGATCGTGATGGTCCTCCATGACCTGAACCAGGCCGTGCGGTACTCCGACGAGGTCGTCGCGGTGCTGGGCGGTCAGGTATACGCGCAGGGCGACCCGGGCGAGGTGATGACGCCCGCGCTGCTGCGCGACGTGTTTGGCCTGGAAGCGCACCTGTTGCGCGACCCCGACACCGGACGCCCGCACGTGATTCCGTACGGCATTGCGCGCCGCGCGGACGCGCCCGCGCCCGGCGCGCCACACCCCTGACCGCGCACAGCGAAGGGGGCGCCTGTTCAGGCGCCCCCTCTCTGCCCCAGCGGCTCAGCGGCTGCGGTTGACGTCGTCTGCGGCGCGCTGCACGCCCATGCGGGCGTCCTGGCGCACGTCGTCGACCTTCGCGCGGACCTTGTCGGCGGCCTTTTCCGCGCCGCGGCTCGCCTCACCGACAGCGGCCTTCACGTTCGCGGTCGGGTCCTCGCCTTTGCTCAGGTCGTCGATGGTGCCGCGCACCGCGTCACCCGCGCGGGCCACGTTGCCTTCCACGCCGGGGTTCAGGCGCTGCATCAGGCCCTGCACCTGCCCCTGCAGTTGCGTGCGCGTGTCCGGGTTGCGCCACAGGTAGTACCCGGCAGCGCCGAGAATCAGCAGCTCCCACGGGAAGCCGCCGCTCTTCTGGCGACCCTGGGTGCGGCGCAGCACCTTGAGTTGCGCGTCGGCGATCTGCAGCGCGCGCTCCTGCGCGTCAATGCGGCGCGTCAGCTTGGTGTTCAGGGCCTCCAAGTGGTGGTCCTCGCGGTGCTGCATGGCGGTCTGGGCGACGTCAGCGATCTTCTGCAGTTTGCGTTGTCCGATCATGTGGTTCCTCCTGTCAGCAGTCCGGGGTGATGATGCGTGGACGAACTTCATGTGACGCCACGAACCCACGAGAAGGTTGAGTTTCCGGCCAAGACCACGCCTTCCCCGCCGGGTGCGGCGTCCATCTTGTCTTCATGCGGGCGCCCGCGGCAGGGTATCGTGAGGAGGATGCCTGAACCGTTCGGGGCGAGCGCCCTCAGTGACGTGCTGCTCAGCGCCGCCGAGTCGCTCGCGGAGGCCGGCAGCACGCACCAGGTGGCCGACACGCTCCTGAATGCCGCGCTGCACGCCACACCCGGACGCAGCGGCGCCACCCTGCTGCTCGGCGACACGCTGAGCGTCGCGGGCGTCACAGGCACGCCCGTCGTGATGGAGCACGCCCTGCCGCCCGGCGCGGCCCCGCTCGCCCGCGCCGCGCTCGACACGCGCGAAGCACAGTTCGCGACGCTGCACGGCCCGGCCGCGCCCGGCACGCCCGCGTCCCACGCGGCGTTCCCGCTGATGGCCGGCGGGCGCACGCTCGGCGTGCTGCGCGTGGACCTGCTGGACCTTCACGTCTTCACGTCCGCCGAGCAGGCGTTCCTGCGCACGCTCGCGCGGCACGGCGCGCTCGCCCTGGACCGCGCCAACGCCCGGACGGCCCTCGAAGCGCGCGTCACGCAGCGCACCCAGGAACTACAGACGCAGAACGCCGCGCAGGACGCCTTCGTGACGTTCATGGAAGCGGCCGCCGAGGCGACCGACGTGACCGAGCTGGCCGAGCGGGCCGTAGCGGTCCTACACGTGACGCTCGGCGTCGCCGCCGCGTTCTACGACCTGCGTGGCGGAGCGTGGCACCTGCAGGCCGCCTCGCCGGACGTGCACGCCGACACCGTCGCGCTCGGGCGGCTCGGCGTGCCGCCGGACACGCCCGGGTTCGCGCAGGCCGAACCGGGCGCCGCGCCCGTGATCGTGGAGGGCGCCCGGCCGAACGCTGAGGGAGCGTGGCCGTACCACGCGGCGGCCTTCGCGGCGTACGCGCGCGGCGGCCAGACGTGGGGGCTGTTGTCGCTCGGCACGTCACGCGCGCCGCAGTGGACGGCGCGGGAGCAGGCGGTGTTCCGCGCTGTCGCGCGCAGCCTCGACCTCGCGTTGGAGCGGCAGGCGACGACCGAGCGGCTGCGCGTGCAGAACACGGAACTGGACGTGCGCGCCCGCGCGCTGGAAGCGTTCGTGCGCCTCACGCAGGACCTCACGCTGCGCGGCGACCCGGTGGCGCTCGTGCAGCGCGCGCAGGCGGCCGTGCTGTCGCTGCTGCCCGGCGGGTACGCGCGGTACTGGACGCGCGACGCGGACACCTGGCGCGTGCAGGCGCACGCCGGCGACGCGCCCGGCGCGGGCGCGCACGTCCTGACGCACGAGGACCTGCCGGTGGGTGCCGCTGGCCCCCTCGACGAGGTGTGGGCGTCCCGCACGGCGCTGTACCAGGACGCGCCCGGGCAGGGCGCGCGCGTGAGCGCCACCCTGCCGGTCCTCGTGAATGACGAGGTGGCGGGCGTGCTGTGCATCGAGCTGCGCGCGCAGCGGCACTGGACGCAGACAGACCGCGTGGTCCTGGACGTCGTCACCCGCAGCCTCAGCCTCGCGCTGGAGGGCCTGGAAGCGCAACGCACACTGGCGTCCACGCAGCGGTACCTGAAGACCGTCGCGGACCACGCCCCCCTTGTGCTGTTCGCCACGGACGCGCGCGGCGTGTTCACGCTGCTGGAAGGGCAGCTGCTGCCGACCCTGGGCCTGCAGCCTGGCCAGGGCGTGGGGCGTCCCGCCATGTCGCTGTTCGCGCACGAGCCGGAGCTGCGGCAGAGGGTGCGCCTTCACCAGGCCCTCAACGGGGAGCTCACGCACGACCTGCTGGCGTTCCGGTCCGGGCGGGTGCTGGAAACGTGGCTGGTGCCCGTCCACGGTCCGGACGGCACGGTCAACAACGTGGTGGGCGTCGCGCTGGACGCCACGGAGCGCCTGCAGGCCCTGCGTGAAGCGGAACGCACGAACGAGGAGTTGCGGCGCAGCAACGCGGAACTGGAGCAGTTCGCGTACGTCGCCAGCCACGACCTGCAGGAGCCACTGCGGACCGTCACGAGCTTCGCGCAGCGGCTCGTGACGCGGTACGCACCCGCGGACGACGAGCGGGCCACGCAGTACGCGCGCTTCATTCTCGAGGGGACGGCGCGCATGAGCCAGCTGATTCAGGACCTGCTGGCATTCTCCCGCGTGACCCGCAACCCGGACGGCCCGCAGCGCGTGCCCATGGACGACCTGATGCTGCAGGTGCAGCAGGACCTGCGCGCGCAGATCGAGGCGTGTGACGCGGACATTCACGTGGGGGCGCTGCCGGACGTACACGGCGACGCCACACAACTGCGGCAGCTGCTGCAGAACCTTGTCGGAAACGCCCTGAAGTTTCGCGCGCACGACCGACGCCCGGAAGTGCACGTGCACGCGCAGCCCGCCGGGTCCATGTGGCGCTTCACGGTCCGCGACAACGGCATCGGCATCGAGGAGGTGTACTTCCAGCGGATCTTCGAGATCTTCCAGCGTCTGCATCACCGCGAGCAGTACCCGGGCAGCGGGATCGGGCTGTCCATCGCGCGGAAGATCGTGGAGCGGCACGGCGGGGACATTACGCTGACGTCCCGGCTCGGCGTGGGCACGACGTTCGCGTTCACGTTGCCGCTCGCCCCTGCCGACCACGACCACGCATGAATGCTGGAGGACCACCCCTGCGTGGTCCCCCAGCGTGCTGAACTGCGCGCGGCGCCCGGTCAGGGCGCGCGCACGTCGAGGTCCGTCCCGAACTGCTCATTCATGAACACCGCGAGCGCCTGCGCGAACCGCGCGTGCGCGAAGCTGCTCGGGTGCACGCCGTCCCGGCTGAAGGACCGCCCAAACGGCGACGCCGCCGTCGGCAGCAGCGGTCGGCCCGGCAGCCTGTCCAGAACGGCGTTCACGTCGAACACCGGCACCTGGAATTCTGCAGCCACCTCGCGGATCACGGCGTTGTACTGCGCGACCGTCGCCTGCGCCTGCGCGAATTCTGCAGCGGTGAGGGCCTCGCTGGACGCGCACGAGAGCGGCTGCGCCGCCGTGGCCCGGCCCACCACGACCGACCCGAAGTACACGTCCTGCCCGTCACAGTCGCGCGCGACGACGCCCGCGAGGCGCAGGAGCCGCACCGGAATCAGGGCGGGTACGCGCGTGACGTCCGGGACGGTCATCACGACGATGTGCGGCACGCCGGACACGCGCAGCCGCTCGATGAGCGTGCGGTAATCCGCGCGGAACGGCGCCACGGGCGTGCTCGTGTCCGGGCGGCCACGCAGGGTCGGGAGGAGCACGTCGTTGTTGCCGATCCAGACGGTCACGAACTGCGGCTTCTGCGCGAGCGCCGCGCCAAGCTGCGTGGTGCCCGTCCCGAGAATCACGCGGTACAGGTCCGCGTCGTAGAGTTGCGGGTCCGGGTCGGCCACCTGGCGGTCCGTGCTGCGCAGCACGTCACCGACCTTCGCGCCGGGTATCGCCACGACGGGCGAGCGGACGGCCGGGTCGCGGCGCGTGCAGTTCTTCTCGCCGGTCACGCCGATGGGCGGCGGGCAGCCGGGGTCGTTCACTTCCGGCATGGGAACGTCCAGCCCGCCGCGCGCGCCGAGCAGCCGCGGGTAGGCGTCGCGCTGCGACGCGGCCGTCAGCCCGCCGGACTGGAAGCCGGCGGTGATGCTGTCCCCGATGGCGACGTACTGCGTGAACGGCGTCGCGCCCGGTCGGGCGCGGTGCGCCTGCGTGGGCGCGCAGGCGGCGAGCAGCGTGGCGCTGAGAGCGAGGGGAACGAGGCGTCTCATAGCGCGAGTGTACGAACCGCGTCCAGGCGGCGCAACGCGCGCACCTGGAAAAGCAGGGAAGGTCTGTAGGGCACGCCACACCCGGCCATGCCGACGTCGCCGCTCGTTTTGCAGCTCCGGGGCCGACCACCCGCGCGGCCCTTCAGCACTGCGGGGTGGCCCTTCAGGGGCGCGGCGGGCGGCTGAAGCCGGAATGGTCGAGCGTTTCCCCGTACTCCCCGATGACCCGCGTGCGGTGCGCTTCCGGGCGGTATGGGAACTCCAGCAGGTCCACCTGCGCGGCCACCACGTGCGCGGGGACGGCGTGCGTGCGCGCCGGGTTGCGCTCGAAAACGGTGCTGAGCGGCGGCTGGAACACCGCGAGGGTCGTGAGCGCGCCGTACTCGAAGCCAAGCCGCAGCGGCACGCCGCGGAAGTCACGGCGGGTGTTCGTGGCGTCCCACACGACGGGCCGGCGGGCGCGCAGCGCCACCCGCAGCTGTTCCTTGGCGGCCTGCAGGACGCGGCCGTTCACGCTCTGGTCGGCGCGCCGCCCGGCCAGTTCGTCACGGAGCGCGTCGAGGGACACGACAGCGTGGTCCGGGTAGTGTGCTGCCACCCAGGCGCTCTTGCCGGCGCCGCTCGGCCCGACCGTGACAGTGAGGTCCGGGAAGCCGGCGCGGGCTGCGTACGCCCGCGCGACCGCCTCGTGCGGGGTGCTGATCAGGCCCGCTTCATGGTCGAGGATGCCCGATTCGAGCGTCAGGTCCACGTACGCGTCCGGGAAGCCGCGCAACTGCGCCTGGATGTCCGCGCGCCACTCGGCGTACGGGTCCGTGGCGTCCCACACGCCGTACTCCTGCGCGCCCAGGCGGAACAATTCGAGGTCCTCGAGTTTGCTGTCGCGGTCCGCGGATACGCGACCGCGCGTGTCCGCCACTTCCAGCAGGTACAGCGCCTGCAGGTCCACCTGCCGTGCCAGGCGGCGGTACGCGCGCAGGGAACCGTCCGTGAGGGTGCGGGCGAGGTCGTGGTGGTGCCCGACGAGCGCCATGACGTCCCGCGTGACGGCGTGCGGGAGGTCCAGTTCGGGCAGGCGGTACGCGAGGTACGATCGGCCCCGGTCGGCGTGGCGGGGCGACACGATGCGCGGCGTTCCGCGGCTGTCGTCGCGGCGCGTGACGAGCGGCTTGCCGAGATCGTGGAGCGCGGCGGCGAGCACGAGCGTGAGGCGCGCGTCGCCGCTCAGGGCGTGCGTGTCCGCGAGGTGGTACGTTTCCTGCAGCACCAGGTCGGTGTGCGTGCCGACGTCCCCTTCGCCGTGCCATTCGGGGTCCTGGGGCGTGCGTGGGAGTTCGGCGAGGAGCGGGAGGGCCGCGCCGAGTTCCCGCGTGAATGCCGCGAGGTCCGGCTGGTCGCCCGCGCGCAGGCCGTTCAGGAAAGCGTTCATGCGTACCCGGGCGTGCGTCGGGTGAGGGTGCAGGGGGTGGGGGCGCGGTGCGTCATCGAGGATCACTGCGCAGCCTACTGCGCCCGCACGCGGCGCGGCAGCCGAAAATGGCGGGGTGGGGGCAGGCCATCGTGCGGAGGGCGCCGAGGGAGCGGCGCCCTCCGCACGCGGGAAGTACAGTGGACGCCTGATGCCCAGTCCAGCTCATCTGCTCGCCCGTCTGGAGGCTGTGGCCTCGTCGCTCCGTACTCGCCCGGACGCGCTGGCGCTCCTGGCGCTCGGCTCGGTCGGTCTGGAAACGGACCGGCTGGACGAACACTCGGACCTCGACTTCTTTGTCATCGTGGCGCCGGGTGCCCGGGCGGCGTACCTGGAGGACCTCGGCTGGCTTGAGCGGGCGCATCCGGTGGCGTTCAGCTTCGCGAACACCCCGGATGGCCGCAAGGTCCTGTTTGGGGACGGGGTGTTCGCCGAGTACGCCGTGTTCGAGATGGAGGCACTGCGGGGCGTGCCATACGCGGCGGGGCGCCTGGTGTGGAAACGCGAAGGCGTCCCGGACGCACTGGCCGCGCCCGCTGCCCCGGCGGTCGGAGCGCCTCGTTCAGCGGCGTGGCAGACGAACGAGGCGCTCACCAACCTGTTCGTGGGGTTGCACCGTGAGGCGCGCGGGGAACGCCTGAGCGCCACGCGGTTCATTCAGCAGTACGCGGTGGACCGCGTGCTGGACCTGGCGACGCTGCAGGGGACCGCGCGCGCGGGGCACGCGGACGCGTTCATGGCGGAGCGGCGTTTCGAGCAGCGCTTTCCGGAGGTGGCGGCGGCCCTGCCGGGCATGGTGCAGGGCTACGCGCGCAATGGCCCGTCGGCCCTGTGCATTCTGGCGTGGCTGGAGGCGCACAGCTGCGTGGACTCGCGGATGGCGGTGGAAATTCGGCGGCTGGCGGAGCGGGTGGGGGCACCCTGAGCGTCGGTGAGGGTCGTGGGTGCAGGGCCGGGGTCCGGGCGGGCCCGGTGAGTCCGCGACCTGCGTGACGCTTTCCTCTAGCCGAGGGGGGGAGTTGGTGATGCTGGCGTCCGCTGTGGGTTGTGGAGTGGGAGGTTGCTCGTGGGGGTGCGGGGAGAGTGCAGGCTGCTTGACACCGCCCAAAGATGTATGTAATTTGGTTACATGTTGGTTGGAGGTGAACGCTCGTGAACAGTCAATATGCCGTGGCCGTGCACGTGCTGGCCCTGATCAGCATGCACCCGGACCATGCCCGCACTTCCGAAGCCATTGCCGGCAGCGTGGGCACCAACCCGGTCGTCGTCCGCAACATCATCGGGCTGCTGCGCCGTGCGGGCCTTCTGCGCACGCAACGCGGCGTGGCGGGAGCCGTGCTGACGCGCACGCCGGACGCCGTCACGCTGCTCGACGTGTACCGCGCCGTGAATCCGCCGGAGCATCTGTTCAGGCTGCATGAGCAGCCGAACCCGCAGTGCCCCGTCGGCAGTCACATCCAGGACACCCTGGAAGTGGTGTTCGGCACTGCGCAGCGCGCGCTGGAGGAGCGGCTCGGGCAGGTCACGCTCGTGGACGTCATGGCGGACCTGGCGCAGCGGGCCAGCTGATTTTTTTTCACCAACATGTAACCGACACACATACACGAAGCCTCTCACTCAAAGGAGCCCACCATGATTGCCATCACCGGCGCCACCGGCCACCTCGGCCGCCTCACCGTCCAGGCCCTCCTCGCACGCGGCGTGCCCGCCAGCGACCTCGTCGCCCTCGTCCGCGACCCGGCCAAAGCCGCCGACCTCGCCGCGCAGGGCGTCCAGGTCCGCCACGCCGACTACCACCAGCCCGACACGCTCCGCACCGCCCTGCAAGGCGTCCAGCGCCTCCTGCTGATCTCCAGCAACGACTTCAACGACCGCGTCGGCCAGCACCGCCACGTCATCCAGGCCGCCCGCGACGCCGGCGTCACCCTGCTCGCGTACACCAGCATCCTCAACGCCGACACCACCCCCATGCTGCTCGCCGGCGACCACCAGGCCACCGAAACGCTCATCCGCGAATCCGGCCTGCCCTTCGTGTTCCTCCGCAACGGCTGGTACATCGAGAACTACACCGACAGCCTCGCGCAGACGCTCGCGCAGGGCGGCATGATCGGCAGCGCCGGCGAGGGCCGCCTCACGCCCGCCGCCCGCCAGGACTACGCCGAAGCCGCCGCCGCCGTCCTCAGCACCGCCGGCCACGAAGGGCAGGCGTACGAACTGGGCGGCGACCAGGCGCTCACGCTCAGCGACCTCGCCGCGGACATCAGCCGCGTAAGCGGCCAGCCCGTCACGTACACCAACATGCCCGTCGACGAGTACACCCGCACCCTCATGGGCTTCGGCCTGCCCGAAGGGACCGCCACCGTCTTCGCGGACGCGGACGCCGGCATCGAACGCGGCGACCTCGCCACGAACAGCGGCGACCTGCGCCGCCTGATCGCCCGCCCCTCCACGCCCGCCGCGGACGTCATCCGCGCCGCCCTCGGCGCGCAGTAACCCCAGCACCCCTGGAAGGAGGAGCCCGACACGGGCTCCTCCTTCCAGCATTCCGGCGCCCCGCGGGTGCGCCCAGCCGCGCCCTTATACTGGCCGGGACATCGACATTCGTGAGCTGCACCCGGCGTCCCGCCGGGCCCCCCGCTCGGCCCGCGCCAGGCCGGACGGCCGGAACAAGAGGTTGACCTGTGGAGAAACCGTTGCTGGAGCACCCCCTCGTCCATCCGCCCGCACCGCTGAGCGCCGCCGCGCCCGTCACGCCCGACGAGGCCGCGCGCCTGCTCGCCCTCGACCCGCCCGCGTACTGGCTGGACATCGCGCGGGAACTCACGTGGACCACGCCGCCGGACACCGCCCTGGACGGCACCCTCGGCGACTTCCGCTACTACCCGGGCGCCACCGGGAACGTCAGCGTCAACTGCCTCGACCGCCACCCGTCCGAACGCACCGCGCTGCTCTACGAACGCGAGGACGGCCACCGCGAAACATGGACGTACGGCGCCCTCACCGACGCCACCGCGCGCTTCGCCGCGGCCCTGCAGGACCTCGGCGTCACGAAAGGCGACCGGGTCGCCATCTACCTCGGGAACGTCCCCGAGGCGTTCATCGCCATTCACGCCTGCTACCGCATCGGCGCGATCTACTCCGTCATCTTCGCGGGCTTCAGCGCCTCCGCCGTCCGCGACCGCCTCGTCGACGCCCAGCCGAAGGTCGTCGTCTGCACCGACGCGACCCTGCGCCGTGGCAAGGCCGTGCCCCTCAAAGCCACGCTCGACGAGGCCCTCCGCGGTCTCCACGTACCGCACGTGATCGTCGCGCGCCGCGTGGACCCCGCCGCGTCCCTGCGTGAGGGCGAGCACGACTTCCACGCGCTCCTGCAGGCCACCACGCGCCGCGCCGACCCCGTCCCCATGGAGGCGAACGAGCCGGGCTTCATCATCTATACGTCCGGCACGACCTCCAAACCCAAAGGCCTCGTGCACGCCGGCCTCGGGTTCCTCGCCGGCGCGTACGCGAACGTGAAATGGGCCCTGAACCTCCAGCCGAGCGACGTGTACTGGTGCACCGCCGACGTCGGCTGGCTGACCTTCCCGATCTTCGCGCTCGTCGGCGGGCTCGCGCACGGCGCGACGCACGTCATCTACGAGGGCGGCATCGACACGCCCACCCCCGCCCGGCCGTACGCCCTGATCGAGCGGTACGGCGTGAACAAGGTCTTCACCGCCCCCACCGCCCTGCGGATGCTGCGCCGCGCCGGCGACGCCGCCCTCGCCCCCCACGACCTCAGCCGCCTCGACCTGATCAGCCTCGTCGGCGAACCGCTCGACCCGGAAACGTGGCACTGGACGCAAGGCACGCTCGGCGCCGGGCGCGTGTTCGTGAACAACACGTATGGCCAGACGGAAACCGGCACGGCGTGGGCGAGCAGCATGGTGGGCCTCACCCCCACCCGGCCCGGCAGTTGCGGCCACCCCCTGCCCGGCTACCGCGCCCGCATCGTCCGCGACGACGGTCAGGAAGCCGCGCCCGGCGAACTGGGCGCGCTCACGCTCACCGAACCGTTCCCATGCCTCGCCCGCACCGTCTGGGGCGACCACGACCGGTACGTGCAGACGTACCTCACGGACCACCCGGGCGCGTACGCCGCGTCGGACGCCGCGCTCATCGACGCGGACGGGCAACTGTGGGTCACCGGCCGCCTCGACGACGTCATGAACGTCGCCGGGCACCGCATCGGCACCATGGAGATGGAAGCCGCGCTGATCACCCACCCGGCCGTCAGCGAAGCGGCCGTCGTCGCGCAACCTGACGACCTCAAGGGCGCCGTGCCGGTGGCGTTCGTGGTGCTTCGCGGCGACGCCGCCACGCACGACGGCTTCGCCGGGGAACTCGCGGAAGCCATCGTGCAGGGTGTCGGCCCCATCGCGCGCCCGGCGCGCGTCATCGTCACGCCGACCGTGCCGCGCACCCGCAGCGGCAAGATCATGCGCCGCCTCCTGCGCGATCTGCTCGTGACCGGCGACGTCAGCGGCGACCTCACCAGCCTCGACAACCCCGACGCCATCGAGGTCGTGAAAGGCCGCATCGCCCAGGCCTGAAGGAGAGCGGCCACCCGCAGGCCGCTCTCCCCTGCTGTTACTGCCCCGTCCGGCCGAGGTGGAAGTACTCCTCGTTCGGCTGGAACCCCAGCGCACTGCTGATGCGGTTCGTGGCGTTGAACATGCCGACCACCTGCGTGAGCTCCAGAATCGCGTGGTCATCCAGGCCCGCGTCGCGCAGCGGCGTCAGATCGTCCCGGCTGGCGCGGTCCGGGTGGCGCGTCAGGTGCGCGGCGTAATCCAGGATCGCGCGCTGCCGCGCCGTCAGGTCCGCCTGACGGTAGTCGATGGCAAGCGTGTCCGCCAGGCGGACATCGCCGCTCAGGACACGCACGGCGGACGCGTGCGACACCAGGCAGTACACGCAGCGGTTCAGGCTGCTCACGACCGTGGCGACCATCTCCCGCTCCAGCGGCGGCAGGTGCCCTTCCTTGTTCATGAGCAGGTCGTAGTATTTCCACCACGCCCAGAACTGCGCCGGGTTGAGCGCCTGCGCGCGGAACACGTTCGGCGTGAACCCGAGCGCGCCATGCGCCTTCCGCCACAACGTGGCGATTTCCGGCGTGACTTCCGCTTCGGTCGGAACAGGCAGAAACGACAGGGACGGCATGCCCACCAGTATGGCCGACCGAGCGTGCGTTACTGGCGGTGCTCCGGGTGCGGGTCCTGGCTGAGCAGATGCGACGCGACCTCCTCGTGCCGCAGGTTCAGGTGCACATGCTCGTCTACGTGATCGACAGTGCTGAGCGGCAGCCAGTGGTGCTGCCCCTGCGCGTCGCGGGTGAGTTTCAGGTACTCGCCGTCCAGGTGATCCACCTGACCGTGATGATGCCCATCTGCGCAGATGACGTCCATATGCTCGCGGATGTTCTGGGACAGGGTCATGGCAACCTCCTGACCGCACGGGGAATGTGCGCGTTCCCGAAGGGAGGGCGGCGCCGTGCGTTCGACCCTCACCGTACGGCCCGCGCACCGCAGACGCATGACGCGGGCATGAATGAAGGTTCAGGGGCCGCGCACCCCGGCGCGGCGGGCGGACGCCGACCTTCAGCTTCGCCTGCCCGAGCATGCGGCGCTGGCCCTGCCCCCTCGGCCAGTGCTCTGGACGCTATCGCCTTCCAGGTCCACAGGGAATGGCCGTTCAGAACCCGCTGGCGATTCGGGCGCAGGCGGGGACATCTCGGCGGTGGCAGGCGCGCGGCGCGGACGTGGCAACCTCGCTGCTGCACGCTCCGGCCCGCGCGGTGTGGAGCGTCAGGTGTCCGTTGACGCCAGCGCCCACAATTCCGCGCGGGCCGTGCTGAGCTGAGGCGCCCCGCTCGGCTCGGCAGGCGACGCCGTGAGGGTACTGCGCGTGTCGTGCAGGTCGCTGTACACGCGGATGAGTTGCTGGTGCGTCGTTTGAAGCAGGTGATCGCGTGCTGGGCTGGCAGGCATGGCACACAGGTGCCGGAGTTCCTCCTCAATGCCGTCCAGGAACGCTTGAATGACAGTCACGTCCGGGTGCATGCGCGCAGAGTAACGAGTGTTCAGGAGGGGGCCATGGCGCGACCTTCAAGGGCCATTCATGTCGAGTGGACAGCGCCCCCGCGAAGGCTGCGCGTGTGAATCCCGCTCGCGCGGAGGTCCGCTTCGTCTGGGCGTTCTGGGTCTGGGGGGCTTGGAGAGGCGTTGTGGGGGCCCTGCCGGACGTGGGTGAGGCGCGCCCCCTGAGCGTCAGAGGGCGCGTGGGGGGGTTAGCGGGGCGCGCCGGGCTGGGTGGTGAGGTTGACGATGACGGTTTCGCCGTTGCGTTCGATCACGGCGTATTTCGCTTTGCTGCTGGCCTGGGTGATGGCCTGTTGCTGCTGCGCGGTGGGCGTGGCGCTGAGGTTGATGGTGTGTTGCGCCTGCCCGCCGGTGAGCGGGTCGGTGGCGTAGAAGGTGACGCTGCTGGCGTCGCGCAGGCCGGGGAGGCGCAGGCCTGCGCCGCTCTGGTCGGCGGAGCGGTTGCCGCGGTCCACGCGGTCGTTCGGGGCGCCGCGGTCGCCGGGACGGTCCTGGCCGTTCGGGGGCGTGGGGCGGTCGCCTCGGCCCGGGGTGCCGTTCGGGGTGCCGTTCGGGGTGCCGGGGGCGCCACGCTGGCCGTCGCGGTGGTCGCCGTCGCGTCCGGGTTGGCCGGGGTGGTCGCCGAACGGGGCGGCCTGGGCGGCTTTGAGGGTGGTGATGCGCGTTCCGAACGGCGTGCTGATGGCGACGTACGTGGCGTTTGTGGGGGCGTTCGCGAAGGGCGAGGCGGGGGTGTCGCGGTCCGCTCGGGTGGGCGGCTGGAGGGTGGTGGTCAGGAGGAGCTTGCCGCCTTTGAGGGGGTGGCCGCTGTAGTACTTGATGGTCATGGCGGCGCGGTCGGGGCGGTCACTGCGTTGCTGTTGCGGGCGGGGTGACGTTGGGGTGCTGGTCGGCTGGGTTTGCGCGCTGGCGAGGGTGCTGCCGATGAGCAGGGTGGCGAGGATGGGGGTCAGGCGTTTCTTGGCAGTGGTCATGGGGGTTCTCCTTGGGGTGGTTGGGTGGTTCCACCTGCCGTGATTTTGCGCAGTGGTCATTCAAGGGCCGTGTAGGGGGTGTTCAGAAGTTGTGTAGGGCTGGAGGGTGCAGGGTGGTCACGCCGCAGCAGGGGGCGTCGGGTGCGTGTGGGACGACGGTGTTGAGGGTCAGGCTGTTGTGCCGGTTGGCTTTGAGGCAGCGTCGGTGCGTGCGCTCGGTGGGCGGGTCCGGCTGGGGCACCGCATTTCTAAAATTGACTAATTCAGTCGGAATAGTCTAAAAAGGGGCGAGATGAAGACGAACCTAACCATCAAGGCCCTCACCGCCACGCTGCTCACCGCCACGTCCCTCGCCGGCGCCGCCACCGTCAAGGGCGCCGACGGCGTGAGCGTCACCGTCACCAACCCCAAACGCGTCGTCGCGCTGAACGGCACCACCGTCGAACTCATCTACAAACTCGGCAAGCAGGGCACCATCGTCGGCACCGACGTTACCGGCACGTACCCCGCCAACAAGATCCCCAGCGTCGGCCACTGGGCGCAACTCCCCGCCGAAGGCATCATCTCGCTCAAACCCGACCTCGTCATCGGCACCGCCGACAATTTCACTGTCGGCAACAACGCCACCGTCGTCACGCAACTCCGCAGCGCCGGCATCAAGGTCCTCGTGCTGCCCGCCAGCGACACCGGCGGCCTCGACGGCGTCAAAACCCGCCTGAACATGCTCGCCGACGTGTACAACGTCCCTTCCGCCGCGCAGGCGCTCACCAAGAGCTTCACCACCCAGCTCGCCGCCCTCAAGATCAACCAGCCCACCCGGACGCCGCGCGTACTGTTCCTGTACGCCCACGGCCCTGGCGACGCCAGCATCTACGGCACCGACGGCGGCGCGAACACCCTTATCGAAATGGCCGGCGGCCGGAACATCGCGCCCTTCCGCGACACCAAACCCCTCACCGCCGAAGCCATGGTCGCCCTCGCCCCCGACGCCATCATCATGCTCAACCGCGGTTACGACGCCGTCGGCAAACTCGACGGCGCCCTGAAGCTCCCCGGCGTCGCCCAGACGCCCGCCGGGCGTAACAAACGCATCTACACCGTGGACGACTCCATCCGCTGGATCGGCCCGCGCCTGCCCGAATTCGCGCTGAACCTCGCGCGCCAGTGGAAGGCCGACTTCCGCAACTAACCCCCGAGCGGCGGCGCCTGTGCGGCGCCGCCGCTCACGTTCACGCCCCGGAGGCACCCTCATGACCCCACGCATCACCCGCGTCGGCCCGCACCCCGTCCAACTCCGCCTGCTCGACGTGAAAGCCGTCCAGGACCTCACACCCCGCCTGCGCCGCGTCACCCTTACCGGCGACGCCCTCGACGGGTTCCGTAGCGAAGGCGCCGACGACCACGTCAAGCTCTTCTTCCCTGCCCCCGGCGAACGCACGCCGCACCTCCCCACGTTCGGCCCGACCGGCCCCACCTTCCCGGAGGGCGTCACGCCTCCCGCGCGGCGTGACTACACCCCCCGCCAGTACCGGCCAGACGTCCATGAACTGGACATCGACTTCGTGCTGCACGGCGACGGCCCCGGCGCGACCTGGGCGGCGAACGCGCAGCCCGGCGACCGCCTCGGCGTGGGCGGCCCACGCGGCTCCACCCTCGTCACGTACGACTTCGACTGGTACCTGCTCGCCGGCGACGAAGCGGCGCTGCCCGCCATCGCCCGCCGCCTCGAGGAACTTCCCGCCGGCGCGCACGCCACCGTGCTCCTCGAAGTGCACGACGCCACCGACGAACTGCCCCTCACCACCTCCGCAGACGCGCGCGTCCGCTGGCTGCACCGCGCCCCCGCCGCGCCCGGCACGACGACCCTGCTGCTCGACGCGCTCCGCGACCTGCACCTCCCCGACGGTGACGGATTCGTGTGGGTCGGCACTGAAACCACCCAGGCGACCGCCATCCGCCACCACCTCACCGACGAACGCGGCCTCCCGAGCGACTGGGTGCGCGCCGTCGGCTACTGGACACTCGCCCGCAGCGAACCCCAGGGGCCCACGCGCGCCACCCCCACTGCACGCTGACCCCTCACCCCGCGTTGCAGGGCGTACTTCAGTTCTTCACAGGTCGTACGCAGATGTTTTACACGGGCCCGTCAAGCTCAGGGCATCAAGGGCGGTCACCCGGTGACCCGCCCGCCCTGAGGAGGGACCCCATGAACAACATCATCCTGACCTTCGCCCTGCTGACCACCACCTTCGCCGGCGCCGCCAGCACCCCCGTGAACATCCTCAAAGTGCAGGACAACGGCCGCATCCTCGCGTACAACGAACTGTACACCGAAGCGTCATGGCAGGTGCTCACGCTCGACGCCGCCCGCGTCGACCTGACCGGCGCGAACGGCGACGACGTCACCAGCGACCTCATCCTCACCGACAACGCCAGCGACGTGAACGTCACCCTGGACGCCGCCACCCTCGACGGCGGCCGCGTGAGGCTCAACGTCACGCTCGACCGTGACGACGAGAGCACCACCGTGAACAAACCCGTGACGTTCACGCTCACGAACACCCGCACGGGCGCCACCACCACCTTCACCGCGCCCGTCGTGGGCGCCGCGCACACCGACCCGGCCAGCATCCAGACCTTCTGGGGTGACGAGTAACTTCCGCCGTTCCCGCAAGGCGCGCCCGCTCTTCCTGGCGGGCGCGCCTCACTGCTGGGCCTGCTGAGCCGTGCAGGTGCGCCGAGGCGTCGGTGTTCAGGCGGGCGGCGCCGCCTCGGGGAAGTGGACGGTGAAGGTCGTGCCCGCGCCCAGCGTCGTGGTGACGTGAATGTCACCGCCGAAATGCCCGGTGACGATGTCGTGGATGATGCTCAACCCCAGACCCGTGCCCTGGCCGACGTCCTTGGTCGTGAACATCGGCTCGAAAATGCGCGGGAGGACGTCCGGCGCGATGCCGCTCCCGGTGTCCTGCACCTCCACGGTCGGCACGCCCTCGTGCGTGCCGAAGCGGACGGTGACGCTCGCGCCTGAGCTGCACGCGTGAATGGCGTTCACGACGAGGTTCGTGATCACCTGCGTGAACCGCCCCGGTTCGCCCGTGAGCTGCACGGCGTCGCGCGGCTGCTCGAACAGCAGGCTGACGTTCGCGCTGCGCGCCTCGTGGGCGAGCATCGTCAGGGTGTCGTTCACGCTCTTCACGGCGTCGAACGTCTGCCGGCCGGTGACGGTGTCGCGGGTGTGGCTTCGCATCTTGCGGATGAAGTCGCCGATGCGGGTGGTGTTGCGCGTCGCGGCGTCCACCGCCGCCGCGAGTTCCGACGCGATCTCGCGGTGGTCGTCGTCGTTCACGCCGGGCGCGCCGATGGAGTCGCGGTACTCCTGCGCGAGCCGCGCCGCTTCGTGCAGTTCGTTCAGGGTGCTGGCGAGCGGCGTGTTGATTTCGTGCGCGAGGCCCGCCGTGAGCCGCCCGAGGCCCGCGAGTTTCTCGCTGGCGAGCAGGCGCGCCTGACTCGCGCGGAGGGCCGCGTCGGTCGCGCGGCGTTCGGTGATGTCACGCTCGACGCTGAGCAGCATCTCGCGCCCGCCGAGGTTGAGCAGCACGAGGTGAATGTCCACCGGGAAGATACTGCCGTCCTTGCGGACGAGGTCCGACTCGAAGTGCAGGCGGCCTTCCGCGCGCACCTGCGCGCGGAAGGCGTCGTTCGCGTGAGGGTCCGCGAGGAGTTCGTCGCGGTTCGGCAGGGCGATGTACGTGCTCTGCCCGATAAGTTCCTCGCGCGCGTAGCCTTTCATGCGCGCGGCCACCTCGTTGCAGTTCACGATGGGCATGTCGCCGTCGAACGCGACGAGCATGATCGAGTCCGGGGATTCATCGAACAGCACCTCGAACGTGCGGCGGCTCTCCTCAAGCGCGTCCTCGATGGCTTTGCGTTCGCTGACGTCGCGGGTGTTCATGACGACGCCGCGCACGTCCGGGTCGTGCAGGTGGTTCGTGGCCACCCACTCCATCCAGCGGTACGTGCCGTTGTCGTGCAGGAAGCGGTTGGTCATGCGGGCGGTCGTGCCCGGCCCGCCCTCGACGACGCGCGTGAACGCGCTGCGGATCTCGTCATGTTCGTCGGGGTGCATGAACTCCAGCACGTCGGTGCCGATCATCCACGAGCCGACGTGGCCCAGCAGCGTCTCCACCGGCGGGCTGATGTACGTCACGTACCCGCCGCGGTTCACGATGGTGACAATGTCGCTGCTGTTCTGCACGAGCGTGCGGAACCGCCGCTCGCTGGCCCGCAGTGCCGCCTCGGCTTCGAGACGGGCGGTCACGTCGCGGGAGTTCATGACGATGCCGCGCACGTCCGGGTTGTCGACGTGGTTGGTGATTTCCCACTCCACCGAGCGGTACGTGCCGTCGGCATGCAGGAACCGGTTGGTGTTGCGGGCGGTCGCGCCGGCCCCGCCCGCCACGACCTGCGCGAACACCGCGCGGATCTCGTCGTGCTCGTCGGGATGCATGAAGTCCAGCACCTTCGCGCCCACGTCCCACGGGCCTCCCTGACCGAGCAGCGCGTGCACGGACGGGCTGGTGTACGTGATGAACCCGCCCCGGTTGATGATGGTGATGATGTCACTGCTGTTGTGCACGAGCGTGCGGAACCGCCGCTCGCTGGCCTTCACGGCCTCCTCGGCAGCCATGCGCGCGGTCACGTCGCGGGAATTCATGACGATGCCGCCCACGTGCGGGTCGAGGATGTGGTTGGTGGCGACCCACTCCATCCAGCAGTACTCGCCGTTCCGCTGCCGGTACCGGCTCGCGTGCTGCCCCGTGGCGCCCGTCTCCCCTTCCGCCACGGGCATGAATGCCGTCCGCGCAGCCGCCTGATCGTCCGGGTGGATGAACTCCATGACGTTGCGGCCGATCAGGGCGTCCTGCTCGTAGCCGAGCAGCGTCTGCAGGGACGGGCTCGCGTACTTGAGGTACCCGCCGCGCGTCACGATGGTCAGCAGGTCGCTGCTGTGCTGCACCATCGCCCGGAACCGCTGCTCGTTGGCCTGCGCGGCCGCCTCGGCGCGTCTGCGTTCCGTGACGTCCTGCGTGAGGATCAGGATGACTTCCTCGCCTTCCAGTTCCAGCGCCTCCGTAGACATCAGCACGTCCCGCGCTTCGCCTGTCGGGACGTGCCGCAGGCGCGCCTCGAACTCCCGCACCGGGCCCGCCTGAATGGCGCGGACCAGCCGCTCACGGTCACTCAGGTCCATCCACGGGTTCAGGGTGTCGTTGGTGCTGCCCACGAACGCGTCGCGCGGCAGGCCGATGATGTCGAGGAACGCGTCGTTGGCGTCCATCACGCGGCCGCTGTACAAGCCGGTCAGGGCAATCCCGACGGGGCTGGCGGCGAACACCTTCTCGAAGCGGTCCCGCGCGGCCCGCAGGCCCGCTTCGGCCTGCTTCTGCGCCGTGATGTCCAGCATCACTCCGCCCAGCGCGACCAGCCGCCCATCCTCGACGAGCGGAGTGGTCACGTCCCGCAGCCACACGACCCGCCCGTCCGCACGGCACGCGCGGTACTCCAGCGCGAACGGCTCACCGGTCCGCGTGAAGCGCTCCAGGTCCGCGAGCGTCTGCGCGCGGTCGTCCGGGTGGATGCTGCTCTCCCAGAAGTGCGGGTTGCTCATCCACTGCTGCGGCGTGTACCCCAGGAGCGCCGTAATCTTCTCGGACACGTACGTGCTGCTGCCCGTCGCCGGATCGCCCTGCCACACGACCCCGTCGATCATGAGGGACAGCCGGTCCAGCGCGGCCTTCTCGAAAAGGACGCTCACACGGCCCCCGACCGCACCGGGTGCGCGCGCGAGGCGCCCCCGCGCGAGGGAGGGGTCGGCGCGCGCATGACTGGGCCGGGCTGGGCGTTCAGGGTCGTTACCCGCGCCATACCCGGCGCGTCCAGCAGTGACGAGAGTCCAAAGGGAGCATGCCCTCAGTGTAGGGACAGCGCTCTCGCAGAGTTCTTTCGTTCGGACAACGACCATGATGGTCGGCTGCACGTAGCTCGCAAGGCAGTGAGCGCTGTGCGAAGAAGGCGCTCACTGCCCGATCAAGCGTGCCTTCATCGCAGGGGGCCACCAGAAATGGACGAAGGAAGCCCTTCTGCCTTGAGTGCCTTGATGTTCACCGCGAACGGACCGCGTTCTGGGCGGCGTCCTGCTGGCTGGCGGCGTAGCTGCGAGGTCGCTCGCCGAGCAGGCTGGAGGCTTTCGCCCCGAGGTTCGTGCAGCCCCTTTGGGGCCTACGGCCGCCGCGCAGCGGACTCCGGGCGGTTAGTTCCTGCTCGCTCATGCGCTTGTCGGACCACGGCCCTCACGGGTTTGCGGCCCTGGTGGCGTGCGCCTTGCCGCATGCAGGGGCGTGCCGGTCCGTGCGGCGGGTGCAGGCGCAGTCGGCCAAGGGGCTCAGTCCACGGTCCAGGGTGCCGCCTGCCTTCGCTGCTGGACTGCGCGGATGTGGTCAGAGAGCAGCGTGTAGTCCTGGTCCTCCAGGGAGCGCCCGTGCAGGGCGAGGAAGTGGCGTTTCAGGGCCTGCGAGGCCGCTTCGAGCCGGGGGTGCGGGTGCTGCTCCACGTCGAGCAGCAGTTCCGCTAGAGCCCGCACGGCCGTGTCATACGCGTTCATTCACATTACATGTGAGCGCCTGGAGGCTGACCACGGTGGTGGTGTTCCTGAAGGGGGCTTCACGGGAACAGCAGCTGGCTGCTAAAGCGCCTGAAGGGCGGATGAATGCGCGGCCCCGCGTGGTGAATCGCTCACGCGGCGAGGTGAAAAGGCTCCGCCGGGCAGCACTGGGTGACTTGGCGCATCACCTCTGGGCGCCCGCAGCGCAGGGACCGGGCCGCGCTTCAGGGTCAGGCCGGGCCTCAGGGGCTGCGGGTCAGTCGCCCAGCCAGGGTTCCGGGGAGGACAGGCCGGGCACGTCGTCCTGTCCGTGCTGGAGGCGCTGCACGAACGCGATCAGTTCCGAGAAGGTCCTCGGCTTCACCTGGTACGCTTCCGCTTCGCGGGCGTACGCGCCTTCGATGTCCACGCGGGCATTTGAGGTGCTGAGCACCACCACCGGAATGGAACGCGTCTCCGCGTCCGCTTTGATGACCTCCAGCACGGACAGCCCGCCGACCCGGGGGAGGTTGAGGTCCAGCAGCATCAGGTCCGGGGTGGGCGCGGCCGTGAACGGCGCGGCGCGGCGCACGAACGCGAGGGCTTCCTCGCCGTCCCGCACGACATGCAGCGTGACGGTCACGCCGGCCTCTTCGAACGCCGCCTGCAGCAGGAACGCGTCACTGGCGTGGTCCTCGACCAACAGCACCTGCGGCACCCGGGGGGGTTGGGGTTTCCAGTCCTGCATCACTTCACCCTGCTCTCTGCACTGACGTGGGCCATGATAATGCGCTCAGGGGCCTTCACGTTCCTGCGGGGAGTTCGACGGTCACGACGGTTCCGGCGCCCACGCGGCTTTGCGCCCACACGCGTCCGCCGTGCCGCTGGATGATGCGGCGTACGTTGGCGAGGCCGAGCGGCGCGGCGTCCGTGAGGGGGCGGGCGCGCACGTCGAAGAGCGCCTCGACGTTCTCGGCGTTCATGCCGACGCCGTTGTCCTGAATGTGCAGGCGCACGGCGTCCCCGACGGTTTCGGCGCGCACGTGCACTTCGGGGGGCGTGGCGCTCGCGGCGACCTGCACGGCGTTCCATAGGAGGCTGGTGAGCGCTTCGCGGAGCATCAGCGTGTCGCCGCGCACCACGGGGAGGTGCTGGACGTCCCAGGTGAGCTGCTGCACCTGCAGTTTCGGTTCGAGGTCCGAGCGGACCTGCGCGACGAGTACGTCCAGCGGGACCGTTTCGAGCCGCAGGGGGCGCTGCTCGACGCCTGCGAGGTGCACGAGGTCCTGCACCAGTTCGCGCGCGCGGGTGGCTTCGGCCTTGAGCAGCGTGAAGTACTGCGCGCCGCGGTCGTCGAGGTGCGGGCCGAGGCGGCGTTGCAGCAGTTCCAGGAAGCTGCCGATGCGGCGTGTCGGCTCGAACAGCTCCTGCGAGATAGCGCGCGTGTACGACTGCAGTTCCGTGTGGAGCGCCTGCAGGTCCTGCGTGCGCCGCTCCACGAGTCCTTCGAGCTGCGCGTTGACGCGGTGCATCTGGGCCTGCGCGGTTTTGAGGTCCGTGATGTCCTGCGAGATGAGCAGGCCCGCCAGGACGGCGCCGTCCTCATCGCGGACGGGCGCCACGCGGCACAGGTAGATTCTGGTGCCGTACCGGAATTCCAGCGTGTGCCGTTCCCCCTGAAGGGCGCCCCGGTACGGGCCTTCCAGCTGATCGGCGACGTCCCGGGGGAACAGCTCGCGCAGGGTGCGGCCTTCCATGGCGCGCGGGTCAAGGCCGATGTCCGTGAGGCCGACGCCGCCGACCAGCACGTAGCGGAGGTCGTGGTCGAACAGGATGGCCGCGCCGCCGGGGAAGTTGTCGATCAGGCTGCGGTACTGCGCGGCGCTGGCGCGCACCTGCTGTTCGGCGCGGATGAGGGTGGTCGTTTCGGTGACGAGGGCGCCCAGGCCGATCAGGTCGCCGTTCGGGAGGCGCACCGGGTAGTAGTGGCCGCGCCAGTGCCGCGTCTGGCCGGGCGCGTCGGGGGTCTGGCTGGTCAGGGGGACGTCCAGTATGGGCGCGTTGTGGGCGAGGACCTGCTCGAGCAGGCCCCTGATCTGCGGTGCCAGGTCGGGGATGATGTCGTGGACGGTGCGGCCCAGGTGGGCGTCCACGGCGAGGCCGTTGAACGCGGCCATGGCGGGGTTGATGTTCAGGTAGCGCAGGTCCGTGTCGAGCAGCGCGAAGCCGACGGGCGCGCGGTCCAGGGAGGTGTGGAGCAGCGCGGCCGCCCGCTCGAACGCCTGGCGGGCGGCGCGTTCGGCGTCGGCGGCGCGTACGCGCACGAGCGCCTGCGCGCACTGCGCCGCCACCGACTGCAGGAAATCCACCCGGCGGGCGTCGAGTACGCGGGTGCCGAGGAAGTCGATGTGCAGGACGCCGAGCGTCTCCGCGCCCAGGACGAGCGGCAGGCGCACGTCTGTCACGTGCCGCTCCGGGTCCGCCTTGGGGGGGTGCGCTGGCGCGTCCGGGTGCAGGTGGAGGGTCGCGTGGACGCCGCCTGTACGGCCGTTCACGCGGATGACCTCGTGGACGGCGTCGATGGTGTGCGCCGCAGCCAGGTCGAGGGCGAGGTCCCGCAGGAGCTGGTTGCGTTTCTCGGCGACCCAGCGGTCGTGGATGTCCAGCGCTGTGCCCACCCAGCGGACGGGGGAGCCCGCCATGGGGGGGGTGGGCGTCACCTGGCAGTGGTGCCAGCGGTACGCGCCGTCCCGGGTGCGGAAGCGCACGTCCACCTGGTACGCCTGCTGCTGCGCGAACCCTTCGCGGCGCGCGGCGGCGGCGGCGGCCTGGTCGTCCGGGTGGAGGGCTTCCATCCAGCTGAGGCCGTCCGGGTGGACGTTCAGGCCGGTACGTTCGGCCCAGCGGGCGTTGAAGTGGAGGACCGCGCCGTGCTCGTCGAGCACCCATACGATCTGCGGGAGCGACTCGAACAGTCGGCGCGCGTGGTCGGCGGTGGCGGCGAGGCGCTCCCGGGCGCGGACCTTTTCGGTCACGTCGTAGAAGAGCGTGACGGCGACGCGGGCGACGCCGTCACTGTCAAGGACGCGCGCGGAGCTGACGCGCAGGTGAATGAGCTGCCCGTCCGGTCGGCGGTACCGGAGCGGCTCGTCCCGGACGGCTTCAGCGTGCTGCACGGCGCGCGCACTGGGGTACTCGTGCGCGCGGTACGGCGTGCCGTCGGCGTGCACAGCGCCGTACAGGCTGTAGGCGTCCACGCCGTCGCCCGGGAGGACCGGGTGGCCCAGGATGGCTTCCGCCTGCGCGTTGTAGTGCAGGACCCGCCCGGACGGCACGTCCAGCAGAATGAACCCGACGGGCGCCTGTTCCATCACTTCCGCGAACACCGCCTGATCCTGCGTGTTCCGCTGGGGGTGCAGCGTGAGCACCCAACCGTCAGGGAGAGGCTGCAGGTGCGCGCGGAACGGCAGGCGCGTGAGCCGCGCGCTGGTGGGGCCGTCCGGCCACTGCACCCACCAGTGCTGCACGTGCGGGTCCTGCAGGACCGCCGGCGCCCGGTCCCCCACGTCCACGGTCAGGCCGAGCGCGCGGAGGTGCGTGCGCGCGGCGGCATTCAGGTGGGTGATCGTCCCGTCGGGTTCGCCCGCAAGGACGGGCACATCCACCGCGTCCAGAATGGCGTGCGTTGACGGCGATGATGGAGGTGTGGGGGGCACATTCCTTATTTAAGCACTGGCCTGAGGTGCGTGGTCCGCGCGGGCGCCGTCCACGCCGCCCGGAGGATGGTTCCCGGGGCTGTTCGGCGCTTCCGGCAGCGCCCGTGCGCTCAGCCTGGCGGGCCGCTCTGCTCGTAGGCGTACGCCAGGCGCAGCAGCGCCGCCTCGGTCCGCGCCCGGCCCACCCACACGAGCGCGAACGGTGCACCGCTCGCGTGCGCGCCGGCTGGGGCGGTCACGGCCGGCCAGCCCGCAATATTCACTTCGGAGACGGTCGTCGCCTCGATGTCCGCCTCCCCGTTCAGGGGGGGGAGGTCCGCGGTGCGCTGCGGGAACACCAGCGCGTCCAGGGCGTGCGCGTCCATCACGGCCCCCATGACGCGCACGTACGCGGCGCGCGCAGCCCGGAAGGCCGTGAGGTCCGGCGGGGCGTCCGGGTCCGCGAGGGACGCGGCGACCCGGTCGTGTAGGTCTTCCAGCACGCCGCCCGGCCCGAACGGGTCCCCGAGCCGACGCAGGGCAGGCAGGGAACGGACGGGCGCGCCCGGGCCGTACCGCGCGAGGTACCGGTGCAGGTCGGCTGCGACCGATTCGAACCCGACTGTGGTGGGGTACGTGCGCCCGAGGTCCACGAGGCCCGAGCCGCGGAACGGGTCGGGGACCAGTACCGCCCCGAGGGTCCGCAGGTGGTCCTGCGCGCGGGCGTACAGGCGCTGCGTTTCCTCGCTGAGCGGGGCGGCCTTCCAGCCGGGGCCGTACAGCCCCAGCCGGCGCCCGCGCAGGCCGCCGAGCGCGAGGGTCTGCGCGGCGTGCGGCGCGCCCATGAGGACGTCGAGGGCGGTGGCGGCGTCGCGGACGGTGCGGGCGTGCGGGCCGACCACATCGCGGGTGCTGCCCGCCAGGGGGACGACGCCCTCGCCCGGCACGCGCCCGAACGTGGGTTTCACGCCGACGAGCGCCTGCGCGCCGGCCGGGTTCAGGATCGACCCGGCTGTTTCCTCCGCCAGGCCGAGCAGCGCGAACCCGGCGGCGACGGCGGTGGCTGTGCCTGCGCTGCTCGCGCCCGGCGCGAGGTGCGGCTGCACGGCGTTGCGCGTCCGTCCGGCCCAGCTGGTGTCCGTCCGGGTCGGGTCGTACGCGAACGCGGGCACGTTCGTCTTGCCCAGCACGATGGCGCCCGCCGCGCGCAGCCGCGCGACGACCGGAGCGTCCACGTCCGGCACGAGCGCCACGCCGCCGGCCGGCGCGCTGAGCGGCGCCCACCCCATGGTGGTCGGCAGGCCGGCCACGTCGATGGTGTCCTTGATGACGACGGGCACGCCCTCCAGGAGCCGCAACTGCGCGCCGCCCGTCCGGCGCGCGTCCACGGCGTGGGCGTCGTCGAGGGCGCGGTCGTTCAGGGCCACCACGGCGTTCAGGTGGCCGTTCAGGCGGGCCAGGCGTTCGAGGTGCGCCTGGACGACCTGCACGGCCGTGACCTGCCGCGCCGTCAGGGCCGCGTGCAGGGCGGAAACCGTGAAGGTGGTGGGGTCCATGCGTCATTGTTCCGTACGCGTCGGTGTGGGGCGCCCTCGTCTTCCTTCATGTGGGGAGGGCGCCTCCGCGTGGGTCAGTCGCTGGCGTTGGCGAGGTAGCGTTCCAGCGCGTGGCTGAGTTTCGGCATCAGGTTGCCGCGCCCGCTGCTCATGGCGCTGTAGCGTGGCCGGGGCGCCACCCACCCGAGCTGCTCGGTCGGGACGGCCTGAACCGCGTCGGCGGGCGCGCCCGTCGCGTCGGCGAGCATGCGCGTCAGGTCCGCCCAGCTGGTCTCGCCCGCGTTCGTCAGGTGCCACGTGCCGCGCTCCCCGTCGATCAGCAGGTCCAGGCTGGTGTGCACGAGGTCCGGCAGGTACGTCGGCGAGAAGCGGTGCTGGTCGTCCATGAACAGCGTCCCGCCGGCGCGCAGGGTGCGCAGGGCCATGCCGAGCAGGTCCTGACGTCCGCTCGCGCCGAACAGCGCGGCGCTGCTGCGCACCACCAGCGTGCCCGGGTGGTACGCGAGCACCTGCCATTCCGCTTCCCTGCGGGCGCGCCCGTAGCGGTTCACGGGGTGCGCGGCGTCGTGCTCCTGGTAGGGGCTGGTGCGGTCCCCGCCGAACACCTGGTCGGACGAGAACGTCAGCAGGTGCACGCCGTTCGCCTCGCACGCGCGGGCGAGGACGGCGAGGCCCACGGCGGTGTGCCGCCAGAACGCCTCGTGGTGCACTTCCGCCTCGTCGATGCCGCCGTACCCGGCGGCGTTCACGACCGCCCACGGGCGCAGGTCCGTCAGGAGGTGCTGCACGGCCGACGCGTCGGCGAGGTCCACGTCGCTGCTGCGCAGCAGGCGCGCGCTCAGGCCGCGCTCCGCGCAGAGGCGCTGCACCGTCCGCCCGAGGCGGCCGCCCCCGAGGATCAGGAGGGGGCGCGCCGTTCCCGCTGGGCGCGTGGTGGCGGGGGCGTCACCGACGGGCGGGTAGAAGAAGCGGTCCGCGCGCTCCCAGAATCCGGGCGCGTTCAGGACGGGATGCTCGGGTTCGGTGTTCGCGGCGCGGGCCTGCAGGACCCGCGCGAGGGCGGTGGGGCGGGGCGTGCAGGAGCGCACGTCGAACGCGCCCGGCTCGTAGTAGCCCTTCAGGTCGGTGTGCAGGGTGTTCCAGTCGAAGCTGCCCAGAATCGCCCAGGACGTGACGGCGCGGATGTCGGCCCCTTCGGCGCGGACCTGCTGCGCGGCCTTCCAGAACTGCTCGAACCAGCGCATCTGCTCCTCGCGGGTGCTGCCAAGGTGCGCTTCGGTGATCGCCACGGGCAGTTCGTAGCGGGCCCACACCTCGCGCAGCAACTGCTCGATGCCGGCGGTGTTGTGGTACACGCGGACGGCTTCCACGTCCGCGTGGGTCGGGCCGACCTGATGGTACCCGCGGTAGCGGTCGGTGCGCTCGTCCAGAAAGCGTTCGCTCGTCACGTAGTAGTCCACGCCGACGATGTCCGGCGGGCACGGGTTCGCCCGGAACCACTGCAGTTCCTGCGGCGTCGCGCCAGAGTTCAGGAGGTACGGCCACAGAGGGTGCGTCTGGTCCACGCGGCCACACAGCAGGTCGTACGCGAGCCAGCGCCGCTCGTTCTGGAAGTCCGCTTCGTGCTGCATGGCGGGCGTGGCGTGCGCCTTGCCGAGGTCGTCGGTCTGGACGAGTTCCGCGTTCGGCTGGACCTCGCGGATGGCGCGCATGGCGAGGACGGTGCCGCGGCATTCGTTGAGCAGCATGCGAATGAAGCTCTCGTCGCTGGTGTGGTGCGGGTACCACACGCCGTACAGGCCGCTGAAGCGCGCGGTGGTGAGCGGCTCGTTCACGGGCGTGTACGCGGTCAGCCACGGGTAGCGCTCGGCGACCTTGCGGGCGTACGCGGCGAGTTTCTCCGGGAATGCCGGGTCGAGCATGTCGGTGTACTGGGGGCCGCTGCCGTGGTGCAGCAGCGTGGCGATCGGCTCAAGCTGGCGTGCGCGGAGCGTGGCGAGGCGCTGGTCGGTCCAGTCCCAGTGGAGGTCGTCGGGGTGGTCCGGGGCGACCTGCTCCCACAGGACGGGGTAGCGGATGCGGCGCGCGCCGAGCTGCGCGAGCAGGTCGAGGTCGTCATGGCGTTCGTCGTGACCGCAGACGGTCAGCTGGTTGAGGTAGCGGTCGTGGACGCGGTTGAAGGTGCATTCCACGCCGATCCACAGTTCGAGCGGTCGGTCGCTCGGCGGGGTGCGGCTCATCGGCGCACCCTGGAGGCCGCGCTCCGTCGCGTTCGCATCAGGTTGTTCATGGTCGGCATTGTGCTGTGGGGGACACGTCCGGAGGTATCAGCGGCGTGAAGTGACCCGCCCGGCAGTTAAGAGCCGGCCCTTCAAACACATGAAGACGACCGGGGTGTACGTTCACGTGCCGGCGTGCGCCTGAACCCCGAGCGCCCCAATGAAAAAGGCGGCCCGCAGGCCGCTGATAACCTAAGGATACCGCGATATTCAGGGCTGGTCAAGAACATGCAGGCGGCACCGCGCCCCGCTGGCCTTTACAGAAGCTGAACACCGCGCCATTACCTTCAGCGCATGAACGTCCGCCTTTTCCTGGTCGGCCTCACGGCCCTGGCCCTCGTCGGCGCGCCCGCGCGCGCACAGATGGACCACAGCATGCACACCGCCACGCCGGACACCGCGCCGCTCTCCCGCTTGAGTGGCAAGGCCTTCGACCGCGCGTACCTCTCCATGATGGTCGCCCACCACCAGGGCGCCCTCGCCATGACGCGCGCGGTTCAGGCCCGCCTGACGGACCCGCAGGTCAAGAGCTGGGCGGCCGCCATCCTGCGCGAGCAGACGCGCGAGATCGACAGCATGAACGCCTGGCTCCGGACGCTGGGCGGCGCGGACACGAACGCGCAGCGCCTCATGGCGGGCAGCATGCAGGGCATGACGGCCCGCCTGAGCGCCGCCGGGAACGCCGACCAGGCGTTCGTGACGCAGATGCTGCCGCACCACGCGTCCGCGGTGGACATGGCGAACCTCGCCCTGCAGAAGAGCAGCGACGCGCGCGTCCTGAAGCTCTCGCGCAGCATCATCCGGGCGCAGGCGGACGAAATGTACGCCTTCAGGCTGTGGCGGGCGCCGCGCCGCTGACCCGCGCGCCGCACCACATTACCCTGAAGGTCACGCATGGCGCGCATTCTGATCGTTGACGACGACCCGGCCATTCTGGAGATCCTCGGCGCCTACCTCCGCGCCGACGGGCACGCCGTCCTGGAAGCGCAGGACGGGCACGCCGGGCAGGCGCGTCTGCCCGAAGCGGACCTCGCGCTGCTCGACTGGATGCTGCCGGGCGTGAGTGGCCTGGAGCTCGCGCGGGCGCAGCGGCGTCTCCACCCGGACTTTCCGCTGCTGCTGCTGACGGCGCGCGGCGAGGAGGAGGACCGCCTGCTGGGTCTGGAGGTCGGCGCGGACGATTACGTCACGAAGCCGTTCTCGCCGCGCGAGGTGGTGGCGCGCGTGCGGGCACTCCTGCGCCGCGCCCGCATTCATGACCGCGTGTCGTCCGGAGGGCTGGAACTCGATGAGCGGCAGCGCACGGCGCACCTCGACGGTCAGGCGCTCGCATTGTCGAAACTGGAGTTCGACCTGCTGCTGACGCTCGCGCGCCACCCCGGGTTCGTCTGGTCGCGTGATCGCCTGCTGGAACGCGTGTGGGGCGGGGACTTCCCCGGCGTGGAGCGCGTCGTGGACGTGCACATGGCGGGCCTGCGCCGCAAACTCGGGGAGGCGCCGGAGCAGCCGCGCTTCATCCGGACGGTCCGCGGCGTTGGCTACTGCTTTCAGGAGGACGCGTGAAGCTGTTCCCGCGGCTGTTCCTCGGGCACCTGCTGGTGATCCTCGTCGCGCTCGCCGCGCTGTTCGGGCTGGCGGAACTGACGGCGCCCGGCTTCTACCGGCACCACGTGGAGCAGATGGTGCAGCTGCTCGGCCCCGAAGGTCGCGCGCTGCGCCCCGACCTGGAACGCGGGATGCGCCGCACCCTGACCGGCGCGCTCGTGGCCGCCGTGCCGTTCGCGGTGCTGATCGCCGCCGTGACGGCCTCCGTGACCTCGCGGCGCATCGTGCGTTCCGTTCAGCTGCTCTCGGACGGCAGTCAGGCGCTCGCCGCCGGGCAGTACGGGCGGCGCCTGCCCGACGCGGGCCGTGACGAGCTGGGCGTGCTGGCGCGCAACTTCAACGTCCTGGCGCGCTCGCTGGAGCGCGTGGAGCAGGACCGGGTGGCGCTGCTCGGCAACGTCGGGCATGAGCTGCGCACGCCGCTCGCGGCGCTGCGCGGCTACACCGAGGGCCTCGCGGACGGGGTGATGACCGCGCCGCAGGTGGCGCCCGCCATCCTGCGGGAGGTCCGCGCCATCGAACGCCTGGCCAGTGACCTGAGCCTCGTGTCCAGGGTGGAGGCGGGGCAGGTGGCGCTGCACGCCAGCACCTTCAGCGCCCACGACCTGCTCCTGGCGGCCGCGGACCGTTTCGAGGACGCCTACCGGGAGCGCGGCGTGGCGCTGCACCGACCGGCGCACGCCACCCCGCTGCCGGTCCACGCGGACTTCGACCGGGCCCTTCAGGTCCTCTCGAACCTGCTGGCGAACGCCCTGCGGCACACGCCGAGCGGTGGGCGCGTCACGCTGAACGCGGACGCCACTGCCGGGCAGGTGACCTTCGCGGTGCAGGACACGGGTAGCGGCATCCCCCCCGAGCACCTGACGCGCATCTTCGAGCGGTTCTACCGCGTGGATGCCGCCCGGACGCGCAGCGACGGCAGCGGCGTGGGCCTCACGATCGCGCGCAGCCTCGTGCTTCAGATGGGCGGGCAGCTGAGCGTCACGTCCAGCCCGGCGGGCAGCACGTTCACCTTCACGCTGCCGCGCCCGTCCCCCGCTCACCCCTGACCCGCGCCAGGTGCCGGAACCGTCCGAGAGGGTGACGCGTATGCAAAGGGCATGAAACGTGTGATGCTCGCGGCGCTCCTGACCGGCTCGGCCCTCGCTCAGTCCTCGCAGACGGTCTTTATCAACGGGGTGGGGTTGCCTGCCACGACGGTGCAGAAGAACGGCCAGACGTACTACCAGCTCAGCGCCGCGGACCTGAAACGCGTGGGCGCCCTCACCGCCGGCGGGGTTGCGCCGAAAATCGACGCGTTGCGCGGCTGCGTCGGCGACACGCTGTTCAACGGCGTGTACACCGTGCAACTCGTGCGCCGCGCCGATGAGGACGGCCAGCACGGCGTGGTCCTGAAAGTCTCGAACGCCAGCAAGCAGAAGCTCTACAACTTCATGCTGTTCAACCCCTCCGACGTGAGCCTGGCCACGACGAACGCGCAGGCCGTCGAAACGTCCAATTACGACAACGGCTGGTTCACCGAGCTGCTGCCCGGCACGAACGTGACGGTGCAGCCGTACGCCAACACCACCGTGAGTAACTGGACGCGCCTGTTAATCCGCCCGGACGCGCAGAGCCTCAAGGAGTTGCAGGAGGCCAAGCTGCCCCTCGCGAAGGTCTACAACATGGAGTTCGACCTCACCTGCACCAAAAAGTAACCCAGGCGGCGCGCTGTGGTGGCGCGCCCTCTTGAGGAAGCGCCCCCAGGACTGGGGGCGCTTCCTCAGCCTTCGGGCTGGCCCTGACGCGGCCCCGCACCGGGCATCCCTACGCCCTGAGGCCATGAATTGCGCATGGTCTGAGGGCTTCGTGGTGCCCGCGCTGCCGGTGCTCGGTCAGCCGTTCTTGCGGCGGGTCAGCCCGTCCTGGGCTCGCGGCGCTGAATGTAAAGATTTTTCGTGACGGCCATGTAAGGCGCCGGTTCTTACAGTGGCGTTCGTTCGGGCCGCCCTGAGGGGTGGCCTTCCCAACCCACCCCCCGTTCATCCATGCCCCCTCGGGGAGATTGGAGTGTCCGTTGTCCATTTTCGGAGAACTCGAGCATCACGCCTTCACGGACCTGATGCGGGTCCTGCACGCGCAGAGCGGCACGCTGTACCTGCAACGCAGCTACCATGGCCGCAGCGTCGACCTTGACCTGGAGCGCGGCGTGCTGCTGCACCTGCACATCGACGGCGTGCCGGTCCCGGACGCCGCGTCCGCAGGGGACGTCATCCATCACCTCATTCACTCCGGGCGCGGACCGTTCGAGTTTCAGGCGCGCCCCTTCACGCCCGGCGCCACCGCGCTCGCGCTGCCGCTGGAACCGCTGGTGCAGGACATCCTCGAAGGGGTCCATACGCCCGAACGGCACCTGCCGCACATGGAGACGCGGTTCACGTGCGTCAGTGCCGCGCAGGCCACGCCGCCCGCGCACCTGACGACCGTGTGGGCGCTGGTGCAGCCGCACTTCGTGCAGGGCTGCAGCGCCGCGACGCTCGCGCAGGTGCTGGGCATCGGCGCGCTGGAAGCCCGGAACCTCACGTACCGGCTGCGGAGCGCGCAACTCATCGTTCCGTTGCGCGCCGCGGACGTGCCGGTCACGGCAGGCGACCCGGAGCGGGCGCCGCTCACGCCGGTCCGGCGGTTCCTGAACGCGCTGCGGCGCCTGACGGGAGCGGTGAACGCATGACGCCCCTGAAGCTCGTGGTGAGCGGCCCGGTGGGCGCCGGGAAGACCACGTTCGTGCAGACCCTCAGCGAAACGGCTGTCGTCGCCACGGAGGCGGAGGCCAGCGAGGACATCGGGAAGGTCCACACGACCGTGGCGATGGATTTCGGCACGCTCACGCTGGAAGGGCAGACGCTGCACCTGTACGGCACGCCCGGCCAGGACCGCTTTGACTTCATGTGGGACGTGCTGTGCGAGGGCGCGCTCGGCCTCGCACTGCTGCTGGCCGGTGACCGACCGCAGGACTTCGCGCCGGCGCGGCACATCCTCGATCACATCACCAGCCGGTACGCGCTGCCGTTCGTGGTGGGCGTCACCCGTCAGGACCAGCCGCGTGTCTGGCTACCGGAGGGTGTCGCGTTGTACTTCGGGGTGCCGTCCGCGCAGGTGCTCGGCATCAACGCCACCGATCCGGACAGCGCGCGCACGCTGCTGATCGCCCTGCTGGAACGCACCCTCGCGGCACCAACCGCCAGACCCTGATGGCCCTTCCGGGAATTCCGCGACCTGTCGCGCTCCAATCCCCCCTTCCCTCTTTTTAGGAGTTCTTATGACCACCGCCGTACTCAGCAAACAGGATCAACTTCGCACCGCCCTGCATCAGCTTCGTAGCGCCCTGCCGGAACTGCGCGGCACGCTGATCGCCACGGCCGACGGGCTGCCCATCGCGCAGATGATGGGCGAAGGCACCGACGCCACGCGCGTCGCGGCGATGGCGGCCACGGCGGTTGGCCTGGGCAAACGCATCAACGACACGCTCGGTTCCGGCGACCTCACAGAAATGAGCGTCAGCGGCACGGACGGTCAGGTGTACATCTACGCGGCGGGCCGCAAGGGCGTGCTCGCGGTCGTCGCGCCGACCGGCATGAACCTCGGCCTGCTGCACATGGAAGCGCGCGACGCGGCGCAGGCCGTCGCCAGCATCCTCTGACGCGCGCGCCGGCGCCGCCACACCCATGTCCTCCCTGCACGCCCTGCTGCAAGCGCTGTACCCGCAGGCCGACCCGCCCAGCCCCGCCCCTCACAGGAGTACGCCCGACATGACCCCTTCTGAATTCACCATTCGCCCGCGCCTGGGCGACTTCAACTCCGTCGTCTGCTTCAAAGCCGTGATTACCGGCGTCGAGGACACCCTCGGCCCGGACGGCGCCGCCGTGGTCTTCACCCGCGCCGGGAAGGTCCGCGGGCACGCGCTCGTCGCTGAGCTCGGCCTCACGGGCGCCAACGTGCCCGTCGAGCAGATCGCTGCGGCGCTCGACGCCGCGATCGGCGAGGCCGGGACGCGCCTGTGCGCCGTCACGAACTCCTATCAGGACGGCGACACCATCGTGATCGAAACGCAGGACACCGTGTGCAGCGCGGGCGAACCGCAGGGCAGCGACCGCCGCTGCACGTTCACGCTTGGCGCCGTGTGGGGCGCCCTGGAGGCGGTCACCGGGCGGACGTACCTCGGTGAGCACACCGAGAGCGTGCTGCGCGGCGCGCAGAGCGACAAGTTCGTCTTCAGCCCCCTGTAACCCTGCCGGGCGCGGGCGGGCAGGAGGGCTGACCCTCCTGCCCGCCCGTCTGGCCGTGCTTTCCGCCCGGGCTGGTCAGGCGGGCGGCGCCATCGTCGCTTCGAGGTGCAGCACGAACCCGACCCCGCGCACCGTCAGGATGGACACGTCTGGTGTGAGTTCCTCGAGTTTCCGGCGGAGGCTGGCGAGGTGCACGTTCAGGGTGTTGCGGCTGTCCGGGCGCGCGTCCGGCCACGCGAGGCGCTCCAGTTCCGCGCGCGTGAACAGCCGCTCCGGCGCGCGCGCGAACACCAGCAGGACCTGCAACTCCAGCGGCGTGAGCTTCACGCCGCGCGCCCCCAGCGACAGGCGCCGCTGCTGGAGGTGCACCCTGAGCGGGCCGACCCGCACCTCCACCTGGAGTGCCGCCGCGTCGGAGGGCGGCTGCGCGGGGCGCGTGGGGGCGCGCCGCAGGCGTTCCGCGACGCTGCGTCCGTACATGCTGAGCAGCGCGCGGTCCGCGGGCGTCCAGCCCTGGTGCGCGCGGCGGACCGCGCACACGCTGTACGTGACGTCCGCGAAGCTGCCCAGCGGCAGGAGCGCGGAGCCGCGCACGCCGTGCGCCTGGAGGGCGGCGTGCATGGCGGGTAGGGCGGCCGCGTCGTCGGCGTAGGCGGCGCGGGCGCGGGCGTGCAGGACGCTCAGGTCCTGCAGCGTCACCCGGGGTGGCAGCGCGAGGTGCGCGGCGAGTTCGGGCGTGAGGTCCGCGGCGGCGTAGAGGGGCAGCACGGTCATGAGGGTGTCGTCGTGCATGACGAGGCCGACCCAGTCGAGTCGGCCTTCGCGGGCGACGAGGGCGGCGCTCTGCACGGCGAGTTCGCGGGGCGTCAGGTCGAGGTCGGTCAGTTCGCTGAGCGCCACGAGGGCGTCCGCGTGCCTGGCGGTGCGGCGCACGTGCGCGAGCAGCGTGGCGTTCGCGTGCGTTTCGCGTTCGAGCGCGAGCGTTTTGCGGCGGAGTTCCAGTTCGTCGACGGCCATGGCCGCGAGGCTCGCGAGCAGGGCCTGTTCTTCGGCGCTGAGGGGCGCGCGCGGGACGGTGTCGATGAGGCAGACCGTGCCGAGCTTGAAGCCGTCCGGGGTGGTCATGGGCGCGCCCGCGTAGAAGCGGATGCCGGGGTAGCCGGTCACGAGGGCGTTGTCGGCGAAGCGGGCGTCGAGCGTGGCGTCGGGCACGCACATCACCTCGTCGGCCTCGATGGCGTACGCGCAGAACGACAGGGAGCGGTCGGTCTGGCGCATGTCGAGGCCCAGGCAGGCCTTGAAGAACTGGCTGTCTTCGCTTACGAAGGAGATCAGCGCGATGGGCACCTCGAAGATGTGCGAGGCGAGGTTCGCGAGCCGGTCGAAGGCTTCTTCGGGGAGGGTGTCGAGAATGGCGTAGCGCGCAAGCGCTTTCAGTCGCTCCAGTTCTCGGTCCCGTCCGCTTTCCGTCACCTGCCGACGCTAGCGTGCGCGGCGCTCCGGGTAGGTATCCGGAGCCACAGGTTCCGGATCCCTACCCGCCGCCGAAGCCGGGGACTGGACGCGTCAGAGGCGCCCGCGCACCAGGTCGATCAGGCGGCCGATCACGCGGTCCCCGGACGCGCGCAGGCCGTCATGCTCGTACTCGTTGGTCAGCCAGACCTGCGCGCCCCGGATCATGCCCGCGGTCGCTTCGGAGAACGCGCGCTCCACGTACATGTCGTCCGCGTAGATGGCCGCCGCGACGGGCACGGTGTTCGCCTGCAGTCGCGCGGGGTCGTACAGGGGGCCCCAGGGTTGCGCGGCGAGTTGTTCGGCGGCGGCCTGCAGGGGCTGGAGGGCCGCGTACTCGTCGAACATCCACGGGAACACCATCTCCCCCGTGAACAGTTCGAGGGTGTCGAACGCTTCGGGCTGTACGCGAGCGGCGGACCAGCCGGTGACGCTGCTGTCCGCCCAGCACGCCTCGTGCAGGACGGCGTACAGGGGGTTGCGTCCGAAGGTGAGCGTCGCGGCGGCGTCGTGCAGGAAGGCGGGCGAGTCGACGGGCAGGTCGAGGAGGTAGTGGAGTCGTTCCGCGCCGCTGCTCATGCCGAGCACCTGCCCGAGTTGCAGGAAGCGCCGCGCGGTGAGGCGGTCGCCATTCGGCAGGCGGAGGTCCTCGCGTTGGAGGCGGGCGGTGATGGCGCGCACGCGGTCCAGGTCCTGCGGGTACCGGTCGTAGAAGCGGCGGTTGCGGTCGAGCACGCGGGCGTACGTGGCGCGGTACACGTCGTCAGGGTGGTGGCCCGGGGCGGGGAGGCCGCCGGTGATGAACGCTTCCGTGAGGGCGTCCGGGGCGAGCGACAGGTACGTGGTGACGCAGAAGCCGCCGAAACTCTGTCCGAGGACACTCCAGGCGTCCACGCCGAGGTGCTGGCGGAGGCATTCGGCGTCGCGGACGATGGAGTCCGCGCGGAAGCACCGGAGGTACGCGGCCTGCGCGTCGGGCGTCCGGTCCGGCAGGTGGCCGACGGGGGTGGAGCGGCCGGTGCCGCGCTGATCGAGGAGCAGGACGCGGTAGTCCTGCAGGGCGCGGTGCAGCCAGCCGGGCTGGCCGGCGGTGACGGGGCGGGGCGCTTCGGAACCGGGGCCGCCCTGGAAGAAGACGAGGTACGGGCGGTTCTGCCCTTCGGGCAAGGCGACTTCGCGCGCGAAGACTGTGATGGTCGGGCCGTGTGGGTTCGTGTGGTCGAGGGGCACCGGCAGTTCGTGGTCGGTGATGACGAGGCCGGGGGTGCGGTAGGTGAACGGCATGACCCAGTAGACCTTATGGCGTGGCTCGCCTGCCGACATGTTGCGCGGCTGGAGTCCTGAGGCGCCGCGTGGGCTGGAGCTGAGCTTGAGCGGTCAGCGGGTGGGGCTGTACGGCCTTGGCGTGGGGTGTGGCGGCAGCCCACAGGCGCCCCTTCGAGTCGTTTGACAGTAGTCGTTATAACGACTATTTTGGAGGGGACCTACAGGTCATGCCCTTATGCCAGAGAACGCCGCCCTCGAACACGCGACCTACCTCGCCCTGCAGACGCTTGCGGTGCGTCTCCACGACGACACCGAGGAGCTGTTCAAGCGGGAGGGGCTGAGCGCCACGCAGTTCAACGTCCTGCGGATCCTGCGCGGAGCCGGGGAACACCCCCTGACCTGCGGCGAGATCGCCGCGCGGCTGATCAACCGCGATCCGGACGTGACCCGCCTGCTCGACCGCCTGGAAAAGCAGGGGCTGGTGGAGCGCGCGCGCAGCACGCAGGACCGGCGCGTGCTGCTCACACGCCTGTCCCCGCAGGGGCGCGCACTCGTGGACCGTTTCGACGCGCCCCTGGCGGACCTGCATCACCGTCAGTTCCAGCACCTCTCGACCGAACGCCTGCACCTGCTGCTCACGTTGCTGCGAGCAGCGAGCGCCCAGGGTCAACACCCCTGAAGTCTTTTTTCGCCTCTGTACTTGTTATCACGCCTATCGTCAGAACGACCAGGAGCCTGCCATGACCACGACCCGCACCACCCCCACGCCCACCACCCTCGCCCGCACTGACCTCGCCCTCGCGGTCCTCCGCATCCTGATCGGCCTGATCTTCGTCGCCCACGGCGCCCAGAAGATCTTCAGCTACACCCTCAGCGGCACCGTCGGCGCCTTCACCGAGATGGGCGTCCCCCTCCCACCCCTCACTGCCCCCTCCATCGCCTTCATCGAACTGATCGGCGGCGCCGCCCTCGTCAGCGGCTTCTTCACGCGCGCCGCCGCCGTCCTCCTCGCCCTCGACATGCTCGGCGCGATCATCTTCGTGCACCTCAAGGCTGGCTTCTTCAACCCTGCCGGCATCGAATTCCCCCTCGCGCTCCTCGCCGCCAACGCCGCCCTCGCCCTCACCGGCGCCGGCCGCTACGCCTTCGACGCCCTGCGCACCCGCACCGCCGCCTGACCCCCACCACCCGAGGTGCACATGACCCAGCCCACCACCCCCACCCTGACCGACCTGACGCTCGGCCCCGTCGAACTGAGCGTCGCGGACCTCGGACGCAGCGTCGCCTTCTACGCGCACGTGCTCGGCATGGCCGTCCTCGACCGCGCGCCCACCACCGCCACGCTCGGCCACCCGGCCCAACCCCTGCTGCTCCTCACCGAACAGCCAGGCGCGCAGCCCGCGCGGCCCACCGCCCCGGGCCTCTACCACTTCGCGGTGCTGCTCCCCACCCGCGCCGACCTCGCCCGCTGGGTGCAGCACGCCGCCAGCACCGGCCTCCGCATCGGCCAGAGCGACCACCTCGTCAGCGAAGCCTTCTACCTCCAGGACCCCGACGGGCACGGCATCGAAGTGTACCGGGACCGCCCGCGCGACACCTGGCGCTGGCAGGACGGCCACGTGCAGATGGCCGGCGACCCCATCGACCTGCAGGGCCTGCTCGCCGAACCCGGCGCGGACGCCCCGTTCACCGGCCTGCCCGCAGGCACCGTCATGGGGCACGTCCACCTGCGCGTCAGCGACCTCAACGCCACCGAAACCTTCTACCGGGACGTGCTGGGCTTCGACGTCGTCGCGCGCTGGCCGGGCGCGCTGTTCATCTCCGTCCACGGCTACCACCACCACTTCGGCCTGAACACCTGGGGGGGCGCGCGGCGCGCCCCGGCCGGCGAGACCGCCAGCGCGCTCATGCGCGTAAACGTGAACCTGCCGCACGCCACGGACCTCGACGCCCTGGGCGCCCGCCTGCACCGCGCCGACGTGCCCTTCCACCGCGAACGCGACACCCTTGACGTCCACGACCCGGCGGGCAACCCCCTGCGCTTCCGGCACGGCCCCTGAACAGCGCCCACGGCGAGCGGAGGGTGGACGCTCCCCGCCGCCCACATCAGGGCACCTGCAACAGCACCTTCCCCTTCGTCCCCCGCGCCTCGATGTACCGGTGCGCTTCGGCCGCCTGCGCCAGCGGGAACGTCCGATCAATCCGCAGGTGCAGCGTCCCGTCCGCGAGCCACGCGAACAGATCCGCGGCCCGCTCGCGCAGCTCCTCCGGGGTCGCCACGTAATGCCCGAGGGTCGGCCGGGTCAGGAACAGGCTGCCCTTCTGGTTGAGCACCTGCGGATCCAGCGGCTCCACGGGCCCGCTCGCCGCGCCGTACAGCACCATCGTGCCGCGTGGCCGCAGTACGTTCAGGCCCTTCGCGAAGGTGTCCCGCCCGACGGCGTCGTACACGACGTCCACCCCCGCGCCGGCCGTCAGGCGCTGCACCTCCGTTTCGAAGTCCACGTCGCGGTACAGCATCACCTCGTCCGCGCCCGCATTCCGGGCGAGCGCGGCCTTCTCGGCGCTCCCGACCGTGGCGAGCACGCGCGCACCCTGCCGCCGCGCAATCTGCGTCAGCAGCAACCCCACCCCGCCGGACGCCGCGTGGACGAGGCAGGTGTTACCGGACTTCAGGGGAACAGTGCTGAGCGCCAGGGCGTGCGCGGTCAGACCCTGGAGCAGCAGCGCGGCCGCCTGCGCGTCACTCACGCCGTCCGGAACGGGCAGCAACTTCCAGGTGGGCACGACGGCGTACTCGGCGTACGTGCCGCGGTGCAGCGCGAACGCCACCCGCTCACCCACGCGAACGTCCGTCACGCCCGCCCCCACCGCGTCGACGGTGCCGGCCCCCTCGCTGCCCAGAATGGCCGGCAGCGGCAACGGGTACAGGCCCGTGCGGTGGTACACGTCAATGAAGTTCAGGCCGGCGTACGTCAGCTTCACGCGCGCCTCCCCGGGGCCGGGCACGGGCATCGGCAGATCATCAAGGACGAGGGCGCTGGCTTCTCCGGGCTGATGCACTCGAACGGCACGCATGCGTGGAGCGTACCCGCCCCGAAGCCCCCGCAAGCGTGACGGCGAGCGCAAACGGGCCACGCCCCTACCGCGCTGCCCTCACCGCGCCTTCGGGGTGGGGGCCGTCCCTCTACCCGGACCTGTCCTCAGCCAGTTGCTGGAGCGGCGCCCCTTCACCCCCGGCGGTGGTGCGCGCCTCAAGGGCGCGCACCACCGCGATCATGTCCTCGCGCGGCGCGCCCAGCGCCACCGTCTCCGCCAGCAGGGCGCGCGTCAGGTCGATCAGCGGCGCCGCCGTCCCCGACGCGCGCGCAGTCTCACTGATCATGCGCGCACTGTTGAGCGCGTCACTGACCGCCGCCTGCACCGAAAAGTCCCGCTCAACCAGCTTCGCGACCTTCAGGCGCGAAACGCCACTCGCCATGGGCCCCGCGTCCAGCACCGCCTGGAACTGTCGCAGGTCCAGCCCCTGCTGCCCCGCAAAGTGCGCCGCTTCCGCGAGACCCGCGACCATGACGTTCAGGAACAGGTTCACGGCGAACTTCATCAGCAGGGCGTGCCCCACCGGCCCGCAGTACACCACCGCGCGGCACACAGGCTGCAAGATCGGCCGCAGCGCCTCCACCACGGCCTCGTCCCCCGCGAGCATGCCGACCAGCGCGCCCTGTTCAGCGGGAATGCGCGACCCGGACACGGGCGCTTCCACGTACGTGCCGCCGTGCGCGCCCACCTCGGCTGCGAGGGCGCGCGAGTACTCCGGCGTGATGGAACTGGTCACGACGAGCGTCCGCCCCGCCACGAACGCCGGGAACTCGGCCGTGCCCCGTCGGAGAACAGCGTCAATGGCCGCTTCGTCCACGAGCATCACGATCACGGTGCGGGCACGCGCGAACACCTCGGCGGGCGTCTCCGCGACGTCCGCGCCGAGGTCACGCAGCGGCGCACACCGCGCGGCCGTCCGGTTCCACACCACGAGGGGTGTGCCCGTACGAGCAAGATTCAGGGCCATGGGCTGGCCCATCACGCCCAGCCCGAGAAAACCAACAGGAGAAACGGAACCGTTCATGGTCATGGGCGTCCTCAGCGCAGGTGGTGCCGCAGTGTACCCGAAGTCAGCGCGCAACCCCACAACCAGCCGCGACCCCGAAGCCACGGTTGGGTACAGCAGCGGACCCTGCCACGCGCGCAGCCCCACCTTCACTTCAGAGGCCGAACCGGAGGCGCCGGGCTGCTGCGCCCGGCGCCTTCACACCCCAAGGGGCGCTGGTCTCAGAGGACGAGCACGCCCGTGTGCTTCGCCTGCCCTTCAGGCTCAACGTGAATGGTCACCACCGCCCCCTCGATCTGCGCCTGCAGGGTCTCCTCGAGGCGGTCACAGATGCCGTGCGCTTCCGCCACGCGCATGTCGCCCGGCACCACCAGGTGGAACTCGATGAACGTCGCGTGGCCCGCGTGCCGCGCCCGCACGTCATGCGCCTCCAGCGCCCCCACAGCGGTTCGGGCGATGATGTCGCGGATCTGCGCGACCACTTCCGGCGCGGGCGCCGCGTCCATCAGGCCGCCCACGGACTCCCGCACGAGCTGCCACCCGGACCACAGGACGTTCACGGCCACGACCGCCGCCAGCAGGGGGTCGAGGACGCGCCAGCCGGTGAGGGCCGCCAGACCGACGCCCACCAGCACCCCCACGGACGTCACGACGTCCGTGATCAGGTGGCGCCCGTCGGCCGTGAGGGCGGCCGAACGCCAGCGCTGCCCGAACCGCAGCAGCAGGGTCGCCCACACGCCGTTCAGGACGGACGCGCCGCCGCTGATGAGCAGGCCGGTGCTGTTCGCGTCGAACGCTCGTGGGTGCATGAAGCCCAGTACCGCTTCGCGCAGGATCGCGAACGCGGCCAGCAGAATCAGTGTGCCCTCCAGCACAGCGGAGAAGTACTCCGCCTTGGTGTGCCCGTACGGGTGGTTCGCGTCCGCGGGGCGCGCGCTGATGCGCAGAGCGATCAGCGCCGCGATCGACGCCACCACATTGATGATGCTTTCCAGAGCGTCGGAATACAGCGCGACGCTCCCGGTCAGCTGGTACGCGACGAACTTGAGGGCGAGGACGAGCAGGCCGATCAGGACACTGCCAAGGGCAAGTCGGGTGGGGGTGAGCAACATGAACCTCGTGGGGCCTGGCGCGCAGGCGTGAACCGCCTCAGCCTACTGGACGCGGTTTCAGCCTCCTGCCAGGCGGGATGCCGTGCTGAACGCGAAATTCCGGGAAAGTTTAGGGAGCATGAAGGGTACTCTTTGGGCGCACACGCTTCGTCACTGACCGAGTGACGGGCGCACTGAACGGCAACCGGGCACGCACCGCTGATCGAGATGGCTCGGAGGAGCCGAAGTACGCCGGTCCTTGTGCTTCGGCTCTTGCCTATCTTGAACGACCACATGCCGCGGAACCCTGCTGTTGCTCAGGTTCGCGTGGCTCACGCTCGGCCAGGCGGATTCAGGCTGGTCTGCCACACGTTGAGGACCTACAGCCGACGACCGGTGCGCGGCGCTGCTGTGCACCGCTCTGGCTGGACCGCTCAACGGACCTCACAGGTGGGATGGGGGCTGCGTGGCCTGGCCGCTGTCCGCAGTTCCCTGCTGTTGGACGCCATGAACCCCGTCGTGGTGACGAGCTGGTCGGCGTGTTTTGCACCTGCGCGTAGCCGCCTGAGCAGGCGAAGACGAGGGGGCTTCCCGGTGAGTGGGAAGCCCCCTCGTTTAGAGGTGGTGTCAGTGTGCGGCCCAGAAGTCGTCGAGCGCGCGGCGCACTTCGAGGGGTTTCTCGAAGTGCGGGAGGCCGTCGGTGTCGGGGATGCGCACGGCGCGGCGGTCCGGGCCGTCCAGGAAGTCCGGGAGGCGGTCGAAGTTCACGAAGGCGTCCTGGTCGAACAGGACGAGCGTGGGGGTGCGGAGCGGGCGGTAGAGCTGTTCGAGGGCGTTGGTGGTGAAGAGGCGGCCGCTGATGAAGTACAGGGGGGCGTACTTGCCGCCGGGCTGGGCGCTGCTCTGCAGGGCGTAGTTGATCAGGTCGGTGTTGACGGGGCCGCGGAACGAACGGCTGAGGAAGTACTGGATGCTGGGGCGGGTGCGGAGCGCCCAGAAGAGCGGGTCACCGACGGCGTTCAGGCGGGCGTACAGTTGCGCGCCGCCGTCGGTGGACGCGGCGGTTTGCGTGCCGTTGCGTTCGCGGCCCAGGCCGGTGGGGCTGATCAGGGCGAGGGTGTGAATGCGGGGTTCGCGCAGGGCGGCGCGGGCGGCGAATTCACTGCCGAGGCTGAGGGCGATGACGTCCACGTCGGTGCCGAGCGTGTCGATGAGGGCGTTGAGGGCGGCGGTCATGAGGTCGGGGGTGTAGGGGGTGTCGGGGCGGTCGCTGCTGCCGAAGCCGGGCCATTCGAGGGCGTAGACGGGGCGGGTGCCGGCGTAGGCGTCCCAGAGGGGTTTCATTTCGTAGGCGCTGGCGGCGGCGTTGACGGCGTGGGTGAGGATGAGGGG